>DATKMZ010000036.1:0-65253 GCA_035541575.1 Caulobacteraceae bacterium | reverse complement strand
CGGCCCTGGATCGTGCTCTGGGCGATCGTGATCAGGTCGGCCGCGTTGTCGAAGTTGCGGTAGAGCGGCGCGATCCCCTCGACAAGCGAGGCCTCGTCGGTTGGAAGTCCGTGGGCGCTGACCTGCGCGTTCAGCCGCGCCCAGAGCGCCGCGAGCAGGCTCTCTCGATCGGGGAAGTGTCGGTAGACGGTCTGTCGCGTGACGCCGATGCGCCGGGCCAGCGCCTCGTGCGTGGCCTTCTCCAGCTCGCCGGCGGCCAACGCCGCCACCAGGGCGTCGACGATCAGGGCGCGGGTCTGCGCCTTCTGGCGCGCCCGCAGGGACGGCTGTGTGTCGCTCTCGGCCATGGCGGAGGACTAGCTGCAGACAATTCGCGTGACAATCCGTAAAGTGATGTTACAACTCGTCACATCAACTGCCGGAGCCGGACCATGATCCACCATCTCTCCATCGCCGCGCGCGATCCGCAGCGCGTGGCGACCGCGATCGCCGCGATCTGGCGCGGCCAGGCCCTGCCCTTCCCGCCGGTCGCCTCGGGCTCGTGGGTCGCCATGGCGGGCGACGCGCGCAGCACCACGATCGAGGTCTATCCGTTCGGCAGCGAGCTGCGCCCGACCGATGGCCCGGCCGACGCCCGCGCAGAGACCAACCCGGCCGCGCCGGCTTTCACAGCCACGCACGCCGCCATCGCCTCGCCGCTGACCGAGGCCGAGGTCTTCGCTCTCGCCGCCCGCCAGGGCTGGCTCGCGAAGTACTGCAAGCGCGCCGGCAAGTTCGGCGTGATCGAGTTCTGGCTCGAGGACCGTGTGCTGATCGAGGTGCTGACCGCGGAGATGCAGGCCGAGTACGTGGGCTTCGTGACCCCGGAGAACTTCCGCGCCGCCTTCGCCGCCTGACGGAGGTAGGGGGGCGCGGTTTGGAGCTTGGCTGCAGACGACGTATCAGCACGCAAGCGGGGGCCGCATGAGCCGGTCCGACCTCCGCCGGAGGGTGAACTTGCGCGGATGGGCGACCCTGTTGTTGGCGGCGGCGCTGACGCTCTCGGCCAGCGCGGCCTTCGCGGCCGGGGAGCGGCTGGTGATGACCCCCTACCCTGGCGCGCCATGGAAGCGGATCACCGACAAGTCGGGGCCGCAGGGCTGGATCCATGAGCAGGTTCCGGCCGCCCACGCCGTTGACGACTACAGCGAGATGCTGACCGACCAGGCGTTCGTCGCCAACCGTGGCGCGGACCCGAGCGCGTTCCTGAAGACGATCTACGCCCACGTTGGCGGCGCTTGCGCGGGCGTCGGGGTGTCAGGGCCGACGCCGCAGCTGGAAGGCGGCCTCAGGGTCGCTTACGGCCAGGTCCGCTGCGGGACCGAGCGCGGCCAGGCCTTCGGCGTGCACCTCTTCTACAAGGTGATCGCTGGCGACGATGCGCTCTACTCGATCTCATGGGAGTTGCGCGTGCCGCCTTCATCCAACGGCGACCTGCTGAGCTTCCCGAAGGGCCAGGAGGCGCGCGCCGCGGCGCTACTCAAGACGGAGGCCGAAGCCGACCGGTATCTGGCCGACCAGGTCTACCTCTGCGGCGGCCGCTCGACCGACGAGCGCTGCCGCTAGGACCGGGCTCGCGTGGCGGCGCGGCGTCGCCTGAGGCGGTCGCCGAAGGCGGCGCGGAGCGGACCGCGGCCACGGCGACCAGCCCCAGATGCTTGACCGCCAGCTGAAGCGCCGTTCGCTTGAGCGACAGGAGGCGGCGAGCGTGTGTCGCCGCCTCCCCGTCGCTAGGCTGCCTTCTTGGCCTTCGCCCGACTCGCGGTCTTGCTGACCTTCGTCAGCTTGGGCTTGGCTGGCTTGACCGGCCTGGAGACCGCGACCGCTTTCGCCGCCTTGCGCATCGCAGGCTTACGCATCGCGGGCTTACGCATGGCAGGCTTCTTGGCGGACTTAGGCGACTTGGTCGTCGCCTTGGTCAGTTTGACGACCTTGCCCTTCCTCGTCGCGCGCAGCGACTTGGCGGCCTTGGCCGACTTCGCGACCTTCGCCGCCATCGCCGCCTTGGCGGCCTTCGCCGCCTTGACCACCTTGGTCGCGCGGCTCGGCGCCGACCTGGCCACCTTGGCCGGGGCGGCTCGCTTGACGGCCTTGCGCGCCGAGGTCGCCTTCACCGTCTTCTTCGCTGACCGGGCCTTGGCGACAAGTCGCGAGGCCTTCGCCGGGGCGGCGCGGCGCGCCGCCTGGGGCTTGGCTGACGGTTTCGCCGCCTTGCGAGCGGTGGCGGCCTTGGCCGCCTTGGCCTTGGGCGCCATGGTCTTAGCGGACTTGGCGGGCGTCTTGGTTGCGTTGGAACGCTTGACCACCGGGCGCGCCTTGACCGTGGCGCTACGCTTCAACGCGGCGCTCTTGGCTGGCTTGGCCTTCGACACTGGACGTGCGGCCTTCGCCGGTTTCGCCACTTTGGTCACCTTGGTCGCTTTCTTGGCGACCGGCGCCTTGGCCGGCTTGGCCGCAACGCGCCGCTGCACGCTGGATTTGGCGGGCTTGGCTCTCCGAACGGTCTTCGGGGCCGGCTTGGCCGCGCGAACCGGCTTTCGAGCGGTCGGTCTCGCAGCGGCCTTCGCAGATCTGACCGCCGGAACGGCTTTTGTCGGTTTCACGGGCTTCGTCGCCTTCGTGGCGGACTTCGCCGGCGCCGCCCGCCTCTTCGCAGGCTGACCGGATTTGAGAGAGCGGGCAGGCCGAGCGGCCGTGGCGCGCCCGGAAGCGCGTACGCTCGGCTTGGATCTTGATGCCTTCGGCATAGGTTCACCCCTCCAGGTGATGTGAAGAGGCGTGCTTCTAAGTGCAATGTCCTTACACTTGGTTACCACGAAAGTTTAGTCCCTGATGAGGGTACAACAGTTTCGTATTGTCCGCGAGTATGGATGATACCAATTCCGACGATCAGTTCAGACGTGATTTTCGGCGCACCGGATGGAACCTATACAGCCCGATTGAAGACGCGAATCGCTCTTTGGTTTATGGTCATTAACTCTGTTCTGTCGGCTGATACCGATGCCTGATCGGACGCTTCGGTGCGCGGGGCCGACACACCATCGAGTCAAGCTGAGCCATGGGAGCCCGAACGTCCGGACAGGCCCTCGTCTGGGAGACCACCGATTCTGAGCGCTTGGCCAGTCGGTCCAGGGAAAGTAGACATTGAACCGAATGCGCACCGGGGGAATTAACTGCAGACCCGGGGGTAGGTGATTAGCGCCCTCCGAAGCCCGGAGCCATTCCTGCGGGCCTTGTCACCGTAACGCTGAACTGGAGCCGTCATGGTGACGACCGCGCACGTCAATGCGATCGGGACGGCGACACCCCCGCATGACATCCACGCCGCGTTCCGGGACTACATCGTTCAGTCCATGAGCAAGCCGCGCGAACAAGCGCTGTTCCGGCGCATGGCCGATCGCGCCGGCATCGACCATCGGTTCTCGTATTTCGAGCCGGTGAGGCAGGGCGGCAGGGTGATCGGGGACACCGACGGGTTCTATTCGCTCGACGGGTCGCCTTCGACGGCCGAGCGCATGCGGCGCTTCGAGGTCAGCGCGCCGCGGCTCGCGATGCGGGCCTTGGACGACCTTGGCCTGGAAGGCGAGCGAGAACGGATCACGCACCTGGTGGTGGCGTCCTGCACGGGCTTCATCGCGCCAGGTCTCGACCAGCTGATCGTCGAGGCGGCGGGCCTGAACCCAGGCGTGGAAAGAACGGTCGTCGGCTTCATGGGCTGCTACGCGGCGGTCAACGCGCTACGCCTCGCCCACCATTTCGTGCGCTCCGAGCCAAGCGCTCGGGTGCTGGTGGTCAACCTGGAGCTCTGCACGCTGCACTTCCAGCCGGCGGGCGACCTGCAGAAGATCCTGGCGATGCTGCTGTTCGGCGACGGCTGCTCGGCCGCGTTGGTCACGGCCGAGGAGCGAGGGGTCGCCCTGGTCGATTTTCGCGCGGCCGCCATCGCCGACACCGCGGAGGCGATCACCTGGAGGATCGGCGACTTCGGGTTCGACATGCATCTCTCCGGCGAGGTGCCTGGCCGCATCGCCCGGGCGCTGGCGGCGGAGAGCGTGAGGAACGACGACGCCGGCCTGCTGAGGGGCTCCCGGCCGGAGGACTACGACGTCTGGGCGGTCCATGCCGGCGGTCGGACGATCCTTGACGCAGTGGAGACCGCGTTCGAGCTGGCGCCCCAGATGCTGGGCTGGTCGCGAAGCGTGCTGCGGGACTTCGGCAACATGTCATCGGCGACCCTGATGTTCGTGCTGAAGCGGATCCTGGGCGGCGCCCGAACCGCCGGCGCGGAGGGCGGCAACGGCTTCGCCGTCGCCTTCGGACCCGGCCTCGCGGCGGAGAGCTTTCGTTTCAAGGTCCTGGCCTGAGCGTCGCCGTGCGCAGCTTCGCCGCCCGGTCCAGCGAACTGGAGGAGATGGAGGCGCCCGGCGTCGCCGAGCAGGATCTGACCGCCTGCCTCGACTCCCTCGCAAGGGCCAACACCCTCACTCTGGCGCGACCGCCCACCCTGCGGTGGCTCGCGGGGGCGACGCGCTCCCTGCAGCGCGGCGCCTCGTTCACGCTGCTCGACGTCGGTTATGGTCAGGGCGACATGCTGCGCGCCATCCACCGCTGGGCCACGAGGAGGGGCCTGCGGCCGCGCCTGACCGGCATCGACCTGAGCCCGTGGAGCGCGACGGCCGCCGCCGCGGCGACCGATCCTGCCTTTCGGATCGACTATCTCGTCGGCGACGTCTTCGACTACGCGCCAGGCGAGCCGATCGACTTCGTCGTCAGCTCGCTCGTGGCCCATCACATGAGCGACGACCAACTCGTCCGTTTCATTGGTTGGATGGAAGGCAACGCCCGGCGGGGGTGGTTCATCAACGATCTCCACCGTCACCCCATTGCCTACTATGGGTTCACCGTCCTCTCGGCGGCGACCTTGCTTCACCGGATGGTGCGGCACGACGGAAGAATTTCAGTGGCGCGCGCCTTCACGCGGGCCGACTGGCTGCGCCTGCTCGCCGCCGCTGGGATCGCGCCGCAAAGCGCCGCCATCGACTGGCGCTTCCCCTTCCGCATCTGCGTCGGACGGGTCAGGTGACGGACGTGGTGATCGTGGGCGGCGGCTTGGCCGGTGGGTCGGCCGCCGCCATCCTCGCCCGGGCCGGCGTCCGGCCGCTGTTGCTCGAACGCGAGCGCGAGCCGCGCGACAAGATCTGCGGCGAGTTCTTATCCGCCGAGGCGCAGGCATATCTGACTGCGATCGGGCTCGACCTCGGCCCGCTGGGCGGAGCCCGGATCGGCGCCGTTCGCCTGATCTCGGGGCGACGCTCGGTCGTCTCGCCGCTGCCCTTCACCGCCCTGGGCCTGACGCGCCGGCGGCTGGACGAGGCGGTCCTGGGCCACGCCGAGCGGTCCGGCGCGTGCGTCGAGCGCAGCGTTGCTGTCAGGAGCATCGCGCCGGGCCGTCTGGAGACCAGCGTCGGAGAGCTCGAGGCGTCCACCACCCTGCTCGCCAGCGGCAAGCACGACGTGCGTGGCGCGCGCCGCGACGTCTCGGGCGCCGACCAGGGCATGATCGGTTTCAAGAGCTACTTCCGCCTGAGCGAGACGATGCGCGCCGCCTTGCAAGGCTTCGTGGAGATCGTCGTCTTCGACGGCGGCTATGCGGGTCTGCAACTCGTCGAAGACGGCGTCGCCAACCTGTGTCTGCTGGTGCGCCGCGAGCGCTTCGATGCGGCTGGCCGAACCTGGCCCCTGCTGCTGGGCCGCCTGCTCGCCGAGCCGCACCTGCAGGCGCGGCTTGGCGACGCGGTCGAACTATCCGCGCGGCCCTTGACGATTTCCGATGTTCCCTTCGGTTTCGTGCACCGTAGCGGCGGAGGCTGGCCAAGCCTGTTCCGGCTCGGCGACCAGGCGGCGGTGATCGCGTCCTTCTCGGGCGACGGCATGTCCATCGCCCTCCACAGCGCCAGCCTGGCGGCGCGCGCGGTCCTGGAAGGCGCCGACGCCGGCGCCTATCACGCGCGGCTGCATGCCGACATTGCCCGGCCGGTCGGGCTGGCGCGCTGGCTGCAGCGGCGCCTGGAAGCTTGGCCCGGTCCACAGCCGGCCCTGTTCGCCCTCGGACTCTTCCCGCCCGCACTCGCTCGCCTGGCCGCCTGGACCCGGGTTCCCGAGCCCGCGCTGCGCGTGGGGCTCGCCGGGTGCGTCACCCCTTCATGAAGCGGACCGGGCGTGGCAGGACGGCCAATTGCGCAACCCAGATCAATGTGTTGGCGGCTAAGCTGCCGCAATGCCTCGCCGAGCGACCACTGAAAGCTACGTACGTCGCCTGGGAAGGGTCGCCGCGCATATCGCCGCCCACCTGGACGATCCGCTCGACCTCGACCGACTGGCTGGCGTCGCCTGCCTGTCGCCCTACCACTTCCACCGCATCTACCGCGCATTGTGGGGCGAGACCGCGGCCGAGACCCTGTCCCGGTTGCGACTGGACAGGGCCGCAGTCCAGCTTCTGACCACGACCGCGCCGATGACCCGGGTCGCTCGAGGCGCTGGGTACGGCTCGCTGGCCGCTTTCGGTCGGGCGTTCAAGGCGGCCTACCGCGAGACGCCTTCGGCCTTTCGAGCCCGAGGTGGCCTGCATGCCAGAAGCGCTTCCCGCCGACCGGACGGAAAGGAGACACCGATGGCCGTCGCCATAGAGGATCGTGCGCCGATGCGGTTCGCGTACCTCACGCACAAGGGCCCGCACCACAAGATCGCGTCTGTCTTCGAACGGCTCTACGCCTGGGCGGCGCCCCGCGGCCTCACCGGCGCCCACGCTGTCGGTGTCGCCGTTTACCTCGACGACGCCAACACGGTCCCGGCGACTGAGCTGCGCTCCGAAGCCGGCATCAGCGTGGCCGCAGACGTCGATGGCGATGACGAGGTGCAGGTAGGGACCCTGCCCGGCGGGCGCCACGCCGTTGTGCTCCTTCGGGGCCCCTACGCAGGCCTCAGCGCGGCCTACGCTGAACTCTTCGACTGGTTGGCGACGAGCGGCGAGCGTCGTCGCGACGGGCCGATCATCGAGATTTACCTGAACGATCCGCACACGACCGCGCCGGCGGACCTGGTGACGGAAATCTGCCTGCCCGTGCTCTGAGCGTCCGCCAGAGAACCGCCCATTGCTCCGGAGCTTCGCAACGTCCGCTTGGCGGACGGCCGCAGCCTCATGGGTAAAGGGGCTACGCCCACTCCACGTCGGCGCCCAGGGCGATCAGGTTCTCGACGAAGCGCGGATGCGCTCTGCGGATCGGGTCGGCATTGAGGATCTTCGAGGCGCCCTCGATGCTGGCGGCCAGCATCAGAAGCGCGATCGCGACGCGGATGATGTAGGGGCTCTCGACCGTCGCCGGCGCGAGCGGCTTGCCGCCGAAGGTGATCACGCGGTGCGGATCGCACGAGAGCGCGTGGGCGCCGAACTTGGCGAGCTCGGAGGTCCAGCCCAGCGCGCCTTCGTAGACCTTGTTCCAGTACAGCATCTCGCCCTCGGCGCGGGCGCCCAGCGCGATGAAGATCGGCAAGAGGTCGACCGGCAGGTAGGGCCAGGGCGCGGCCTCGACCTTGGGCAGGATGTACGCCGTGAACGGGTGCGCCACCTTCAGCGGTCCCGGCGCGCGCGCCGACGACCAGCCGTTCTCGTGGCTCACCTCGACGCCGAACTTGCCGAACGTGCGGTCGATCAGCGGGAACTGGTCGGGACGGGCGTTGCGCACGGCCACCTCACCGCCGGTGATCGCCCCCAGCGCCAGGAAGGTCGCGATCTCGTGGAAGTCTTCGGTGAAGTCATGCTCGGCGCCCGAGAGCCGCTCCACCCCTTCGACCACGAGCCGGCTCGTGCCGACGCCTTCGATCTTGGCGCCCATCTTCAAGAGGAAGGCGCAGAACTCCTGCACGTGCGGCTCAGAGGCGGCGTTTGTCAGCGTCGAGGTTCCCTCGGCCGTCGCCGCGCAGAGCACGAAGTTCTCGGTCGTCGTCACCGACGCGTAGTCGAGCCAGTGGCTGGCGGCGGCGAACGGACGGCCGTTGGTTCCACGATTTGAGAGCGCCAGCGCGCCCCGCTCAGGCGTCACCGAGACCCCAAAGGTCTGGAATACCTCGATGTGCGGGTCGATCTCGCGCACGCCGAGCGTGCAGCCCTTCACGTCTCCCTCGATCCGCGCCTCGCCCAGCCGCGCCAGCAGCGCGGGTATCAGCATGATCGACGAGCGCATGCCCTCCGGCAGGCGCGCGGCCTCAGTGCGCAGGCGCCCGTTGTGGCGCACCTTCAGGACGCCGCTCGCGAAATCGACGTCGACCTCGCTGCCAAGCCGCTGGAAGAGCTCGACGATCTGCCTGGCGTCGGTGATGTCGGGCACGCCGCGCAGCGTCACCGGCTCGTCCGTGAGCAGCGTCGCGCAGAGGATCGGCAGCACCGCGTTCTTGTTGGCCGAGGGGATCACGCGTCCCCTGAGCGGCCGCCCGCCCCGCACGATGAGATTGGCCAAATGAGGCGCCCCGCTCGCTGACTACCCGGGCGCCATTAGCGCAAAGCCGGCGCCCGGGCGAGAGCCGACGCCAGCTGGCCTGGCGCGCCTCGGCTGCCGCCTCACGCCGAGACGGCCGCGCCGCCCGATCTGGTGCTGATGGACATCAACATGCCCGGCATGGATGGGATGGAGGCGACCCGCCGCAACCGCGCGCTGGGCGGGCCGCTCACCGACATGCCGGTGATCGCGCTGACCGCCGACGTGATGGGCCACCAGCTCGAGGCCTACCGCGCCGCCGGCATGAACGGCTTCATCGCCAAGCCCTTCTCGCCCGCCAGCCTGCTCGCGGACGTCGCGCGCCTCGCCGGCTAGCCGCTTTTTTGTGCGGCGCAACCGGGCTCTTGAGTTTCCGCGCCGTCGCTCCTAGTCTTTCTCCCCCCGGACGTCCGCGCCCGCGGCCGGAGAGATTTCTCAAGAAGGGCGAGTCGAGCCACACCCGTATGGAAAAGGTGCCGATGACCGCCGAGGGCTATCAAGCCCTCGACGAGGAACTGAAGCGTTTGAAGTCCCAGGAGCGGCCGACGGCGATCTCCGCCATCGCCGAGGCGCGCTCGCATGGCGACCTCTCGGAGAACGCGGAGTATCACGCCGCCAAGGAGCGGCAGGGCTGGATCGAAGGCCGCATCGCCGAGATCGAGGACCGGATCGCGCGCGCCCAGATCATCGACGTCTCGAAGCTCTCGGGCGACCAGGTGAAGTTCGGAGCGACCGTCAGCGTCGTCGACGAGGACACCGAGGAGTCGGCCCGCTACCAGATCGTCGGCGAGCATGAGGCCGACGTGCGCTCGGGCAAGATCTCGATCGCCTCGCCGATCGCCAGGGCCATGATCGGCAAGGAGATCGGCGATGTCGTCGAGGTGAACACCCCGGGCGGCGTGAAGGCCTACGAGATCCTAAAGATCGAGTGGGTCTAGTGCGTCCTTCGAGACGCCGCTGCGTGGCTCCTCAGGATGACGAATAGCGGTGGGGGGCGCCCGCGAAGGCGCGTCTCGAACCACCCACCTTCGCGATGATTCTCGCGATCCTCCAGGCCCGCATGAGTTCCAGCCGGCTGCCGGGCAAGGCGCTGCTGCCGCTCGTCGGCGCGCCGATGATCCTGCGTCAGATCGAGCGGGTCTCACGGAGCCGGCTGATCGACCGACTGGTCATGGCGACGAGCGATGAGCCGGAAGACGACATACTGGCCGAGACCGTCATCGGCGCGGGGGTGGCGGTCCATCGCGGCTCGCTGGACGACGTGCTGGCTCGTTTCATCGGCGCGCTGGACGCGTTCGGCCCGGCCGACCACGTCGTGCGGCTGACCGCCGACTGCCCGCTCGCGGACCCCGAGGTGATCGACGCGACCATCGACAAGGTGGTGAGCATGGGCGTCGACTACGGCTCCAACACCCCGCCCGAGCGCCGGACCTTTCCGAAAGGTCTCGACGTCGAGGCGATGACCCCGGCGGCGCTGCGGGCGGCGGCGGCGCGGGCGTCGACGCCCGAGGAGCACGAGCACGTCACGTGGGCGCTGCACAGCCATCCGGAACTCTACCGCCAGGCCTGGCTGAGCCAGAACGCCGACGAAGGCGACGTGCGCTGGACGGTGGACTACGCGCACGATTACGAGTTCGTTCGCGCGGTCTACGAAGGGCTCTATCCCGGCCGCCCGGCCTTCACCTCCGACGACGTCCGCGCCTTGGTCCGCTCGCGCCCGGACCTCGCCCGACTCGGCGGCGAGCGGCGCATCTGATCGGAAAGTCGGCTAGACTCGCCTTTCGGGGGAGCGGAGATTCGCATGGCGCCACGGGTCGAGTTGCGGCCGCTTGAACCCGGCGACCGGGATCGGATCCTGGCCTGGCGCAACTCTCCCGACGTCCGCGCCTACATGTACACCGACCACGTCATCTCGCCGGAAGAGCACGCGGCCTGGTTCGCGGGCATTCCGGACGATCCTTCGCGCACCTACTGGATCATTACGTCCGACGGCGCGCCGGTTGGGCTCGCGAACCTCTACGACATCGACCGGCGCAACCAGCGCTGCGCCTGGGCCTACTACCTCTCCGACCCCGCCGTGCGCGGCCTGGGACTCGGTTCCTACGTCGAGTACTGGGTGCTGGAATACGTGTTCGAGGGATTGAAGTTCGCCAAGCTCTGGTGCGAGGTCTTGGCCTCGAACGAGCCGGTCTGGAAGCTGCACGAAACCTTCGGTTTCCAGATCGAGGCGCGCTTCCGCGGTCACGTGGTCAAGGAGGGCGCGCGCGTCGACGTGCTCGGGCTCGGCCTGCTGGCCGAGGACTGGCGCGCCAACCGCGCCGCGATGGGCCAGCGACTCCGCGTTCGCGGCTTCGAGCCGCCCGTATTGGTCTAGGTAAGAATCGGCCGTCCGCGGCCGCGGGTCAGGCCGCGGACGGCGAGGCAATCAGTCGCCTTCGCCGGCGGCGATGCCGGCTTGCACCTCGGTGATCGCCTGGTTGGTCAGGTTCAGCGCCTTGACGCGGTGGCCGCCCTTGTTGTGCAGGGCCACCTTGAGCTCGCTGGCCGCGGACTGCAGCGACGACAGCGCGTTTTGCATGTGCGGCTGATTGGGCTGGGCGCCCACGCCGAAACCGATGCCGGCGCCCACCGCGAGCGCGGCGGCGGCGAGAATGACCGTTGAACGCGTCCTCATTGTCTGTCTCCCTCAGCCCTACTGCGGGGCGCGGCGACCTTAGACCCCGACGGGGCAAAAGCAACGCTTGGTAGGCGCCGGAACAGGGCTAGCGCAGGATCGCCTCGGCGACCCGTTCCGCGCCGTGGCCGTCGCAGAGGTCGGACGAACGCTCCGTGAAGCGCCAGCGCAGTTCGGCGTCCGAGACCAGCTGCGACCAGGCCTCGCGCAGACGATCATCGAAGTCGCTGGCCTCGACATCGACGCCGATCGTCAAGTCCGCGGCGGCCATCTGTCCGATCATCGGGCGCTGGTTCTCGGCCAGGATCACGGTCGCCGACGGCAGCCCGACCGTCGCACGCTCCCAGACGCTCGAACCGCCGGCGCCGACGGCGATGTCGGCGTCGGCCATCAGGGACGCCATTTCTCCGGTGTCGACCCAGAGCCGCAGGCGACGGTCGACCGCGGCCGCCGCTCTCAGCGCCGGCAGGCTCTCGGCCCCGCCCCCGATCACGACATCGAGCCGGATCTCGCCGAGGAGGCCCGCCAGCACCCGCACCACGCGGCCGGTGACGGCGCCGACGTCGGTCAGGCCCAGCGCCACCAGCGCGCGTCTCACCGGACCGTGGCGGGCGCGCCGGCTGAGAGCGCGGGAGCGGGCGGCTGCGAAGTCCGGGCGCACCAGCGCATAGGCCGGCCCGGTCAGGATCAGGGCGTCGACCGGCGTGAGGTCGCGGTAGGCCTCCGGCCGTCGGCCGTAGCCCGGATCGACCAGGAGATTGGCCCGCCGCGGCCGGTTGGCGAGATCGTCGATCGCCACCACGCGCCGGTCCATCCCGCCCAGCGCGACATCCTCGTCGGCGCCTGCGCCGTAGTGGTCGATCACCACCACGTCGGCCGTCAGGCGCTGGGCGAAGTCTTCGGCGTAGGCGACGAGGCCGGCGAGGTCTTCCGCCTCGGTCATCGCGAGCACGGTCTGTCCGGGCCAACCGAACCGGCGCAAGATGGGCGCGGCGGCGCGGGACTCGACGAAGGCGCACTCGCCGCCGCGCCCGCCCAGCGCCCGCGCGAGGGTCAGACAACGCATCACGTGGCCGCCGCCGACCTGCGGGCCGGCGTCGGCGAGGAACAGGATTCGCGGCGCGATGTTCACCGCGAGGCTGCTGCGGCGAGGCTGTCCATTCGCCCGTTCCCGGCTAGAGTTCCGTCGCCAGACCGAAGGGAGGGTTCGCTATGGCGTTCGAGCCGATGCTGTTCGTCGATGACGTAGAGGCGTCGTCGCGGTGGCTGCAATCGCTGTTGGGTCTGCGCAGCGCCCACGGCGGTCCGGAATACGAGATGCTCGTCGACGCGGACCGGCAGCTGGTCGTTCAGCTGCATCACGCCGACGCCGAGGAGCACGGTGGCGCGCGGCTGCCGGAAGGCGCGAAACGAGGGGCGGGCGTGCTGCTCTATTTCCGCTCCGAGGACGTCCGGGCGGCTTACGCCAAGGCCCAGGCGCTTGGCGCCGTCTGTGAAGGCCCCCCGACCTTCATCCGGCTCGCGGGCCATACCGAGTTCGTTGTCCTCACCCCCGACGGGTACGCCATCGCGATCTACCAGCGCGGCGATGTGTGAGCGGTCGATCTCCGTCAATGCGCCGCCCTCGCCCTAGGCCCACGCCTCGCTTACATATTGCGCGGTGAATCGTCCGCGAAAAAGGCCGCCATGACCGAACCCCGCCGCACGCGCTGCCTGATCGTCGGATCGGGCCCTGCCGGCTACACCGCCGCGGTCTACGCCGCCCGGGCGCTCTTGAAACCCGTGCTGATCGCCGGCCTGACGCCGGGCGGCCAGCTGACCATCACCACCGACGTGGAGAACTACCCAGGGTTCGCCGAGGTGATCCAGGGCCCGTGGCTGATGGAGCAGATGAAGGCGCAAGCCGAGGCGGTCGGCGCCGAGATGGTGAACGACATCGTCACCGCCGCGGATCTCTCGCAGCGCCCGTTCCGGGTCAGCACCGACAGCGGCGAGGTCTGGCTGGCGGAGACGCTGATCATCTCCACCGGCGCCGAGGCGAAGTGGCTGGGGCTGCCGTCGGAGCAGGCGTTCCGCGGCTTCGGCGTTTCGGCCTGCGCCACCTGCGACGGCTTCTTCTATCGCGGCAAGGAGGTCGTGGTGGTGGGCGGCGGCAACACCGCGGTCGAAGAGGCGCTGTTCCTGACCAGCTTCGCGAGCAAGGTGACGCTCGTGCATCGCCGCGACGAGCTGCGCGCCGAGCGCATCCTGCAGGAGCGCCTGTTCCACAATCCGAAGATCGAGGTGATCTGGGACCACGCGATCGACGAGGTGCTGGGCCAGACCGATCCGGCGGGCGTCACCGGAGTGCGGCTGAAGCATGCGCAGACCGGCGAGTTGCGCGACCTGCCCTGCGACGGCGTGTTCGTCGCCATCGGCCACGCGCCTGCCTCGGAGTTGTTCAAGGGCCAACTCGACATGGACCCGGCCGGCTATCTGCACGTGGCGCCCGGCACGGCCTCCACGGCGATCGAGGGCGTCTACGCCGCTGGAGACGTCACCGACGACGTCTACCGTCAGGCGGTGACCGCCGCGGGCATGGGCTGCATGGCCGCGCTCGAGGCGGTGCGGTTCCTGGCCGAGAAGGACCACGAGGCGGCGCACAAGCCGCTCTCGCATCACGAGGCGGAGAAGATCGGGGCGTGGTGAGGCCCCCCAAAGCACGCGACTTCCAGGCCATCCACGACGTGGAGACCGCCGCGTTCGGTCGCGAGGCGGAGGCCGAGATCGCCCGTCGGGTGCGCGAGGAAGGCGAGGCGCTGGTCGAGCTGGTGTTCGAGGAAGCCGGCGAGATCACCGGCCATATCCTGTTCAGCCGGACGACCACCGACCCCGCGGACCGACGGATCGCCGCCCTCGGGCCGGTCGCCGTGCGGCCGGACGCACAGGGCCGCGGCGTCGGCGAGGCGCTCTGCGACGCCGGGATCGAGGCGGTGAAGGCGCTGGGCGCCGAGGCGGTCGTGGTGCTGGGCCACGCGACCTACTATCCGCGCTTCGGCTTCTCGCACGCAGCGGTGGCCAGCATCGCCTCGCCATACGCCGACCTGCCCGCCTTCATGGCGCTGGAGCTGGTCCCGGGCGCCCTCGCCACGCCGGTCAAGGTCGCCTACCCGCGGGCGTTCGGCTAAGGCTGGCCGTCAGCGCCTGACGTCGTCATCGGGGCATCGCCGGGACTGGATGGCGGCGGCGACAGCGTCGCGTTGATCCGGGCGATCTCGGCCCGGGTCGGCACCCGGCGTCCCGCGACGATCTGGCCGGGCAGCGCCGGGCGCGGTGGGACCACCGTTACGGGTGCGCCCGCATCGGCCGCCGGGATCACCAGCCGCGGCCGCTCACCCGCCGCGTTCGACGCCAGCATCTCGACCTGACCCGCCTGCAAGGCGGCCTTGGCCGCGGCGATCGCCGCCGCCGTCGGGCCGGCCATCGAGACCGCGAGCTCACCGCCGCCATAGCGGCCGGTCAGGGCCTGCGGCGCGCCGGCCGGACCTGGGTAGCGGTAGAAGATGTGCGCGCCCAGCTGCACGATCTTGACCATCTGCGGCCCCCAGCGCGGGAAGACGTAGTCGGCGTGGTAATGCGTGGCCGAGCCGACGTCCTTGGCGACGAACCCCGAGAGCGCGGCGAGCGCGACGTCTCTCGCGCGGCTCCAGTAAGGCTCGATCGGCGGGCGGGCCAAAGAGCCGTCGCAGGTGAACGAGAACTGGCAGCCGATCGGCAGCTGCGAGCCTTCATAGACGACACCGCAGATCGACTTCGGGAAGTCCGGGTGGCGGACGCGGTTGATCACGGTCTGGGCCACGGCCTGCTGGCCCTCGAGCGGCTCGAGCGCGGCCTCGTAATAGACGGCCTGGGTCATGCAGAGGGTCGCGCGCTGCCGCTCAGCGCCCGAGGCGGTCAGGTAGAACGGCTGCGCGGGCGCAAGGCCGGTGTCGTCGACAGGGAGCACGGCGTTGAGCTGCGCGGCGTCGGCGATGGCGAGCGGCAGCACGGGGGGCCGCGCCAGATCGAGCGAGATCCATCCCGCAGGACGATCCCAGGAGTCGACCCGGGCCTCCGGATCGAACCTGGCGGCGATCCGCGCCGCGCCGGCGTCCATCCCTTGCTGGAGCCGCGCGAAGCCGGCTGGCGTGAGGCGGCCCGCCTGGACCACGATTCGCTGGGTGCTGTCGCCGGCGCGATCGGCGGACATGGCCCCGCAGGCGGCGAGCCCGAGCGTCAGGCACGCCGCGACGAAGTTCCGTCCTCTGCGCCGGGGTGACACCGGCGGGCCTATAGCAGCTTGCAGAGCCGGACGCCCCTGACGGTTTGTTCACAAGGGAACCGGCGGCGCTGGGCGCCGGTTTCGGCGGGAGCGCAGAGGCGCGCTGAAACGGCTTCCAGCTTTCGTGAGCGAAAAAAGAGGGCGCGGGGGTTTGCGCCGGGCGAACCACGGTCTATATGGACTTCGCGACTTATGCTCAGTTTCAGCATAAGGGAGAACGCCGGCCCAAGCGGGTGCGGCGTTTCTTCAGGCCAAGGAAATGCTCAAAGTGAGCAAAAGGAGGATCCCATGGCCGACGGAACCACGTTGCTGGACTTCACCCCCGAGGTGGAGACCGCCGCGGCGGGCGTCTGGCAGAAGGTGAAGTCCCGCGTCACGCCGATCGAATGGCGCGCCCACGCGCCGCTGATCGTCGAGATCAACCGGCTGAAGCTCGAGAAGAACGCCGTCATCCTGGCCCACAACTACATGACGCCCGAGATCTTCCACGGCGTCGGCGACTTTATCGGCGACAGCCTGGGCCTGGCCCGCGAGGCCGCCCGCACCGAGGCGGCGATCATCGTCCAGGCCGGCGTGCACTTCATGGCCGAGACCTCGAAGGTGCTCTCGCCGCAGAAGAAGGTGCTGATCCCCGACCTGCGCGCCGGCTGCTCGCTCGCCGCCTCGATCACGGCCGCGGACGTGCGGCTGATCAAGCAGCGCTACCCCGGCGTGCCGGTCGTCACCTACGTCAACACCACCGCCGAGGTGAAGGCCGAGACCGACATCTGCTGCACCAGCGCGAACGCGGTGCAGGTGGTCGAGGCCGCCGCAAAGGCCGCCGGGACCGACAGGGTGATCCTGCTGCCGGACGAGTTCCTCGCCCGCAACGTCGCGCGCCAGACCGAGATCAGGATCATCGCCTGGCAGGGGCGCTGCGAAGTGCACGAGCGTTTCGAGGCCGAGGACATCCGGCAGGTGCGAGAAGCCTGGCCGAACGCCGAGATCCTGGCTCACCCCGAGTGCCCGGCCGAGGTGCTGGAGCTGGCCGACTTCGCCGGCTCGACCAGCGCGATGTCGGACTACGTCATCAAGCGTCAGCCGCGGCAAGTGGTGCTGATCACCGAGTGCTCGATGGCCGACAACATCGCCGCCGAGGCCCCCGGCGTCGAGTTCGTGCGCCCCTGCAATCTCTGCCCGCACATGAAGCGGATCAGCCTCGAGAACATCCACGAGGCGCTGCTCGAGGAGCGGTTCGAGGTGACCGTCGCGCCGGACGTCGCCGAGCGCGCGCGGCTGGCCGTGCAGCGGATGATCGACCTGCCCCCGCCCGAGCGGCCGGCGCGCTACGACCTCGTGAAGGCGCGCCACCACGTCGACGTGGAGCTGATCTGAGGCGCGCGATGCCCGTGGAACTCACCCAGGTGACTGTCGTGGCGACGCCAATCGCGGCAGTTGGCGGCTGGGCGCCGCGCAACGGGCTCGGCCAGGCGATCGTGAGCCGGCTCGACAAGGTCTACGCCGTGCTGCGGGCCCGCCAGGTGACCGGCCTCGGCCACAACGTGGTGGTCTACAAGGCGGCCGCCGGCGCTCCGGCGGACGTGAGGTTGCTGATCGAGGTGGGCGTGCAGACGCCCGAGCCGATTTCGCCCGAGGGCGAGGTGATCGCCTCGGCGACACCGGCCGGCCGCGCCGCGACGGTCGCGCACGTCGGCCCCTACGACGGCATCCCCGCCACTGGCGATGCGGCGATCGCACAGATGGACGCGATGGGTCTGAAGCGCGCCAGCGTCAGCTGGGAAGTCTACGGCGACTGGGAGGAAGATCCGGCCAGGCTGCGCACCGACCTCTACTGGCTGCTGGCGGACTAATGAGCCGGATCGAGGTCATCGTGGCGGACATCACCACCCTTGCGGTCGACGCCATCGTCAACGCCGCCAACACCAGCCTGATGGGCGGCGGCGGCGTGGACGGCGCGATCCATCGCGCGGCGGGCCGGGAACTCGCGGCCGAGTGCGCCGCGCTCGGCGGCTGTGCGACGGGCGAGGCCAAGATCACCCGCGGCTACCGCCTGCCCGCCAAGTACGTGATCCATGCCGTCGGCCCTGTGTGGAACGGCGGCCGGCGTGGCGAGCCGGACCTGCTGGCCTCTTGCTATCGCCGCGCGATCGAACGCGCCCGCGAGCACGGCCTCGCCAGCATCGCCTTTCCGGCGATCTCGACCGGGATCTATGGCTATCCCGCCGACCAGGCGGCGAGGATCGCGGTAGGGGCCGTGCGCGCAGCGCTGGCCGAGGACGACCGCCCGGCGAGGGTGGTGTTCTGCTGCTTCAGCGAGCCCTCGGCCGCGCACCATCGAGCGGCGCTGGAGGCGGCCGATGTCTGAGACGCCGATCACCGATCCGACGCCCGTCTCGCCCTGGGCCGTTCCCGAGCCGCAGCCGGAGCCAGCGCCGCCGGACGCCAAGACCTCGCCGCTCGCGGAATTCTTCTGGGGCGGCGTCTCGACCCTGATCCTGGCCGCCTGGATCGCCTGGCAGATCGGCTGGCTCGGAGCGGTGGCCGCCGTGCTGGGCGTCTTCGTGCACGAGTTCGGACACGTGCTCGTCATCAACGCCGCCGGCAGCGGCCCAAGCCGCATCCGCATCATCCCGTTCTTCGGCGGCGCGGCGACGATGGCGCGGCCGCCCGACACCGAGCTCAAGGGCGTCGTGATCGCGCTCGCCGGTCCGGTGTTTGGCCTGGCCGCCGCCCTGCCCTTCTTCGGTCTCGCCGCGTGGACCGGCCAGCGCGGCTGGGACGTCGGCGCGCTCGTCGTGGCCGGGTTCAATCTGCTCAACCTCGCGCCCGCACCGCCGCTCGACGGCTCGAAGGCGCTCGGCCCGGTGCTGGCCCGCATCCATCCGCAGCTCGAGCGGTTGGCGCTGGTTGTCGTCGGCGGCCTCGCCGTGCTCTGGACCTTGAGCCGCGGCTCTCTGATCGCGCCCGTCTTCATCGGCCTCAGCGTGCTGGGATCGCTGCGCATGGGCCAGCTTCGGCCCACCGCGCGGCCGCTGAGTTGGGGCGAATGGGCGCTGGGACTGGCGCTCTACGTGCTGGCGCTCGGCCTCTGCGCCGCCGCGCTGGCTCTCGCCGCGGCCGACCTGCGCGTCGACACGCATTTCCTTTCGTTCGGCAGCTTCGGAGTAGGCCGGTGACCGACCGCAGGCATTTCGACGGCGTCCTCGTGATCGGCGCGGGGCTCGCGGGGCTGTCGGCGGCGCTGGCGGCCGCGCCGCGCCCCGTGCTCGTGCTCGCAGCCGCGCCGTTGGCGAGTGGCTGCTCGTCAGCCTGGGCGCAGGGCGGAATGGCCGCGGCGCTCTCCGCCGACGATGCGCCCGCGCTCCACGCCGCCGACACGATCGCCGCCGGCGCCGGCCTGTGCGACCCGCAGGCGGTGACGATCCTGACCCGCGAGGGGCCGGCGGCGGTGCGCCGCCTCGCTGCGCTCGGCGCGCCGTTCGACCGCGCCGCCGACGGGACGTTCGCGCAGAGCCTGGAGGCCGCCCACAGCCGCGCCCGTGTCGCCCGCGTCGGCGGCGACGGGGCGGGCCGGGCGATCATGGAGGCGGTGGTCGCCGCCGTCCGCCGCAACCCCTCGATCGAGGTGCGCGAGAGCGTTCGCGCCCGACGACTCCTCACCGACCGCGCCGGGCGCGTCCGCGGCGCACTGGTCGAGGACGCTGGCGGCTGGCTGACGGAGATCGTCGCCCCGGCGACGGTGCTCGCGACCGGCGGGCTCGGCGGGCTCTACGCGGTGACGACGACGCCGCGCGAGGTGCGGGGCGAGGGCCTCGCATTGGCCGCGCTCGCCGGCGCGGCGATCGCGGACGCCGAATTCGTGCAGTTCCACCCGACCGCGATGGACCTCGGCGGCGATCCGGCGCCGCTCGCCACCGAGGCGCTGCGCGGCGAGGGCGCGAAGCTCGTGAACCGCGACGGCCAGGCGTTCATGGCCCGCTATCACGCCGCCGCCGAGCTCGCGCCGCGCGACGTCGTCGCCCGTGCGATCGCCGCCGAACGGCGAGCGGGGCGCGGAGCGTTCCTCGACGCGCGGGATGCGATCGGCGCGGCCTTCCCGCACGAGTTCCCGGCCGTCTTCGCCGCGGCGATGGCTGCGGGGATCGACCCGCGCCGTAACCTGATCCCAGTGGTCCCGGCGGTGCACTATCACATGGGCGGGGTCGAGACCGACGCCGAGGGCGCGGCGACCCTGCCCGGCCTCTTCGCCGCCGGCGAGTGCGCCTCGACCGGCGTTCACGGCGCGAACCGGCTGGCCTCGAACTCGCTGCTGGAAGCGGCGGTGTTCGGAACCCGCGCCGGCCGCGCGGCCGCGAGGGCCGCCGACCCCGGGACCGCGCCGACGCCCCCCGCACCCGCGCCCGACCTGCCAGACGCGGCCCTGCAGACCCTGCGCCGGGCGATGAGCCAGGACGCCGGCGTGGTGCGCGACGGCGCGGGTCTGCGCCGCCTGCTGACCACGATCGCAGGGCTCGAGGCCGCCCACGGCCGCGCCTTGCCGCTCGTCGCCGCCCGGCTCGTCGCGGAGGGCGCGCTGACTCGCCGCGAGAGTCGCGGCGCGCACTTCAGGACCGACCACCCCGAGCTGGGACCGGCGATCCGCAGCCGCGTGACGCTGTCGCCCGCGCCAGCGGTCGCCGCCGCCTGATCATGCTCGAGCCCCTGCCCGATCTGATCGTCGAGCCAATCGTGCGCGCGGCGCTGGCGGAGGACCTCGGCCGCGCCGGCGACATCACCTCGGCCGCCTGCATCGACGCCGAAGCCAGACTCTCGGCCCGGTTCGCCAACCGCAAGGCGGGCGTTGTCGCCGGCCTCGCGTGTGCGCGGCTAGCGGTGCTGGCGCTGGACCCGGCCGCCCGGTTCGAGACCCAGGTCGACGATGGCGAGACGCTTCAGCCCGGGACCGCAATCGCCGAGGTGAACGCCAACGCCCGCGCGCTGCTCTCGGCCGAGCGGACCGCGCTGAACTTGCTGGGGCGCCTGAGCGGCGTCGCGACGCTGACCCGCGCCTACGTCGACGCTGTGGCCGGCACGGGCGCCGTGATCACCGACACTCGGAAGACCACCCCTGGGCTCCGCGCGCTCGAGAAATACGCCGTGCGCTGCGGCGGCGGCGTCAACCATCGCTTCGGCCTCGACGACGCGATCCTGATCAAGGACAACCACGTCGCCGCGGCGGGGGGCGTCGGGGCCGCGATCCGCCGCGCGCGGGCCTTCGCCGGCCACCTCGTCAAGGTCGAGGCCGAGGTCGACAGCCTGGCGCAGCTCGACGAGGCGCTGGCCGAAGCACCGGACGTGGTCATGCTCGACAATTTCAGCTTGGCGGACCTGCGCGCGGCGGTCGCCCGGGCCGAAGGCAAGGTGGTGCTCGAAGCCTCGGGCGGCGTCTCGCTGGAGACGGTGCGCGCGATCGCCGAGACCGGCGTCGACGTGATCAGCGTCGGCGCCCTCACCCACTCGGCGCCGGTGCTCGACATCGGACTGGACTCCGTCTGAACCCTCCGCCGAGGCTAGCTCGTCCGCAGCCTCGGGGTGACCGTCACATGCTCCAGGCGTCCACGGCGCAGCACCGTCAACGGGAGCGGCGCTTCGAGGCTGCGCCAGTCGAGCGCACGGATCAGGTCGTCCGCGCCGGTCGTCCGCCGCTCGCCGGCCGCGATCACGACATCGCCCTCGACGAGGCCGCCCTGCGCCGCCGGCGAGCCGGCGTCGATAGAGGTGATCAGCACGCCGGAATCCTGCGCGATCCCGGCGGCGACCGCATGGCGGCGCGGGATCGCCGCACGCTGGACCGCAACGCCGATCCAGCCGCGGCGCACACGGCCGTGCGCCAGCAGCTCGCCCAGCACGAAGGCGGCGGTGTTGCTGGCGACGGCGAAGCAGATGCCCTGCGCGCCGGCGATCACGGCGGTGTTGATCCCGACCACCTCGCCGGCAGACGAGACGAGGGCGCCGCCGGAGTTGCCAGGATTGAGCGCGGCGTCGGTCTGGATAAGGTCCTCGATCAGCCGCCCGCCCTGGCCGCGCAGAGAGCGGCCGAGCGCGGAGACGACGCCAGCGGTTACGGTCGCTTCGAAGCCGAGCGGGTTGCCGATGGCGACGACCAGCCGGCCGCGGGTCAGAGCCTGACTGTCGCCGAGCCTGGCCGCCGGCATTGTCACGGCATCGTCGACGCGCAGCAGGGCGAGGTCGGTGTCGGGATCGTCGCCGAGCAGGCGCGCGGTCAGCGTGCGCCCTTCCGGCGTCACGATGTCGTGCGCGGCGGTCTTCTGCGCGACGTGGCTGTTGGTGAGGATGAGGCCATCCGGGGAGACGACGACGCCGGAGCCGACGCCTGAACGGCCCTTCGCGCGGGGATGGACGCGGACAACAGCGGGGCCGACACGTTCGACCGCGGCGGTGACGACCTGGGAATAGGCGTCGAGGGCTTGGGTTTCGGTGGGCCGCGGGACGGCGGGGGAACTCAGATCAGAATCGAACATTCATCACTCCGGCGCCCCAGGTGGGGACGCTTGAGCGACTGTTCAACTAGTGAAGCCGAGGCGGAGGACCGGTCAGCTTTCCTCGGCGGCTTCGTGCTGCTTGAAGGCCACTTCGAGACTGGCCACCTGCTGTTTGAGGAGGTCGATCGTCTCGCTTTGGCCGCGGATCAGCACCTCCAGCTCGCGCTCTCGCACCGCGTCCAGCTTGTCGTGCAGATGCATCAACTCGAGCTCGCTCCTGAGGTTGACGATATAGTCGTGCTCTGCCGCCTCGCGGTCCTTCGCCGCCGCGCGGTTCTGACTCATCATGATCACCGGCGCCTGGATCGCCGCCAGCATGGAGAGCATCAGGTTCAGGAATATGTAGGGGTAGGGATCGAAAGGGTTCTTCAGGGCGATGCTGCTGTTGATCAGCACCCATCCGGCCAGCACGACGAAGAAGCCGAAGATGAAGCCCCACGAGCCGCCGATCGCCGCGACGTGATCGGCCAGACGTTCCCAGAACGTGCGCTCGTCGACGGCGAGCGCCGGGTGCTCCTTCGACGGGTTCTCGCTGGCGACGAGATCGATGACGCTCTTCTGGATCGGCGTCAGCTCTTCGTACGGCTTGCCGAGCAAGCTCTCGGACAGCTGACGTTCCGCGACTAGCGACATGGACGCTCCCCTGACGACTCGATGCCGTCAGCCATCATGTCGCGCCACGCCGGACTGGCAACCGGCCTCGCGCGTCAGGATGCGGTCGCCACGCTGACCGGCGTCGCCGCCTGGACCGCAGCCACGGCTGTCGGCGCCTCGTCCGTCTTGCCTTCGACCGGCGCCGGCGCCGCCGGCGCGACCAGAGCGCTCGCAGCCTGGACGGCGTCGGCCGCGGAATTGCGGGCCACTTCGTCCCGGGCGATCGCGCCGCGATGGCCGCTGAAGCCGTAGAACACGTGCTGACCGACCTGGGCGATGCGCACCATCCCGGCCCCCCAGATCCCGCCGAGCGATGCGACGTGGAAGTGGGTCGCGCTGCCGACGGCGCCCATCACGTAGCCGCCGAGAGCGCGAGAGGCCACCGCGCGCGCGCGTTCCCAGGCGTCGGCCTCGTGCCGCTCGCCGGTCTGGCCGTCGCAGGCGAAGCTGAACTGGCAGGCGTGGCTCGCCGCGCCCTGGTAGACAACGCCGCAGACAGTCTTGGGGAACGAGGGGCTGCGCACGCGGTTCAGCACCACCTGCGCAACCGCCGCCTGGCCCTCACGGCTTTCGCCGCGGGCCTCGTAGTAGACAGCGGCGGTCAGGCAATCGAGGTCGTGCGCGGCCGCGTCAGGGTTGGCGAGGCGGAACGGCGCGGACGCCTGGAACGCCGCGGCCTGCAGCAGCGCCGGGTCGGCCTGGGTCGGAACCGAGAGCGGCCCACGCAGCTGCGGGAGGCTCGGATGTTGCGCCGCAGCATAGGCGAGAGTCGCCCTGGTCGCCGCAGCGATCGGAATCACAACAGGTTTCTGCGTGACATCGGCGGTCGGGCCACCGGCCAGATAGGTCGCGCCAACGCCCACGCTCGCTGCGAGGCCAACCAGGCCCGCAACCGCGAGCGCGCGCGCCGGCCGGCGCGCTTTCACAAACAAAGACAAACGGTTTCGTGTCCCTTGTTACGAGGGCCAGTGCGCCCTCCGCCATCTCGCCGACGGAGCGCCTTGCACCCTGCAAGGATCGGTCCGGTGACGCGGGCCAGTCGGTACACGACGACCGGCGATTGAGCTTAGAGGCGGGCTTTGTGGCAGGAATGTGGCTGCGCGGCAAGTCGAAGTCCCGCGACGCACCATCGCAGGGGGCGGCCCAAACTCAAGCTTCAAGGTGTCGGCGGCGCGCCGATCGCTGCCTCGATAACGAGATCCTCGAGGTCGTTTTGGGACAGCGGCTCGATCATGTGCGGCCTGAATCGATCCACCTTCTCCAGCATCCGATAGCCGACGACGGTCGAGAGCATCGACGCCGACGTCGTGCGGTTCTTCCGAGAGACGCTTCGCTAGGTGGCGTTGGTCGCGGCGCTCGGCGCGCCCTGATCCAGCTGGCCGCCATGGTAGGATCTGAGCGCCTTCTGGCACGGCTTGTCGAACTCGCGGTAGTGCTTGCGCGCGCACTTGCCGAGCGCGCCGTGGCCGGGCTGAGCGTCGGGACAGGCCTTGTCGAAGTCCGCCTTGCAGATCTCCCGCACTTCGGCGGCAGTGATCGATGCCGCCGAAGCCGCGCCGGCGCAAAAGGCGAGAGCGGCGGCGGCAGCGGCGAAGCGCAGGAAGGTCATGCCAAGGGTCTCCGCAAGGACAGTTGCGCCGTGGCAAGCGCCATAGGCCGAAAATGCGTCACAACAAAACGGAGTCGCGGTCGGCCGAGGACCATGTGCTCCCGTCTCAGGCCGACGCAGCACCCGCGCCGGCGCCGCCCTGGCGCTGCTGCATCCGCGCGCGGATAGCGTCCTGGCAGGGGGCCGAAAGCGCGCCAAAGTGGTCGCGGACGCATTGGCGCAGGCTGCCGCCGGGTCCCGGCTTCGCGTCAGGGCAAACCTTCTGAAGGTCGGCCTGGCAAGCTTGGCGAACCCGCCCGCCGCCCTGCGGCTGCGCTGTCGCCACAACCGCGGCGGCAAGGGTGAGAAAGGCGGCGACCGCCGCGACGAGACGCTTGTACGACGACATGGACCCTCATCTCCGACCAGAACCGGCGTCCCTATAACGCGCCGGCAGCGCGGTTTCCTTCGCGTGGAATGGCGCCGAACGATGACAGGCGTGCTGCGACGCTGAAACCTTCGGCTAGTCTCAACGAGCCTCGAGCTCTGCGAGGCGGCGGCGGAAGAACCTTCGCTCCGGATCGTGCCGGGCGAGCCGCAGCGCCTCTTCGTAAGCGGTCCGCGCGTCGCCAGCCCGGCCCAGACGCCTGAGCAGATCGGCCCGGGTGGCTGGAAGCGCATCGTAGCCGGCGAGCGATCCCCGCGCCGTCAGCGCCTCGACCATCCGGAGGCCGGCGGCCGGTCCATCGACCATGGCCAGCGCCGCGGCGTGGTTCAGCTCGATCACCGGCGAGGGCGAAAGGCGCATCAGCACGGCGTAGAGGCTGACGATCTGGCGCCAGTCGGTCTCGGCGGCGGTCCGCGCCTGGCCGTGCAGCGCGGCGATTGCGGCCTGCACGGCGTAAGGCGACGGCGGGGTCTGCGCCTTCAACGCGGGCTCGACCAGCGCCAGGCCCTCGGCGATCATGCCGGCGTCCCAGAGCGCGCGGTCCTGGTCCTCGAGCAGCACCAGATCGCCGGCGGCGTTCCAGCGCGCCGGGCGGCGGGCCTCGTGCAGCAGCATGAGCGCGAGCAGCCCCTGGACGGCGCCGCGGCCGGGCAGAAGCGCGGCCAGCCGGCGCGCGAGACCGATCGCTTCGGCCGCCAGGCTCTGACGCGGATCGCCCGCATAGGCCTCGGTGAACACGAGGTAGATCACCGCGAGGACGCCCTGAATCCGCTCGTCGAGCAGCTCGCGCGGCGGGGTGCGGTAGGGAATCCCTGCGGCTCGGATCTTAGCCTTCGCGCGCACCAGCCGCTGGGCCATCGTCTCTTCGCTGACGAGGAAGGCGCGGGCGACCTGGGCGGTCGAGAGCGAGCAGACCGTGCGCAGCGTCAGCGCCACCTGCGCCTCCAGGCTCAGCGCCGGGTGACAGCAGGTGAAGACGAGGCGAAGCAAGTCGTCGTCGCCGAAGGCGGCCGCGGCTTCGTCAACGTCCTCGGGCGCGGCCTGATGCTCGATCTCGGCCTCGGCTTCCAGCTGGTCCTGGCGGGCGCGAAAAGCGATCCGACGACGAAGCTGGTCGAGCGCGCGGCGGCGGCCGACCGTGATCAGCCAGGCGCGCGGGTTGGCGGGCGGCGCGTCGCGCCAGGCCACCGCGGCGGCGGCGAAAGCCTCCTGCAGCCCCTCCTCCGCCAGGTCGAAGTCGCCCACCAGCCGGATCAGCGTGGCGAGCGCCTCCGTCCCGTGACGGCGGAAGGCCTCGTCGACGGTCCGTGCGTCCTTCGAGACGCCCGCTCGCGCGGGCGCCTCAGGATGACGAGAGCTGTGCCTGGCCACGCCCCATACCCCGTTCATGGTGAGGAGCGGCCCGAGGGCCGCGTCTCGAACCAAGCACGCCGTTATCCCATCGCCCAGACCGGCCGCACCTCGATCGAGCCGTGCTTGGCGGTCGGAATCCTGGCGGCGATGGCTGTCGCCTCGTCGAGGTCTTTCGCCTCCACCAGGTAGTAGCCGCCCAGCTGCTCGCGGGTCTCGGCGAACGGGCCATCGGTGGTCAGCGTCTTGCCGTCGCGCACCCGCACCGTGGTGGCGGTCGAGACAGGCTTCAGCCGATCGGCCGACTTGAAGGCGCCGGTCTGGATAATGCTCTGCGTAAAGGCGCCGTAGTCGGCCATCAGCTGAGCTTGGTTCTGACTCTGGTCGTCGCTCTCGGCGCTGTAGATCAGCAGCATGTACTGCATGGGTTCGCTCCGTTTCGGCTTCGCGGCGCACCATCTCGCCGCAATCCCCAGTCGGACGAGCTAAGCCCGGATCGACAGCCGCGCCGAAGATTTATTCGGCGGCGACCGTCACCCGCTCCAGCGCTGGCTCTGCGGCGGTCCCGAGATGCCGCACGAAGAAGCGCTCCCAGCTCGCGCCCTCGAAGTTCGGGATGCCCATGTGGCCGCCGGGATTGATGTGCATCGTCTTCTCCGCCGAGCCGAACGCGTCGAAGAGCGCTATGCCGTGCTCGCGGGCGGCGACGGCGTCGTCCCACTGGAACACGAACTCGACCGGGATGGTGATCCTCTTCGCGGCTTGCGCCATCGCCTCCGCGTCGGGGCGAAGACCGGCGAGGCCGAACACCGCCGCGGTGATCCTCGGTTGCTGCGCCACGAACGGCACGCCGATCGCCGTCCCCATCGAGACGCCCCAGTAGCCGACCGGCCCGTCACGGCCCACAAAGTCGAAGCCAAGCGCCGCCTCGAGCGCGGCGTTCCACTCGGGGACGGCTCGCGCCGACCGCTCGGCCATCTGCTTCAGCCGCTCGGGTGTCCAGCCGGCCGGAGCTTGGCCGGTGACGCGCGCGCCGACGTCGCGGGCGAGCGCGGCCGCGTCGTCGCGGCTGATGCGGTCGCCGTGGCCGGGCGCGTCGATCGCCAGCGTCGCATAGCCGAGCTTCTTGGCGTACTGCGCCGCCCGCGCCCGGATGCCCGGCGTCTTCTTGTGCTGCGAGCCGCCGTGGCCCATCAGCACGAGCGGCCTGGGTCCCTTCGCGCCCTCCGGCGCCCAGATCACCGCCGGCACGGTCTCGCCGGCGACGGTAAGCTCGAACGAGCGGCGCGTGACGCCATCCTCGGAGCGAACGTCGGTGAATTCCATGGCGTCCTCCTTCGCGCTAGAATTTTGGTCAGCGGTGACCATAGAGACGCGCCTCGTCAAGCCGGCGACGGCGGATTTGGGAGGAAATGATGACCGACGTGCTCGAGCCTCACGACCTCACGACCGCCGAGCCGCCCGCTGGCTGGCGCGACGGCGGCATGCTCGACGGCCGCTTCCCGACCTATTTCGAGGAGTCGGCGCCGACGGCGATGCAGGTAATGATGGCGTTCTTCACCGCCGTCGTGCGCCGCGACCTCAAGGCCATCGCCGCCACGTTGCACTTCCCGTTCGCGATCTACGAAGGCGTCGAGGCCAGCGTCTTCGAGACTCGCGCCGCCTTCCTCGACGCTCCGCCTCACCAGTTCGACTTCTCCGGCGCGCAGGACGTGAAAGGCCACGGCGGGCTATCGGTGATGCCCGGAAGCTACGACATGCTGGCCGGCCTCGAGCTGATGACGTTCAACCCGATCAACGTCGGGCTCGCCCTCTCCTTCACCCGCCACGCGCCCTGGGGCGAGAAGCTGGAAACCTGCGAGGGGATATACGCCGTCACCAACAACGACGGCCGCTGGGCCATCCAGCTCGCCTCGACCATCTTCACCCCGGCGTTCCAGGAGGCGAACCAGTACCGCGACGCGGTCGAGGCGCACCTGCGCCACAGCCGCGACTGGATGATGGGCTGGTCGCACTCGAACGGCGAGATCCTGGCGAGCCGCCGGCCGTCACCCGGCCGGCACGCCTCGGTCTCCGGCGGGACGAAGGTTCGCGACACCGATCCCGTCGGCGGCCCGATGGCCGGGAACTTCCTGGCCTCCGCCCGCACGAGGCGGCCGATGTCGATCTACGGTGCGAGCGGGATCAAGTCGCGGCTTTCGGTGCGGCAGATCGCGACCGGCGAGCAGGCCCAGGCGCACACGCCGCAGAGCCAGTTCGACAACTTCAACAACTCCGCGCGCGGCGGGTTCGAGGCCTACGGCTACACGCTGGTGCTGCCCGACCAGCGCGTGCTGCACGCGACCGTCGACAAGGCGCACGCCTACGGCGGCTACGTCCGCTATACGCCGCAGAGTGAGATGATCTCCGAGACGCGCTCGCTCGGCATCCTGACCTACGTCGACCAGGTCTGGGGCGCGGCCGGCACGCTCGGCCAATGCATGTACCGCGACCGCACCAACGACCAGCGTCGCTGAGCGCCACTTCCGCTGCGTCGGCCTCGCCCGGCGGCCGGGAATCCGCCATAGCTCCGCTCGATGAGCCACGAACCCTTCTTCCGTCGCAGCGGCGACGCGTACCAGCCCACCCAGAGCGCGCGAGGTCCCTGGAGCCCGACGTCCCTGCACGGCCGGGTGGTCGCCGGCCTGCTCGCCCACGAGATCGAGCAGCAACATGGCGAACCCGAGCTGACGCCGGCCCGGTTCACGATCGACATGTATCGGCTGCCCGACCTCTCGGCGGCGGCGGTGACCGTGACGCCGATCCGCATCGGCCACCGGATCAAGGTGATCGACGCCGAGTACATCGTCGGCGGCGTCAGCATGGCCAGGGCCACCTGCCAGTTCCTGCGCAAGTCGGAGAACCCGGACGGCGAGGTCTGGAGCCCGCCGAACTGGGACGCGCCTAAGCCCGCGGACATTCCTCCACCCGCAGAGCCGCGCTCGTCGATGGGCGGCATGTGGGAGACGCGGCCGATCAGCGGCGGCTTCGGCACGGCGGGGCCGGACAAGCGGCTCTGGATGAGCGACTTCCGCGAGATCGTCGAGGGCGAGACGTCGACGCCTTTCGTGCGCGTCGCGCTCGCCGCTGACTTCGCCAGCCCGTTCGCCAACTCGGGCTCCTCCGGGCTGAACTGGATCAACAGCGACATCACGCTGTATCTCGCCCGCACACCGGTCACGGAATGGATCGGGTTCGAGGTGAGGAACCACCAGTCGAGCCAGGGCGTCGCCGTCGCCGAATGCTGGCTCTACGACGAGGCCGGGCCGATCGGGACCTCGAGCGTCGCGGCCCTGGCCCAGAAGCGCGCGCCGCGAGGCTGAGCAATGGGCCTATTCGACCTTTCGGGCCGCGTCGCCCTCGTCACTGGCGGCAACGGCGGCATCGGACTGGGGATGGCGCGGGGCCTCGCGAAGGCGGGCGCCAGCCTCGTGATCGCCGGGCGCAATCCGGAGAAGAACAAGGCGGCCGTCGCCGAGCTGACGCGACTCGGCGCCTCTTGCTCGGGGGTCGAGGTCGACGTGGCGGACGAGACCGCCTGCCGCGCGTTGCCGGACGAGGCGCGCGCGAAGTTCGGCCGGCTCGACGTGCTCATCAACAACGCTGGCATCGCCCGCGGCGGGCGCCCGCAGTCGCTGGCGCTGGGCGACTGGAACGCCGTGCTGCAGACCAACCTGACCGCGGTCCTGATCGCCTCGCAGGCCGCCTATCCGATCATGAAGGCGCAGGGCGGCGGCAAGATCATCAACATCGGCTCGATGTACGCGATCTTCGGCGCGCCGTTCACGCCGGCCTACGCGGCATCGAAAGGCGGCCTGATCCAGCTGACCAAGTCGCTCGCCGCCGCCTGGGCGGTCGACAACATCCAGGTCAACGCCGTTCTGCCCGGCTGGATCACCACCGACATGACCGCCGGCGCCAAGGGCTCGCAGAGCTTCAACGACGCCATCGTGGCGCGCACGCCGACTGGCCGCTGGGGCGAGCCGGAGGATTTCGAGGGCCCGGCGGTGTTCCTCTCAAGCCCCGCCTCCGACTTCGTCACCGGCGTCTCGCTGGCTGTCGACGGAGGATTTTCGATCTCTGGATGAAACCCTTCCATTCGGGGCGCTTCCCCCTGAGGGGGAAGGGTTTGATGAGCGGCGCTTTTCAGAGCAAACCTTAGCCCATGACCCTCGTAGAGACCCCCGCGACGCTCAGGATCACGCCCAACCCCAGCGGCTTCGGGGCCGGGGTGAGCGGGCTCGATCTCTCGCGGCCGCTGGCGCCGGACGCGCTCGCGACGGTCAAGGCGGCGTTCCTCGCCCACGGGGTGCTCTGGTTCCCGGACCAGCCGCTGGACCACGACCAGCTCGAGGCCTTCACGCTGCAGCTCGGCCCGTTTGGCTGGGATCCGTACGTCGCGCCGCTGGCGGACCGGCCGCACATCCTCGAGGTGCGCCGCGAGCCGGACGAGATCGCGCGCGTCTTCGGCGGCGGCTGGCACTCGGACTGGAGCTTCCAGGAGACGCCGCCCGCCGCGACGATCCTTCACGCCAAGGTGGTCCCGCCGGTGGGCGGCGACACGCTCTATGCCGACGCCGTGGCCGCCTACGAGGCGCTGAGCCCCGCCTTCCGCGAGATGCTGGCGCCGCTCAGAACCATCCACTCGGCTTCCCGGCCCTACGGCCCGTCCGGCTTCTTCGCCAGGGAGGAGGGCCGCAAGGGGATGACGATCCTGCCCAGCCCCGAAGCGGAAAAGACGCAGAGCCACCCGCTCGTGCGCCGCCTCGACGACGGCCGACGGGCGCTCTTCGTCAACCCGACCTACACAATCGGCGTCGAGGGCTTTAGCGCCGCCGAGAGCGAGGCGCTGCTGGCGTTCCTCTTCAAGCACATGCTGGCCGACGCGTTCGTCTACCGCCACAAGTGGTCGGCGAACATGCTGACGATGTGGGACAACCGCCGAGCCATGCACAACGCCACAGGGGGCTACGACGGCCACCTGCGTGTGATGCACCGCACGACCGTAGCGGGCGATCGACCGATCTAACGCAGCGTGGTTCGCGACGCCTAGTCAGGCGCTCCTCACCATGACGAATGTCATCCTGAGGAGCCCGCGCTGCGGGCGTCCCGAAGGACGCAGCTTCAGAGCACCGACAGCATCTCGCCGACCAGCGGGTGGCGGACGATGTCGGCGTCGGCGAGGCGGACGACGGCTATGTTGGCGAGCGTCTCGAGCTTGGCGGCGACCTCGGAGAGGCCGGACAGCGCCGGCAGCAGATCCGACTGGGCGGGGTCGCCGGTGATCACCATGGTCGACGACCAGCCGAGTCGGGTCAGCAGCATCTTCAGCTGCACGTAGGTGCAGTTCTGCGCCTCGTCGATGACGACGAAGGCGTTGTTGAGCGTGCGCCCACGCATGAAGCCCACCGGCGCGATCTCGATCGCCCCCTCGGCCATCAGCGCGCGCACCCGCTTCATCGAGAGCCGGTCGGAGAGTGCGTCGTAGAGCGGCCGCAGATAGGGCGCGAGCTTGTCCTCCATCTCGCCAGGCAGGAAGCCGATCGACTCGCCGGCCTCGACCGCGGGGCGCGAGAGCACGATCCGCGCGACGCGGCCGCTCTCGAGCGCGTCGACCGCCTTGGAGATCGCGAGATAGGTCTTGCCCGTCCCCGCCGGGCCAAGCGCCAGCACCAGCGCCTTGGCGTCGATCGCCTCCATCAGGCGCGCCTGGCCGGGCGATTTCGGTTTTATCGTCTTCAGGTAGCCCTGCTCGCGATCCGCCTCGAACGCGACCGGCGACCAGCCGCGCGCCAGCGGCAGGCGCCGCACGTTGGCGTCGTCGAACTGGGCGGCGTCGAACGCGCCTTCGCGGGTCATGCGCTTGAGGGCTCGCTTGGTCATGCTTGGGCTCCGTGACGGGGCAAGAAAAAGGGCGAGTCCGTAACGGCTCGCCCTGGGTTCGGCTGGAATGAAGAGAGGGGGCTGACGCGCCTGGGCGGCGGTCCTGCTCGCATCGTGGGGGGCGGGATGTCCCGCCCGACCGCTGAAAGCGACACCCGGTTCTCCGTACTGGAGGCGCCGCGCGGATGGCCCGAACGGCGGGACGCTACGGTGGGGCTTTCGCCCCCTCGAATCGCCGAACTAGAATGATCTAGCGTGGTTTCCGATCCATTAATCAAGCCGGCAAAATTAAGAATAGGATGTGTGCGGATGACTGCCTATAGATTGGGCGACCGAGAGCCGACGTACCCCGAGAACGGCGAATACTGGATCGCGCCGAATGCGGTGGTGGCGGGTCATGTAATCCTGAAGAAGAACGCCAGCGTGTGGTTCGGCGCAGTGCTGCGCGGCGACAATGAACCAATCACCATCGGCGAGAATTCCAACGTTCAGGACAACTCTGTTCTGCACACCGACATGGGATCGCCGCTGACCATTGGATCGAACGTGACAGTCGGTCACATGGTGATGCTTCACGGCTGCGAGATCGGCGATGGCTCGCTGATCGGCATCGGCTCGATCGTCCTGAACGGGGCGAAGATCGGGAAGAACTGCCTCGTCGGCGCGGGCGCGCTGATCACCGAGGGCAAGGAATTCCCCGACGGCTCGATGATCCTGGGCGCCCCGGCCAAGGTCGCCCGCGAGCTCTCCCCCGAACAGGCCGCCCGCATGGGCATGGGCTCGCTCAGCTACGTCCGCAACTGGCAACGCTTCAAGGCGGGCCTGGCGGCGACCTAAGCGAAGCGGACACCTGGAAGGGTGGCGAGCGCCGCAGGCGCCATTTCACCGCTGAGGCGCGGAGAAGGCGCGGGGTACGCCGAGGCCTTCTGCGGCCTCCGCGCCTTTTCTGCGCCTCAGCGGTAAAATCTTCTCACGCCTGTGGCGCGCTCACTTCCGCTCGCCGTAGCTGACCGCCATGCCGGCGCGGACATCCTGCTGCACGCCGTATTGCGGGAACGGGTAGCGGAAGCCGTTCTTGGCCAGCGCCCGCATGCCCTCGATCGCCTTGAGGAGGTGCTCGGGCGGCGTCGCCATCAGCATCTCGTCGTCGAGCACGCCGCCGTAGCGGCGCTCGGCGAAGCAGGGGATCGAGAGGCTGGGCTCGCGGCGGGAAAGCGCGCGGCCCCAGCTATCGGCGCAGGCGCTCTCGCCGACGACGCTCCAGTCGAAGCGCTTGTAGCCCGACCACTGCAGGCCGTTGATGAAATAGATCATCGCGCCAGGCGTGGCGTAGAAGAGCGCAATGTCGGGCGCGCCGAGACGTCCCGCCGCCAGCGGTCCGACCGCCAGCGCCTCGTAGCGGCCGTCGGGGACGCAGTGCATGGCTTCCTGGTGCGCCTGTGCGTCCTGCTGGGTCGAGAACCAGACGCCGGTCATGCTGCGGCCCGAGCGCCAGTCGTTGGTCTTGGCGGCGCCCAGGCCGACCACAGCGCGGCACTGCGCGCCGACGAGATCCTCGGACGTCACGCCGACGGTCCAGCCCAGCCGGGCCGCCTGCCCGACCAGCTGATCGAGCGTGTGCACCGCCGTCGGCCGGCGGATGCGCGGGATCGCCTCCATGTCCGCGCGCCGCTCATAGAGCTTCATGCCGAAAGGGATGCTCCGCAGCTTCAGGAGCTGCTCGAGGTCCGTCGCGATCGCCTGCCAGTCGCAGTCCATTGTCCGTCTCTCCCTTCAGCTCGCGCGGACGAACCACGTGGCGGACGGCATGCGAAGGCTCCCGTCCGGCGCGGCGCGCGCGGCGAGCACCTCGCGCACGGCGACTTCGAAGCGCGGCCGCAGGTCGGGGTTCGTGCGGCTCGCCATCCCGACCGGACCCATGCTGAGCGCCGTTTGGACCGCGGTCTCGAGCCTGCGGTAGCCCATCGGCTCGTCGTGCGCGTCGATCCGGATGTCGGCGAAGCCGGCGTCCTTCAGGATGCCGAAGAGGCGGTCGCGGTCGGCGAAGGCGAACGGTCCCGGCGCGCCCGGCGGCGGGGCGGCGGGCGGCTCGGGCAGCAGCGGCAGGATCGCCGCCAGCGGGACGGTCATCAGCGGATTGTCGGCCATCGCCCGCCAGCAGACGAAGGCGACGCGGCCGCCGGGCGTCAATGCGCGCCGCAGGTTGGCGAACGCCGCGACCGGATCCGAAAAGAACATGACGCCGAAGCGCGAGAGGACGCCATCGGCCGGCTCGAACGCGTGGGTCTGGGCGTCGACCTCCGCGAAGTCGGCCTGCGTGAGCCCGACGGCTTTCGCACGCGCCTTGGCCACCGCAAGCATCGGCGCCGAGATGTCGGCGCCCAGCACGTGTCCGCCCGGACCGACGCGTCGCGCGAGCTCCAGCGTCGTCGCCCCGCAGCCGCAGCCAACGTCGATGATCCGCTCGCCCGGCTTCGGGTCGAGCACGGCGATCACGCCTTGCCCGAGGCCTTCCAGCTGCTCGTCGAGCGCGTCCTGCATGGCGACCCACGTCGGGCCGGCGTTCTCGTTCCAGTACGCGACCTGGGCGGCGTTCGGTTCCGCAGCTTCGCTCATTCTTCCGCTCCGAGTCCCGGTCTCCCCTTCCCGCCCATCCCGGCGGAAGCCGAGACCCAGGCAGGAAGCGGTTGCGTTGACGCGATATGGCAAGGGAGAGCGCGGACTGCGAGCACTTCGTTCGACGCGAGGACAAGAAACCCTTCGAGAAGCGCCTCGCGTGTTCGACGAACCTCGCGCGACCCGACGAGACCCGGTTCGCCCTCAAGTTCCTGCCTGGGTCCCGGCCTTCGCCGGGATCAGCGGAATGCAGGGAGAGCCCAGGCCATTGCTTTCCATGGCGTCAGGCGGCCAGGATCGGCCCCGAGGAACCGCGAGAGGAAGCGCGCCATGGCCTACAAATACGTCGCTGTCGCCAAGGACGGCCCGGTCACCACCGTCACGCTGAACCGGCCGGAGGTGATGAACGCGCTGCACTCGGACGCGCACTTCGAGCTCGACGAGGTGTTCAACGACTTCGCCGCCGACGCCGGACAGTGGGTGGCGATCGTCACCGGCGCGGGCGACCGGGCGTTCTCGGCCGGCAACGACCTCAAGCACCAGGCGTCGGGCGGGAAGATGGGCTCGCCGCCCTCGGGCTTCGCGGGGCTGACCTCGCGCTTCGACCTGACCAAGCCGCTGATCGCGGCGGTCAACGGAGTCGCTATGGGGGGCGGGTTCGAGATCGCGCTCGCCTGCGACCTGATCATCGCTTCGGAGAACGCGGTCTTCGCCCTGCCCGAGCCGCGCGTGGGCCTGGCGGCGCTGGCCGGCGGCGTGCACCGCCTGCCCCGCCAGATCGGGCTGAAGCGGGCGATGGGCATGATCCTGACCGGCCGCCGGGTCACGGCGCGCGAGGGGTTCGAGCTCGGCTTCGTCAACGAAGTGGTCGCCCCGGGCGAGCTGCTGGACGCCGCCAGGCGCTGGGCCGGCCTGATCGCCGAATGCAGCCCGATGTCGGTGCGCGCCTCCAAGCAGGCGGTGCTGAAGGGCCTCGACGAACCGACGCTGGAGGCCGCGATCAAGGGCCAGAACCGCTACGAGGCGGTGGCCGCGCTCTACCGCTCGGAAGACTTTGTCGAGGGCCCGAAAGCCTTCGCCGAGCGCCGCCCGCCGCAGTGGAAGGGGCGCTGAAGGCGGCGCGTCCGCTCAGGTCTTGTACGACGGGTCCAGCCGGTCGAGCTTGCGCAGCAGCGCAGGCCAGTCGAGCACGCCGAACGGGCGGCGCACGTGCGGCTGGTAGGCCTGGAAGGTCTGCTCGATCACATTGTCCGGCGGCGTCACCAGCTTGGCCCCCGTCGCCATCGCCATCAGCTGCGTGCGGCAGGAGAGTTCGGCGCGGTGGATGTGGTTGAAGGCCTGCGGGATCGTCTGGCCGACGACCAGCAGGCCGTGGTTCTTCAGGATCATCAGCTCGCAGTCGCCGAGATCGGCGACCAGCCTCGCCTGCTCGTCAAGGTTCAGCACCACGCCCTCGTAGGCGTGGGTGGCGTGCTTGGCGAAGCGCATCGAGGTCTGGGTGATCGGCAAGAGGCCGCAGTCCAGCGCCGAGACCGCCATGCCGGCGGCCGTATGAGTGTGGATCACGCACTGCGCGTCGTGGCGGGCGCGGTGGATCGCGGCGTGGATCACGAAGCCGGCGCGGTTGACGCCATAGTCGAACGGCGGCTGGGCGATGACATTGCCGTCCAGGTCGATCTTCAACATCGAGGAGGCTGTCATCTCGTCGTAAAGCAGGCCGTACGGGTTGATCAGGAAGTGCTCAGGCTCGCCCGGGACGCGGACCGAGACGTGGTTGGCGATCAGATCGCTCATCCCGTAGAGGTCGATCAGCCGGTAGCAGGCCGCGAGGTCCACCCGCGCGGCCCACTCCGCCGGCGAGACCTGGTCTTTGATGCAGGGAATCCGAGGATCGTAGTTCGGCGCGCGGGCGGCCAGGTCGTCGGGCATCGGATCGCCTCCGTCAGAAGCCGCGAGCCTACACCCTTCGCTCTCCTCGCGTAATGTCGCGCCGACCTAGCGACCTACGAACTTGGCCGGCCGCCGCTCGAGGAACGCGGCGACGCCTTCCTTGTGATCCTCGGACTTGAAGCAGGCCGACAGCGCCTCGACATGGGCGGCCATGTGGCTGGCGACGTCGCGCTCGAGCCCCTGCCAGACCAACTGCTTCATCCGCCGCAGCGAGAACGGCGAGCAAGCCAGGTACCGCTCAGCCTCGGCGCGGGCCGTGTCCATCAGCGCCTCGGGCGCAACCACCTCGTTGGCGTAGCCAATCGCTTTGGCCTCGGCCGCCTCGAGGAACCCCGCCGAATAGAGCAGCCGCAGCGCGCGCGACGGGCCGATCAGCCGCGGCAGCAGCCAGGAGCCCGCCCCGGTGTCGGGCACCAGGCCGCGCTGAGCGAAGTTCCAGGCGAAGCGGGCGCGGTCGGTGACGATCCGCACGTCGCACTGGCTGGTGAACTCCGCGCCCATGCCGACCGCATAGCCGTCGATCGCGCCGATCACGGGCTTCGGACAGGCGACCAGCGGCCACCAGACGTCGTGCTGGTCGGAGCGGCCGCGCACGCCGCGCGTCTCCCCGGGAACGGTCGCGAGGTCCGCCAGATCAGTGCCGGCGCAGAAGGTGCCGCCGGCGCCGGTGACGATCAGCACCCGCACGCGGTCGTCCTCGCCCGCCTTGCCGATCGCCTCGATGAACGCGCCCAGCATCGCATAGGTCATCGCGTTGCGCTTCTCGGGGCGATCGATCGTGATCGTCCCGACGCCCGCGGCGTCGACGTCGAAGCGGATGTGGTGGGCAGTCACGGCGCGTCTCCTTGAGTAGCGGCGAGTGGCGGCGCGATCCAATCCGCCTTCACCACGCGTCAGCCAACCGCCCGCGCCAGCCCCGCGACGATCAGGCCGCGCCCCTCTCGTGGCGTCACGCTTTGCCACCGCCGGTCGACGGGCTAAAGTGACGCCCTCGTCACCTTCGTAGGGGAGTTGTCGATGGCCGACGGCCGGTTCGACTACATCGTCATTGGCGCCGGGTCGGCCGGCTGCGTGCTCGCCAACCGACTCTCGGCCGACGGGGCGACCCGCGTGCTGCTGCTCGAAGCTGGGCCCAAGGACAACTCGCTGATGGTGCGCATGCCCGCGGGGGTCGGCGGCCTGATCAGCCAGAAGGGCGACTACAACTGGGGCTTCTGGACCGAGCCCGAGCCCAACCTCGGCGATCGCAAGCTCTGGTGGCCGAGGGGCCGCGGGCTCGGCGGGTCGTCGTCGATCAACGGCATGATCTACGTCCGCGGCCACGCCCGCGACTACGACCTCTGGCGCCAGATGGGCCTCACAGGCTGGGGCTATTCGGACGTGCTGCCCTACTTCAAGCGCGCCGAGACGTTCGAGGGCGGCGCCGACGCCTATCACGGCGGCGAGGGGCCGCTCTACGTCTCCAGGGCCTCGTCGAAGAACCCGGTCTACAGCGGCTTCATCGAGGCCGGCGTCGCGGCGGGCTACCGCCGCACCAAGGATTTCAACGGCTTCCAGCAGGAGGGCTTCGGGCCCTACCAGATGACGATCAAGGACGGGAAGCGCTGGAGCGCGTCGGCCGCCTACCTCGCGCCGATCGCCGGCAAGCGGTCGAACCTGACCGTCGAGGTCGGCGCCCGCACCACGCGCATCCTGGTGGAGAAGGGCCGCGCCGTCGGCGTCGAGTTCGTGCAGAACGGCCAGACGCAGCGGACCTACGCCGACGCCGAGGTGCTGCTGAGCGCCGGCGCGGTCCAATCGCCGCAGATTCTGCAGCTCTCCGGGATCGGTGATCCGGACCGGCTGAAAGCCGCGGGCGTGACGCCGGTCCACCCGCTGAAGGGCGTCGGCGAGAACCTGCAGGACCACCTCGACGTGATCCTCTCGTGGGAGACCCCGACCACCAAGACCGCCTATTCGTACTCGACTGGAATCAACCGGCTGACCACCGGCCTCGCCTACCTGCTGTTCGGCCAGGGGTTCGGACGACAGAACTTCCTGGAGGCGGGCGCCTTCCTGAAGTCGCGGCCCGATCTCGACCGGCCGGACCTGCAGCTGCACTGCGTGCTGGCGATCATGAAGGATCACGGCAAGCAGGCTGTGGCGAAGGACGGCTTCTCGATCCACGTCTGCCAGCTGAGGCCCGAGAGCCGCGGCCGGGTCGGGCTGGCGTCCGCCGATCCGCTGGCCGACCCGGCGATCTTCGCCAACTACCTTTCCACCGAGGAGGATCGCCGCGCGCTGCGCGAGGGAACCAAGATGACCCGCGAACTCGCCGCGCAGGCGGGGCTGAAGGCGATCGCCGGCGCCGAGGAGTTCCCAGGCGCGGACGTGAAGACCGACGCCGAGATCGACGCCTGGATCCGCGCCAACGCCGAGACGATCTATCACCCGGTCGGCACGTGCCGGATGGGCCGGGCCGGCGATCCGCTGGCTGTGGTCGACGGCGCGCTGAAGGTGCAGGCGCTCGAGGGGCTTCGGGTGATCGACGCCTCGGTGATGCCGACGCTCGTCGGCGGCAACACCAACGCGCCGACGATCATGATCGCCGAGAAGGCCGCCGACATGATCCTCGGCCGCCCGCCGCTCGCGCCGATCGAGGCGCCCGTATTCGAGGACACGGCCGCCGCGGCGGCCTGACCAGGGCTCAGCGGCCGGTCGGCGAGCCCGGGTCTGTCGCCGGCAGGCGTGCGGCGTTGGCCACGCCCAGCGTGTCCATCCCCGAGGCCCTGAGCTGAACCCACTGGGCGCGCGTGTGGCACTCGCGCGACGATGGCAGCCGCGAGCCGGTGTCCTCGACCCGCAGACAAATTACCTGGTTCGGGTCATCGGAACTGGCCTGCTTTGCTGGGGCGCCTGTGGCTGGCGGCGGCGCAGGCGTCGAGCCGCCCTGTGCGGGCGGCGCGTCGGCCAAGGCGGCTGGCGCAGACGCCAGCGCGACGCAGGCTGCGAAGGCGACGCCGGCGGTCGTGGCCGCAAGGGTGCTGAAAGTGCGCATTTGAACCCCCCAATGAATGCGGCCACTCTCGGCCCCGCGTGCAGGATGATCAACCCTCGGTGATCCAGCGAGGCTGTGCCGCGAAGCGGCGAGACACGTATTCCGAGATTGCGCGAGTAATGCAACGGTCGGTTAACTCGATGGTCTCAGGCTCGCGTCCTCGCTGGGGGGCGACGCCAGACCAGGATGGCGAGCCGCATGACCGACGCGAAGCAGGAACTTCAGGCGCTCTGGATCGCCGTGTTCGGCGAGCCGCCGGTCATCGACGCGGGGCCCGAGTTGCTCGCCCACCTGATCGTCCGCTGCTCCGCCCCGCCGCCCGTCTATGGCGACACGCTGCCCGGCGTTCGCACGGCGACGCCCGACGGTTGCGACGCTGCCTGACCGAAGGCGGGGTCAGAGCAGACGCTGCACGAACACCAGGTCGAGCCAGCGGTCAAACTTGCGCGCCACTTGCCGGTGCAGGGCCGCGCGCTCGAAGCCCAAGCCCTCGTGGAGGGCGAGCGAGGCGGAGTTGTCGGCGTCGATGCCGCCGAGCATGACGTGCTTGCCGAGGGCGCGCGCCCGTTCGATGAGATCGGTGACAATGGCCCGGCCAAGGCCGCGGCGCCGACAGTCGGCGCGGACGTGGACTGTATGCTCGACTGTCGACACATACCCGGGCGAGGTCCGCCAGTCGCCGAACGAGCCAAATGCGAAGATCTCGTCGCGGTCGGCGGCGACGATCAGCGGATAACCCCGCGCGCGGCGCATCTCCCACCAGGCGGTCCGCTCGGCGAGCGTGGTCGGCTCGGAGGTATAGATCGCGGTCGAGGTCGCAATGATGTCGTTGTAGATCGCCAGGACGCCCGGCAGGTCCGCCGGGGTCGCATCGCGAATCCGCATCTTGGCTTCTCCCTTGCCTCGATCGCAGGAATCCATAATAGTAGATGAATGTCTACTATTGAAGATGACGCCGAGGCGCGGCTCGCCATGCGACTGCGGCTCGAGCGGGAAGCGCGCGGCTGGTCGTTGACGGATCTCGCCGAGCGGTCCGGCGTCTCGCGCGGGGCGATCAGCAAGATCGAGCGCGGCGAATCCAGCCCCACCGCCGGCCTCCTCCTGCGGCTGGCCGACGCGTTCGACCTGACCCTGGCCGGTCTGCTGGCGCGCGCCGAGGGCGGCGCCGACAGGCTCTCGCGCGTCGCCGACCAGCCGATCTGGCGCGATCCCGCCAGCGGCTACCTGCGCCGGCAGGTGTTCGAGCGGCCCGACCATCCGATCGAGCTCGTGCGCGTGGAACTGCCGGCCGGTGCGCGGGTCGGAATTCCGGCCGCGTCCTACCGTCGGATCCGTCAGGTGGTCTGGGTGCTCGACGGAGAGGTGACGATCGAGGAAGGTGAAGAGGCGCGCCGGCTCGGCGCCGGCGACTGCCTGGCTTTCGGACCGCCGGCCGACTCCGCCTTCGTCAATGAGAGCGCATCACCCTGCACCTATCTCGTCGTGGTGGCCCGGGTCTGACGCCGATGCAGGCCGGCATCGAGATCGCGCGGCTCTCCGCCTCGCCCGCGACCGTCGCGGCGCTGGCCGAGCTTCTGATCGAGACCGTCGCCAGCGGCGGCTCGGTCAGCTTCATGCATCCGCTCGCGCCCGACCAGGCGGCCGACTTCTGGACCCGCTCGCTCGCGGCCGCCGACGCCGGCAAGCGGGTGGTGTTGGGCGCGCGACTTTCCGGCGAGCTCGCCGGCACGGTCACGCTCGACCTCGAAACGCCGCAGAACCAGCCCCACCGCGCCGACATCGCCAAGCTGATGACCCGCGTCCGCGACCGTCGCCGCGGCGTCGGCAGCGCGTTGATGCTGGAGGCGGAGCGCATCGCCGCCGAGCGAGGGCGCACCCTGCTCACGCTCGACACCGCGGCCGAGGACGGCGCGGCGCCGCTCTATGAGCGCCTCGGCTTCGAGTTCGCCGGCGCAATCCCCGACTACGCCTTCAAGCCGCTTGGCGGACTCACCGGCACGCTGATCTACTTCAAGCGGATCGGCGGGGCGGCGGGCGCCAGCCAGGGATCCAGATAGGCGAACCGGGCGCTCGTCATCATCGAGGCGCGATAGTGCCCGAAGTCCTTGTAGAGCGTCCGCCCGCCCTCCGTCGTCGGGCAGACGCCCTGCAGGCACAGGCCGTCCAGCGGGTCGACCAGCACCGTTCCAGTGGTTCGGCCGAGCCACGCCAGGCGCTGCCGGACAAGCCCCGTCTGGCGCTCGTAGTCCGCGCGCTCGAGTGGCGGGGTGGCGAGCTCGCCCCGCCAAAACGCACGGGCGTACATCGCCCGCGGATCGCTCGCGCCCGCCCCGGGCGTGGTTCCGATCACCACGACCTGGACGCCATGCGCCTGCAACCGCCGAACCGCCGCCGCCAGGAGGGTGAAGTCAGCGTCCGCGACGGCCTCGATTGTGCTGGGGGCGGTCGCCGGCGCAAAACCGCGGTCGATCCGGGTGAGGCCCAGCAGCGTGTCGGCGTGCCGGTCGAAGTAGCGCGGCCAGGCCGAGACCACGACCACGCGCGCGAACCCCGCGGTCTCGGCGTAGCGGTACGCCTCGTCCCAGGACCGTCCGCACAGGAAGCTGCCGCGCACCGAGACGTGCGGGATCGGGATGCAGCCGGCGATGGAGATGATGGTCAGACCAGCCCCGCGCACGTGGTCGAACGCATGCGCATACCTCGGACCGAGCTGGTCGGCGTGAGAGTCGCCCAGGACCAGGACCTGGCGCGCCGTCGGATCGCCGATCTGGCAGGAGATCAGCGAGCCCTGGTGAGCGAGCCGCCCGCAGACCTGCGGATAGGCCCAGTCGCGCGCCGCCCGGCGGTCGTCGGCGAGCGCGGCTCTCACCGGGCCGGGCATCCCCGCCGTCCGCAGCGCCTCCAGCCCGCCGGTCGCTCCGGCGGTCAGCGCCAGCGCCAGGGTCACGGCCGCGAGGGCGCCGCCGAGCGCCCAGCGCCAGGGCCGCGCCGCGAACAGCCATCCAGTCAGCCGCCGCTCGACGAGCCAGTAGGAGGCGACCCCCAGCACCAGCATCGCGGCGAGCGCCGCGATCGCGACGGGCCAGGTGAGCTCGATCGCCGAGCGACGCATCCAGACAACGACCGGCCAGTGCCAGAGGTAGATCGAATAGGACGCACGGCCGATCCAATCGACGGCGCGGACCTCCGCCCATCCGGACTTGCGCAGCGCCGAGACAATGACGAGGGCCGCGCCTCCGGCCGGCAGCAGGGTAGGCCAGGCGGGCCATTGCTCGCCGGGCCGGGCCACCGCCACGCCGAGCGCGATCAGGACCATACCGACGACGTGCAGCAGCCCTCGCATGACGCCGGTCATGCGCAGCCGAGACTCGAGGCCGGCGCACAACGCGCCGGCGAGCAGTTCCCACGCCCGCGTCGGCAGCACGTAGAAGTCCAAGGTCCAGGCCCGCTGCGGCAGTGCGACCGCCAGGATGAAGGAGGCCGCGGCCAGCGCCGCGATCGCCCCCCACATCCGCGCCGGCGCCGCGGCCCAACGAGCCAGCGCGATGAGCAGCAGCGGGTAGAGCAGGTAGAACTGCCACTCCACCGACAGCGACCAGGTGTGCAGGAACCAGTTGAGGCTCGAGTCCTGCGCGAAATAGCCGCCGCCGCGGGCGAAGACGATGTTGGAGACGAAGAGCAGCGCGTAGGGCAGCGACTTGGCGAGGTCCTGGAAGGTCCAGGGATCGAGCGCCACGGCGCCGAAGAGCCAGAGCAGCGCGCAGAACGCCACCAGCGCAGGTCCGATCCGCCTCAACCGCGCCAGGTAGAACCGCCCGAGACGGAAGCGTCCGGTCCGCAAGCCGCCGAGGACGATATTCGTCATCAGGTAGCCAGAGATGACGAAGAACACGTCGACGCCGACGAAGCCGCCAGGCGCGGCGCCGTTGGCGAGATGGAATGCGACCACTGCGGCGATCGCGATCGCCCTCAGGCCGTTGATGTCGGACCTGAAGCCGGCGCCGTCTGGAATAGGAAGCGGGGCCGCCGGACGTACGCGGGACCCGGCTAGCTCAGTCACACCGTCCGCACTCAGGCGTCCAGATCCTCCGCCAGGATCGCCATCTCGAACAGGAACGAGCCGTCCTCGTCCTCGTCCTCGTAGACGACACCGATGAATTCGCCCTTCAGCTCCACCTCGGCGGAGTCCTTCTGTCGCTCGCGGGCCCGTAGCTGGATGTGCGGATTGCCGAACGTGCGCTTCAGGTGCGCCTGGATTCGTTCGATGTCTTTCTGGTCCAAGTCGGCGCTCCGGTCGTGATCGGGCGCGAACCTAGTCGGGGTTCGCCGAAAAGGGAAACCCCTGCTGTGGCTCGGTGCGTCCTTCGAGACGCCCGATGCGCGGGGCTCCTCAGGACGACGACCAGCGGAACGTCGCCCCCTCCTTGGTCATGGTGGGGAGCGCTCGCAGAGCGCGTCTCGAACCACGCACGCCTCAGATCACGTAGTCGTACGCCGCGTCCGGCAGCGTCTGGTCCATCGTCTTGGACGGCTCGGCGCAGGTCGGGCAGTTCACGAGCCGCGCCGGCACACCGACGGCGGTGCAACCCGACGGCACCGGCTGCAGCACGACCGCGCCTGCCGCCACCTTGGCGTAGTCGCCGATCTTGATGTTGCCGATCACCTTCGCCCCTGCGCCCAGGAGAACGCCGCGGCCAATCTTCGGGTGACGATCCTCGCGCTCGGCGCTGGTGCCGCCCAGGGTCACGCCCTGAAGCATCGAGACGTCTTCGCCGATGACCGCGGTTTCGCCGATCACGATGCCGGTGCCATGGTCGAGGAACGCGCCTTTGCCGATCGGAACGGCGGGATGGATGTCGACCTGGAACAGCTCCGACATGCGGCTCTGTAGGTAGAAAGCCATCGCCTCGCGGCCCTCGCGCCAGAGCCAGTGGCCGACGCGGTGCGTTTCCAACGCCAGGAAGCCCTTGAAGAACAGGAACGGCTGCACGTAGCCGCGGCAGGCCGGGTCGCGCTCGAACACCGCTTTCAGGTCAGCCTCGGCGGCGGGAATGATCGTCGGGTCGGCCGAATAGGCCTCCTCGCAGATCTCGCGCAGGCTCATAGCCCGCAGCTCCTGGTCGCCGAGTTTGCGGGCGAGCTGGTACGAGAGCGCTCGGGCGAGATTGCCGTGCCGAAGCACGACCGCGTTCAGCAGCGAAGCGAGGCTCGGCTCGGTCGCAGCAATGTGCTCGGCTTCGTTGCGCAGCGCGGCCCAGACAGGCGGCGCGCCGGCGGATTCGACGACTTCGAGGCGTTGAACCATGTGCGCCGACCGTTCCTTACCCTTCAGGCGCCTGGACGGCGCCTTTCTCCCTGCCCGCGATATGGCGTCGCGCAGCAACCTGCGCCAGCCAGAGTTTCTGACAAAAATGCCAGCGGCGCTACATTGCAGACTAGCGGGCGCCGTTCTACCTCCGCGAGGTTGCCAATCCCTTGGATCCGGAAGCCCCTGCCTTGCCCTTCATCGTTCCGAACGCGCCGGCGTTCGGCGAGGCGGCGCCGATCGAGGCCTCGCCCGAGACGCTGGCCTTCCTCGCCCGCCGCCGCTCGGCCTCGGCCCTCACGCTGACCGCGCCCGCCCCCACTGACGCCGAGCTGGCCACTCTGCTGCGGCTCGCCACCCGCGTGCCTGACCACGGCAAGCTCTTCCCCTGGCGCTTCGTGGTGTTGCGCGGCGAGGCCAAGGCGCGGTTCATCGCCGGCCTCGAAGCAATCGCCGAGGGCCGCGCCGACAGCGAGCGGCAGAAGGCCAAGCTCGGCAAGATCAAGGCCCCGCCGCTGACCGTCGCCGTCGTCTCGCGCCATACGCCCGGCGAGATCCCGGAGTGGGAGCAGCGTCTCTCGGCCGGCGCGGTCTGCATGACCCTGATCATCGCCGCCCAGGCGATGGGCTACGGGGCCAACTGGATCACCGACTGGTACGCCTACGACGAGGCGGCCGGGCGCCTGCTCGGCCTCGGCGAGACCGAGCGCGTCGCCGGCTTCGTGCACCTGGGCAAGAGCGCCGAGACCCCGCTCGAGCGCGTCCGCCCCGAGGTGGACACACTCGTCAGCGAGTGGGAGGGCTGAAACCCCTACGCCGCCTCCCGCCTGGGCGCGCCGGCTCTGGCCAGCCGCCCCGCCATGTCGGCCGGCGTGATCGCGCCGATCACCGCCTGCGGCGCGTAGGGCGCCTCCAGCATCGCGATCTCCTCGGGCGAGAGCGGGCTCTCCACCGCCTTCAGCGGATCGTCCATGTGGTGCGGCTTGGTCACGCCGATGATCGGCGCGGTGACGGCCGGCTTGGCGAGCAGCCAGGCGATCGCCACCTGCGCCGGCGCCTCGCCGCGCTGGGCGGCGACCTGCCGAAGCGCGTCGAGCACCGCCTTGTCCTCCGGCCGGTTGTAGCGGCCGCGACCCATCGCCGACTGCGAGCGCACGGTGCCTTCGTCGCGGTTGCCAGCGAGGTAGCCGCCCGCCAGCGGGCTCCAGGGGATGAGGCCCACGCCTTCCTCGAGGCAGAGCGGGTTCATCTCGCGCTCCTCCTCGCGGTAGGCGAGGTTGTAGTGGTTCTGCATCATCGCAAAGCGCGTCCGCCCGAGGTGGTCGGCGCGGTGCAGGTACTTCGAGAACTGGTAGGCGAACATCGAGGAGGCGCCGATGTAGAGCGCCTTGCCCGACTTCACGACGTCGTCCAGCGCCTCGATCGTCTCCTCGATCGGGGTCTGATAGTCGAAGCGGTGGATCTGGTAGAGGTCGACGTAGTCGAGCCCGAGCCGCGTCAAGCTCGCGTCGATCGACTGCAGGATGTGCTTGCGCGAGAGGCCGGCCTTGTTCGGCCCGCGGCCCATCGGATTAAACACCTTGGTGGCGACCACCGTCTCGTCGCGGCGCACGTTCAGCGTCTTCAGCGCCCGGCCGAGGATCTCCTCGCTCTGGCCGCGCGAATAGACGTCGGCCGTGTCGAAGAAGTTGATCCCGGCCTCGTGCGCCTTCTGGACGATCGGCAGGCTGGCCTCTTCATCCAGCATCCAGTCGGCGCCGCCGCCGAAGCTCATGCAGCCCAGGCAAAGCCGGGAGACGCGGGTCCCAGTCGACCCCATGCGGACGTAGTCCATGATCGCACCTCAAAATGTGGAAAGCCGAATGGGCGACCTTTTGGCGCCTATGGCCGAGGGCGAACAGGGGCGGCGTCAGGGCGCCTTGGCGTGGAAGGTCAGATCTACTTTGAGCTTGTGGCCGAACACGTCCTGGTCGCCGTTCGAGGTGAGGCGCCCGGAGAGTTGGCCGCCGTCGCTCTTGTAGTTCTCGATCGTCAGCACGCCGCTCAGCGAGACGGACGCGCCGCCCGGCGTCTTCAGCCCCGGGTGGACGACGTCCGCACCGACCAGCTTGCCGTCCGGCGTCACCCTGGCGACGATCGCCTCGCCGTAGTTGCCGAACAGGGCGGCGATGGCCGCCTTCGGATCGCCGCCCTGGTCCTTGGCGGTGAACACGATCGCCGTCACCGGCTGTCCGTCGAAGGGATCGTCCGGATGGGCCGTCACTTGGGTCAGTGTCGCCGGCTGGCCGTCTCCGGTGAAAACCCCGGACACCGCAGGGCCCGCTGGCGCCGGCGCGACGGCAGGCGTCGCCACGGAGGACGCGGCGTTGGCCGCAGGGGCCGCTTCGGGTTTCTTCGAGCACGCCGCCATCAGCACCAGGCCGGCGGCGACGCAAAGCAAGGCATGGCGCATCGCACTCCCCTTCCACCGCCCTATCGACGGTTGCAGAGGCGTAACACGCAGTGAAGCTTGCTCCCACCGCCGCTTTGGCGCCGAGCGCGCCGGGACGAGAGGGTGGGCCCCCACGACACTCCGGGGCGCGGGTGATGCGAAGGCCGCCGCGCCCGCCGCGAACGCAAGGCCGCCGGCGGCTCCTGATCGCGAGCCCGAACGGGGCCGGCCGGTCACCGCCCCCGGTAAGGTTCGACGCCTTGATCCGGCAGCCAGAGGCCATCGGGCGGAGCGCCGGTCTGCCAGAAGACGTCGATCGGGATGCCACCTCTTGGATACCAGTAGCCGCCGATGCGCAGCCATGTCGGTTCGGCCGCCTCGACGATCTTCCGCGCGATCGTCAGCGTAACGTCCTCGTGGAAGGCGCCGTGGTTGCGGAAGGCGCCGAGATAGAGCTTCAGCGACTTCGACTCGATCAGCCACTGGTCGGGCGCGTAGTCGATCACCAGGCGCGCGAAGTCGGGCTGACCGGTCACCGGGCAGAGCGAGGTGAACTCCGGCGCGGTGAAGCGGGCGAGAAAGAGCTGGCCGGCCTGTGGGTTCGGCACGCGCTCGAGCACGGCCTCGTCCGGACTCGCCGGCGCCGCGACCGTGCGGCCGAGCTGGGTGACGTGCAGGTCGTCCATGGTCGTGCAATAGCCCCTTCCCCGCGCAACGGGGAAGGGGGACCGCCGCGTGGGGCGCGGGGGTGGAAGCGACGCAAGGCCGCCAGCGCTGCGTTCGCCGCCTTGCGCCCCCTCCGGCGCGGCGCTACGCGCCACGCCACCTCCCCGCCTCTGCGGGCGGGTGAGGATAAGAAGACAAAGGAGGACGGCGATGGCGGGGAAAGATCTCGAAGGGTTCGTGGCGGTGGTGACCGGGGCCTCCAGCGGGCTCGGCCGAGCGATCGCCGTGGGCGTGGCCGAGAAGGGCGCGGCTGCGGTCGTGATCAACTATGCTCACAACACCGCCGAGGCCGAGGAGACCGCGCGGCGGGTCAACGCGGCCGGCGCGGAGCCGGTGCTGGTGCAGGGCGACGTCGCCGAGGACGCCGACTGCCGCAAGATCGCCGCGGCCGCCGAGCCGTTCGGCCGCATCGACGCGCTGTTCAACAACGCCGGCCAGACCACGTTCGCCAACCATGCCGACCTCGATGCGGTCTCGGCCGAGAACTTCGCGCGCATCTACGCCGTGAACGTGATCGGCGCGTTCCAGATGGTGCGCGCCTGCCGCAGCCTGCTCGAAGCCGCGCCACAGCCCGGCGCGGTGGTCAACACCTCTTCGATCGCCGGCGTCACCGGGATCGGCTCCTCGGTGCCCTACGCCGCCTCGAAGGGCGCGCTCGTCACCATGACGCTGTCGCTGGCCCGGGCGCTCGCGCCGAAGATCCGGGTCAACGTGATCTGCCCCGGCTACATCGACACGCCCTGGTTCGGGCGCGGCCTGCCGGCGGCGGCGGTCGACCGCCTGCGGGAAGGCGCGGCCGCCTCGACCCCGCTGCAGCTCGCTTCTACGCCCGAGGACATCGCGCCGGGCGCGATCTTCTTCGCCTCGCCGGCGGCGCGGCACATCACTGGCGAGACTCTGCTCGTGGACGCCGGCTCCCACCTCGGCCGCGCGTCCATGGCGATGCGCTGAGGCTTACGCGGCGCTTACACCCGCCGCCGCCGAGCGCCGTCGAATCCTTACGCACATCCGGCTTAGCGTGACGGCTGACCGGGGCCGGCGGCCGCGGACCCCTGCCTAATTTTGCGGCAGAGCGCCGCCGGCGGCGCACAAGAAACAGTCGGCGTCGGGCGCGGACTCCCGGGCGCCCAGACGAAGCTGTTCGCGCCACGCCCCGGCGCCCGAGATGGGCTCGGGCGGTCGAAAAGAGCCCGCCGGCCAGGCGCCGCGAAACCGGCAAGGGCCGGGCGGGCGCGCATAAGGGGATAATTCGAATGACGAAACTGAAGTTGTTGCTGTGCGCCGGATCAGCCGGCGTCGGCCTCTTGCTGGCGGGCTCGGCGCTCGCGGACGATCAGCCGGCGGGCGGTTCCGCGGCCGCGCCGGCGGCGCCGCAGCCGACGCCGATGCCTTACCCGAGCGTCGCCGGTCCGCTCGTCGCCAACGGCAGCCCGGCCACCTTCGACGCCGGTCCGATCGGCAAGGTGATGGTCGACGGGGTGGTGTCCGGTTTCGCACTCTGGCAGTCGCACCCAGCGTTCGACGCCTTCGGCAATCACAACAAGGATTTCTACGGCGACTTCTCGAACGCCCAGATCATCCTGAACAAGACCGACGGGCCGATCCAGTTCTACCTGCAGGTCGGCGCCTACGACCTGCCGAGTCTCGGCACGCCCTACTACAAGGCCAAGACTATCACCGACAACACCTACGGCTATGCGCCGCAAGGCTTCATCAAGCTGGTGCCGAACTCCAACCTGAACGTTATGGTCGGGGCGCTGCCGACGCTGATCGGCGACGAGTACACGTTCTCGTTCGAGAACTACGACATCCAGCGCGGCCTGCTCTGGAACCAGGAGCCTGCCGTCAGCAAAGGCGTGCAGGTCAACTACACCAACGGCCCCTGGGCGATCTCGGGCGCGGTGACCGACGGCTACTACTCCGACACCTACACGGCGCTGTCAGGCCTCATCACCTACACCTTCAAGAACACCGACGCGTTGACGTTCGCCGCCGAGGGCAACGCTGGCACCGCGCGGACGGCGACCTTCGCCACGCCGGTGCAGCAGAACAACGGCCAGATCTACAACCTGATTTTCACCCACAACATGGGCCCGCTGACGATCTCGCCTTACCTGCAGTACAACAGCTCGCCGAACATCCCGGGCGTCTCGTTCTCGGGCGACACCATCGGCTTCGCGGTGCTGGCGAAGTACCAGTTCAACCCGCACTGGTCGCTGGCCGGCCGGGTCGAGTACATCAAGTCGCACGGTGCGGCGAACCTGCTGGGCTACGGCGTAGACTCCGACGCCTGGTCGATCACGGTGACGCCGACCTATCAGCAGGGCATCTTCTTCGTCCGCGGCGAGTTCTCGTACACCGGCGTCGGCGGCGGCACGCCCGGCCTGATGTTCGGCACGTTCGGGACCGACGACACCCAGGCCCGCCTGCTCGCGGAAGCGGGGGTTATGTTCTGACAGCTGCGCTCGGCTCCCTCCCCTTCATGGTGAGGGCAGACCGCGAAGCGATCGGGTGGGGGTGTCACGGGACGGGCGCCATCGTTGGGTTCCCCACACCCCACCCATCGACGCTGCGCGCCGACGCCCTCCCCACAGAGGGAAAGGGATGGATCACCCCCGCCCGATGTAGGGCATCTTGGTCGCCATCACGGTCATGAACTGCACGTTGGCCGATAGCGGCAGTTCGGCCATGTAGACGACCGCGCGGGCGACGTCCTCGACGTCCATCACCGGCTCCGGTGCGATGCGGCCGTCGGCCTGCGGCACGCCGCCGGCCATCCGCGCCGTGAGCGGCGTCTCGGCGTTGCCGATGTCGATCTGGCCGCAGGCGATGTCGAACGCCCGCCCGTCGAGCGCCGTCGAGCGGGTGAGCCCGGTGATCGCGTGCTTGGTCGCGGTGTAAGGCGCCGAGTTCGGCCGCGGCGCATGAGCCGAGATCGAGCCGTTGTTGATGATCCGCCCGCCGCGCGGGTCCTGACGCTTCATCAGCCGCAACGCGCCCTGCGTGCAGAGGAAGGCGCCGGTGAGGTTGGTGTCGACCACGCGTCGCCACTCCTCGACAGTCAGGTCCTCCATCGGCTTCGGCGGCGCGCCGGTCCCCGCGTTGTTGAACAGAAGGTCGAGCCGGCCGAAGCGCGCCTCGACCTCGCCGTACACGGCGCCGACCGCAGCCGGATCGCCGACGTCGGCTGCGATCGCGACCGCGTCCGCGCCTTTCGACTCCGCCTCGGCGCGCACCGGCTCCAGGCGGTCGAGACGCCGCCCGCAAAGCGCGACCGACCATCCCGCGCCAGCCAGCGCCAGCGCGCTCGCCTTGCCGATTCCGCTGCCCGCGCCGGTGATGAGGGCGATCTTGCTCATGGCGGGCCCCTTATCAGCCGCGTTCGCTGCTGGCGAGATTGGGACCTTACGGTCTGCACCTTATTGCAGCGGCCCGCACCGGCCGCGATAAGGCCCGCGCCCAAGCCCGAGAAGGACCTGCCATGGCCACATCCGCCGCCGAGAAGCGCGCCGCGTTCCGCCGCCTGCACGAGAGCGGCTGCTTCGTGCTGCCCAACCCCTGGGACGTAGGCTCGGCCAAGATCCTCCAGCATCTCGGCTTCCGGGCGCTCGCCACCACCAGCGCCGGCATGGCCTGGTCGATGGGCCGCGCCGACGGCCAGGTCAGCCTCGACGAGGTGCTGTTGCACCTTTCGTCGCTCGCGCACGGCAGCGACCTGCCGCTGAACGCCGATTTCGAGAACGGTTTCGCGGACGCGCCCGACGAGGTCGCGAAGAACGTCGCGCTGGCCGTCGACACCGGCGTCGCCGGCCTCTCGGTCGAGGACTACTCGGGCAGCGCGCTCTACGACTTCGACCTGGCGGTCGCCCGCGTCGCGGCAGCCCGCGCGGCGATCGACCGGACTGGATCGGGAGTCGTGCTGACCGGCCGCGCCGAAGGCTTCATCCGCGGCGCGCCCGACCTCGACGAAGTGGTGCGGCGTCTGAAGGCTTATTCGGCGGCCGGGGCCGACTGCCTCTACGCGCCCGGCATCCGCGACGAGGCGCAGATCCGCGCCGTGGTGCAGGCGGTGGCGCCCAAGCCCGTCAACCTGCTCTCACCCGGCATCCCCGTGTCGACAGCTGAGAGCTACGGCGTGCGCCGCATCAGCCTCGGCGGTGCGCTGGCGGGCGTGGCCTTCGCGGCCGCGCTGAGCGCCGCACAGGAGATCGTCGATAAGGGCACGTTCACCGCCTTCGCCGGCTCGGCCGGCGGTCGTTTGCTGAACCCGATCTTCTCCAAATGACGGTCATTCCGGAGAGCCCGCGAACCGGGACTCATCCGGGGCAGAGCTCCACAACGTCCCGGATGGCCGCCACGCGGCCTCCCGGGTGACGGCGGAGCGTCACCCGGCCTTAAGCTCTGGGCTGGAGTTCATTGGAGGGTGGTTGGCGTCGACGATGTCGGCCAACTCCAGGTGGCGCACGCGTTCCGAGATGTTGAGCCGCGAGTAGAGGTCGCTGACCTGGTAGCGCTGCTGCGCCTCGTTCCAGCGGTTGCGGGCGTCCTTCAGCAGGTTCTGCACCTGGCTGGCGTAGATGATCTCGAACTGCTCGCCGGTGTACCGGCCATAGATGAAGTTGCCGCCCATCGGCGACAGCGGGCGGCCCTCCTTGAGTCGCATGAAGCGATAGGTGGCGCCGGACGCGCCGGCAACGTCGACATAGTCCTTCACGCCCGTCTCCGTCCCTGCCCGGTGACTCGACCGATCAAAAGGTGTCACGCAGGCGCGAAATGGGCCGGTTTTCGACCTAACGATGGCAATCCGCCTTAATGCGGCGCAACGCCGCAGCGACGACACCGGCGGATGCGCCGAGCCCCTGTAGATTTTTCGCGACCGAGCGGTGCGGCTCGGCGGTTTGTTAAGGAGTCGGCGTGCTAACTGGCGTCAGCTCAACTCAAAGACGCGACGGTTCATGCGCGGCCTTCCCCACCTCTCCGGCGTCCAGACGCTGAGAAGCATCACCGCGCGGTCGTCGTCGGCGCGCGTGCTCGACCTGCACTCACTCTGGGTCGAGGCCGGCGAGGACCCCGACCATCACAACCGGCCCATGTTCGCGCACCCGGTGCTCAACCGCACGATCATCGTCAAGCATCACCCCCGGGCGGGCGAGTTCGAGTCCAACACCGAACGGGGCGCGATCGTCACCAAGGTCATCTTCCCTTTCGACCCGGATGATCTCGACCTCGGTGGCCAGTTCCTGCTGGTGGACGACCCGGACCTCGCCGAGCTGCTCGCCCGACACCTCGACTGGAACGGCCTCGACATCGCGCGTGACATCGCGGTGCTGCGCCTGCTCGACAAGCTGCCCACGCTCGATCCGTTCCTGCTGCACGAGGCGCTGACCGCCAACAAGATCACCGTCTCGCCTTGCTACTTCCGCCTCAGCCCGACCGACAAGTCGGAGATGCGCGACTTCGTCGCCCACCAGGTCGAGACGCTGATCGGCCTCTGCTTCGGCGGCGCCACGGTCTCCGACGCGCAGGCCAAGCGTCTCTCGGAGCTGATCCTCGCCTCGGGCGACAGTCCCGAGCTGATGCCGCTGCGTCAGGCGCTCAAGATGGAGCCCGAGGAGTTCGCGCAGGCGATGTTCTGCTGGAAGGCGGTGCTCTACTACCGCTGGCGCAGCCGCGCGATCATGCCGGAAGTGAAGGCGACGCGCCGCTCGATCGGTGCGGTCGACGCGTCGCGGTTCGACCCGGACTCCGCGCGCTTCGTTCGCTACGCCGTAAGCCAGCTGGAAGACCTCGTCTCCGATTGCGAGCGGCGCATCGCCGACGCGTTCCGTATCTACGAGGACGTCTTCGAGGCGCTGACCGCGCAGCGCACGCCCGAGCCATTCCGCCGTTTCCTGATCGACGGCCCGCGCCTTTTCAACAGGCTCGGCGAGCGCATGGGCCGGCTCGAACAGCTGACCAGCTACTGGGCGCACCAGTTTCCCGGTCTGCGCACCCGCCAGCTTTCGCCGGAGACCATCTACGACGGACTGCGCAATCTGCTGTCGGCGCTTTCGCTCGGCACGCCGCTGACCGAGATGGACGAGGCCAGCGCGTCCGAGCGCGTCTGGGACGAGGGCGACCTCGAAGCCTGGAGCGAGCCCAAGCGTCGCGTCGGCGAGCGCCGTCGGGGTTAGGTCCTTCGAAACGCCGCTTCGCGTTTCCTCAGGATGACGAACTCCTGCGCGTCCTTCCAATCTTCGGCATGCTGGGGAGCGCCGCAGGCGCATCTCGAACCACGCACGACCGCGAGGGCTAACCTCTAGGCGAAGAGCTCGCCTTGGGCCGCCACGGCCGCGCCCTCGATCGCCAGCAGCTTCAGCTTCGTGCGCGCGCCGCCCGGCGCCGAGAAGCCGCCGAGCTTGCCGCCGGCCGCGGTGACGCGATGGCAGGGCACGACGATCGGCCAGGGGTTCTGCCCGAGCGCGACGCCGACGTCGCGCGCCAGCAGCCGGTCGCCGAGCCGGAACGCGATCTCGCCATAGGTCGTCGTCTCGCCGGGCGGGACCTGACGGGCGATCTCATAGACCCGGGCGTTGAAGTCGGACGTGCGATCGAGATCGAGCCGCTCCGCCGAGAGGTCGGCCTTCTCACCACGCATCAGTGCGCGCACGCCCTCGATGAGAGGACCCCAGCCTTCGCCTACGGGATCGCGCTCCACGGCCTCGGGAAAGCGCTTCAGGACGGCGCGACGCGTTCCTTCGGGGTCGCGCTCGGGCAGGCGGACCGCAACGAGGCCTTTGTCGTTCCAGGCGATCGAGGCCCACCCGATCGCGGTTTCGAAGATGGCGTAACGGATCATACCGCCAATATGGCGCGGCGAAGGGTGTTGGCCCAGGGCTCCACTCGCGGTTTTCGGACCTCTATCGCGCGGCATCATCGACGCCGATCGGCTTGCGCCGGCCGTTGTGTTCCCAGGGGTCAGGCGGTTCAGGCTCTGGGTGTAGAGAATACCCGAGACCCGCCCATGGCCGTTCAGCACCGCGCCGCCGACGCGCCCGATCTCGACGTCCCGCCGCCGACGCGCGACGTAGCCCAAGGCTTGCGCGACATCGCCGACTACGGCCTCGCCATCGTGCCGGACGTGCTCGAGGGCGATACCCTTAAGCGGACGCGCGAGGCGCTGTACCGCGCCGCCGAGTCGGACCGGGACCGCGCCCGAACCCAGAAGTTCGGCCTCGATTATGCGCACGACGAGACCAACGCGCGCGTCTGGAACGTGCTGAGCCGCGACCCGCTGTTCGAGGACCTCGCATTCCACCCACTCGCCGTCGCCTACGTGAAAGGCGTGCTGGGCTGGCCGGCGGCGCTGGGCAACATCTCAGCCAACATCACCTATCCAGGCGGCGGCGAGATGGTGCTGCACGCAGATCAGCTGTTCGTGCCTGAGCCCTGGCCCGCCGCGCCGCAGGGGCTGAATGTCGCCTGGCGCCTCGACGACTTCACCGCCGAGAACGGCGCGACCTGCTTCGCGCCCGGGAGCCACCGGCTGAACCGCTCGCCGGGCGCGGCCGACGCTGGCGTCAGGACCGTGCCGGTCGAGACCTCCGCCGGCTCTGCCGTGGTGTTCGAGAGCCGGGTGTGGCATCGCACCGGCAACAACGTGACCCGAGATCAGGGCCGCGTCGGCGTGTTCGCCTGGTACACGCGCCCGATCTACCGCACCCAGGAGAACTGGTTCCTGTCGCTGCGGCCCGAGGTGCGCCAGTTCGCCTCCGACGAGGCGCTGGTGCTGCTGGGCTACAAGACCCAGGGGCTCGGCCTCGTGAACGGCGCTTCGCCGGCCTAGGGGCGCAAAGGACGATGGACGGGTCAGCGGCAGACAACGCCAAGGTCCGGCTCGCCGAGGACGGCTGGTGCGTCGTGCCGAACGTGCTCCCGCCCGCAAAGACGGCCGACGCGCTGCGAAGGCTCTGGGCGGCGGCCGACGAGAGCGAGCGGCGGGGCATGCCGACGTTCCTGCCGGTGCTCGATCCGAACGCAAGCAACGTGCGGGTCTTCTACCTGCTCGAGCGCGACGAGATATTCCGCGAACTGATCCAGCATCCGGTCGCGCTCGAGATGGTGCGGCAGGTGATCGGCCCGCAGTTCCTGATCTCGAACTTCACCGCCAACATCGCCCGGCCCGGCTCGGAGTCGATGGCGCTGCACTCGGACCAGTCGCTCGTCGTGCCCGAGCCCTGGCTGCAGCCGTGGGCGGTCAACATCATCTGGTGCCTGACGGACGTGCGTCGCGACAACGGCGCCACGCTCTACATCCCGGGCAGTCACCGCTGGCGCACGCGCGCCGAGGTTCCGCCGGATGCGGACAAACGCCTGACGCCATTCGAAGCGAAAGCCGGCTCGATCGTCGTGATGGACGGGCGGATGTGGCACACCTCAGGCGCCAACGTCACCAACGACGAGGACCGGGCGCTGCTGTTTGGCTACTACACGGTCCCCTTCCTCAGGCCTCAGGTGAACTGGAACGCCTGCCTCTCGGCCGAGACCCAGGCCTCGCTCGGGCCGCAGATGCAGGACTGGTTGGGTCTCGGCGTCACCGCCAACACCGGCATGGCCGCCGATCTGCGCTATCTCGCCGACCAGTTCCCGGCGTCTGCCTGAACGCCGTCGCCGAGGGCGCCTCACCGCAGCCGGATCGGCAGCGAGACCATGACGGCGTAATCCGGTGCGTCCTTGGTGACGCCCACGCTGACCGTCACGTCGAGCAGCGCGCGCGCGTTCAGCACCTGATCGAGGCCGAACTGGGCCGAGGCCGCGACGCCGTCGCTGCCGGCGATCTTCGCGCCGTTCACGCGGGTGACCATCTTGAACTGCTGGTCGAAGCCGAAGCTGAGCGAAGTGTCGGGACTGACGGCCAGGAGGCCTCCGAGCACCCAGTCGGCGGTGTCGCCGACCGTGACGCGACCGACGCTCTGCGGATAGCTGAAGTTGTGGGCGTAGGAGAGCGTCGAGAAGACGACCAGCGGATCGATTGTCTTCAGGGCCGTCAGACGTCCGGTGACCGCGTTGCTGCCGACGCCGTTCGCCACCGCCGCGACTTCGGCTTTGTAGGCGTTGAGTCCCGTCGGGGCGCGCCAGCCGATGCCGGCGATGAGGTCCGGCCGCCAGCCGCTGTCCTCCACCAGGAACTGGTGGCTCAACTCCACCTGCACGTCGCCGACATGCGCGGCGGTGTGGTTGATCTCGGCGTTGTCGCCGAGCGCCGACGAGGTGCGCTTCCAATCGAACGGGACGCTGATCTGCACCTGGCTGCGCCAGGGCAGGCCGAGCCGCGCGCTGATCGCCGGCTCGATGTCGTCGTCGCGCTGGCGCCGGTCGTTGACGGTCGAGATGCCCTCGGGCGTGTCGACCAGCGCCAGACCCTGTTGCTGCGAGTGGTCGTAGCCGACGCTCGGGGAGAGCTCGAAGCTCCACGCCGGGAGCAGCAGCAGCCCGCGCTGCACCAGGCCGCGCGAGAGCGCCTGCAGCGCGACCTCGTCGCCGGCGCTTGCGCCCGAAGCGGCTGCGGCGACGCCGGCGCCGGGCGCGGCGTCGGTGGCTGGCACGGTCTTGATCGCGCTCGCAGCCGGCGGTGTTTCGCGCCCTTGCTGCGCTTCCAGCGCCGCGATCCGCCTTTCGAGCGCGGCGATAGCCTGGTCGCGCTGGGCCAGCGCCTGCTGCAGCTCTTCCCGGGTCAGCGGCTGGGCGAGCGCCGGCCCTGCGAGCGCGAAGCCCGCGGCGGCCATTGCGAGCATTGCGAAGCGGTTCATGGCGCGCTCCCCACCGGACTGCTGGCGACGACAGGCCCTGGGCCGAAGACGGCGCGGCGTTCCGCTTGGGCGCTCGTTGCCAGAAAGAGCCCGGCCGGCGCGCCCATGCGATTGGGCGGGTGCGGATCGGCCGGGTCGAATACGACGAAGCCGACGCCGCCGGCCCATGCCTCGCGGAACGCCGCCTCCGGCATCGTCCGGTTGCCGAACGCCGGATCGGCCACCAGCACCAGGCCGCCGGCTCGGCCCCGGTAGACCACGAAGTGCCGGAAACCGTGCGACCGGATCGGCACGATCGCCGGCGCGGCGGCATCCAGGTCGGGGAGATCCATGTCGGCGTAACCGGCGGCCGCGTACCCTTGCGTGGCCGCATAGATCTTGAGGTCGAGCAGCGAGAATCCCTGACGGCTGCGCACCAGCGCCGGCGTCGTCCGCCGCAGCAGGGCGAGCGCTACCTCCCGCTCGGTTACGGCGTGGCCCAGCTGGTAGGTGAGCACCGTGGCCACGGCCGCAGCCCCGCACGAGAGGTCCCACTCCTGGCGGACCACCTGCGCGTTGCGGATCTCGGCGAGGGAATGGATCAGCTTCGCGTCCGGGCGCGCCGCCGCGAAGACTACGGCCGCGTTCGCCACCGCCGCGAGGGTTGTAGCGATGGCGAACGCGGCCGAACTGGTCCGCCCGTGCGAGGGACGGGTCACCGGCAGACCAGGACTAGTGGCCCATGACGACGTGCGACTGGTACGCCCAGGACGCCTTGGCCCAGCTGGGTCGGATGACGCCGACCAGGCCATGGTTTTCATCGTCAGGACCGGAAGAGAATACGACCGAACCGTCAGGTCCGTTACGCAACGCCCAGAGACCGTCGATCGAGACCGGCGCGCCGCCGGGCGAGCTCAGCGTGCCGAGGAACTCGCCGGTGTTCGGGTTGAAGGCGTTGATCTTGCCATCGCCGAAGTTGCCGACGAGCAGCGCGCCGGCGAACTTGCCGAAGCTCTTGGGCGCTATCGTCAGGCCCCACGGCGCGTTGAGCGGCCCGCCGGAGACCAGCGTCTTGATCTTCACGCCGTGCTCGTTGAACACCTCGACGAAGCCGAGACCGGCGCCATGCTGCTCGTCGAGTCCGTCGCCCCGCAGCGCGAACGCTACGTAGACCTTGTCGTGCAGCACCTGGACGTTGAACGGCGCATAGCCGGCCGGCAGCGAATTGTCGGTGAACGAACCGATCTGCTGGAACTTGCCGTTGAACACCTCGACCTTGTTCTGGACGAAGTCCGCGGCGAACAGGCGGTCCTGGTGCTCGGACGCGTCCACGTCGATCGCCAGGCCCTTGAACACCGCGCCGCTCATCGACTGGTCGACCGCGATGACCGCCGAACCGGGGTCGACCGCCGGCGTCCAGCCGGAGATCGTGCCGTCCTCGCCATCGAACAGGAAGAAGCTGTGGCTGGTCTTGCCGTTCTCGGTGACGGCGAAGTCGTCGCCCTTGACGCTGGTGAACACAGTGCCGGTCGGCACACCCTGCGCGCCGCCTGAGCCGGGCACGGTGATCTGGCCGACCTTCGCGAACGTGTTGAAGTTGTAGAACGTCGACGTGCCGGAGCCGTTGTTGGAGACCCACAGCGGGCCGCCATCCGGGAATTCCGACAGGCCCCAGGCGTTGACCAGCGCGCCGTCGGGCGGATTGGCGCCCACCGTGTTGGTGTCGGAAATCTCGTCGATGACAATGAAGTTCGCGCCGGCGACGATGCCGCTCAGCTGCGCGTCGCTGAGCGGTCGTGGCGTCGCCAGCGCGCTGGTAGCCATCAGGCCCAGGGCCAGGCTTGCGAGTGCGGCTGCAGTTTTCATCGGGGGCTCCTCTCCAACCTCGCTTCGACGGGCCGCCTCGGCGCGCTTGAGCCCCCCGATCTCCGCCGCGCGAAGCGGGATCAGCGCCCGTCGATTCCCGTCTGAGCGGCCACGGTTCAAACCAGATGGCGAAAAACAGCGGCCCTCCGCCACCGCGCGTCACCCCATCCGCGCGTTTGAACCGTTTCGCGCGTAGCGGGTATTGACGCCGCAGACGCAGCACCCTCGGAGGTTATCCAGCGATCGATGACCGTACTTCGTTCCGACTAGCTGGTTGTAACCTCCCCGAGCGGTGGTGATCGACAGTCCAGAAGCAGAGCTTATTTGGCGAGACCAATAGATGTGGTCGCGACGGGTGGATTTTGATTTTCGCATCGCCGGTGCGATCTGCGCCGGAGCGATCCTCGTCCTCGCCGGTCCGGCGCACGCAGTGCCGGCGTTCGCGGCCCAGACCGGCCAGCCGTGTCAGGCCTGCCACGTGGGGGGCTTCGGCCCTCAGCTCACGCCTTACGGCCGCAACTTCAAGATCGGCGGCTACACGACGCGCACCGGCCCGATCAACGTCCCGCTCGCGGTGATGGCGGTCGCCTCGTACCTGAACACGCAGAAGGACCAGGACGGACCGCCGCCCGGCTTCCACGACAACAACAACGTCGCGCTCGACCAGGTGAGCGTGTTCATCGCCGGCGGCGCGGGGCAGCATCTCGGCGCGTTTGCGCAGGTCACCTACGACGGCGTCGGCGAAAGCTTCAGCTGGGACAACGCCGATCTGCGCGCGGTGACCACGAAGAGCTTCGGCGATTCCACCGTCCTTTTCGGCGCGAGCCTCAACAACAATCCGACGGTCCAGGACCCTTGGAATACGCTGCCGGCGTGGGGTTACCCTTACACCGACTCCGCGCTCGCGCCGTCGGCGCCGGCCGCGCCGCTGGTCTCAGGCGCGCTGGCCCAGGAAGTGATCGGCCTCACCGGCTACGCCTGGGTGGACTCCGAAGTCTACCTCGAGGCCGGCGCCTACGGCTCGCCGAGCACGCGCTTCCTGCGCAACGTTGGCGCCGACCCGATCGGTCCGGGCGACATCGATGGCTTCGCCCCCTACGCCCGCTTCGCCTGGCAGAAGACGTTCGGCGAGCAGACGCTGGAGGGCGGCGCCTTCTTCCTGCGGGCCGGCGTCTTCCCCGCCCGGGACCGCAGCGCGGGGGTCAGCGACGTCCTCACGGACGCAGGAATCGACGCGTCGGACTACATCGCGCTCTCGAACGGCGATGTCGTCACCCTCAACGCCCGCTTCACGCACGAACGTCAGGATCTGAGAGCCTCGCAGCCGCTGGGCCTTGCCGCCAACGCGCACGACGTCCTCGACGACGTGCGCGGCGACGTCGCCTACTACTGGCGAAACAAGATCGGCCTGACGGTGGCCGGGTTCGACACCAGCGGTTCAGCCGATCCGCTGCTCTACGCCGCCAGCCGCACGGCGCGGCCGGACACGAGCGGCGTCATGGTGCAGATCGACGGCACGCCGTTCGGCGGCGATGCGCAGCCGAAGCGGCGGCTGAACCTGCGCGTCGGCCTTCAGTACACGGCCTACACGCGCTTCGCCGGCGCGAGCACGGATTTCGACGGAGCAGGGCGTCGGGCGTCCGACATCAACACCTTGAGGCTCTTCACATGGACCGCGTTCTAGTTCGCGCGGCGCTCGGCGCCGTGATGCTCGCCGCCGTCACCCCAGCGTCCGCCCTCGCCTCGCCAGGCCCCGTCGCCGACGCCGCCGCCGGCCGGGGCGTGTTCGCCTCCCAGTGCAGTTCCTGTCACTCGGACGCGCGGAGCCGCCCGGCCCTGATCGGCCCACCGCTGTTCGGCGTCGTGGGGCGGCCCGCGGGATCTATCGCGGGGTTCGCCTACTCGACGACGATGAAGCACGCCGGTTTCGCCTGGACCCCCGACCGCCTTCGCGCTTACCTGCCGGCGCCGCAGCGCTACCTGCCCGGGGTGAAGATGACCTATCCGGGCCTGAAGAGTCCGCAGCAGCTCGACCAGCTGATCGCCTATCTCGGCTCGCTGAAGTGACGCGCCGGCGCGGTTGGCCTACACTTCGCGGCCCGGCGGGATTGAACCTTGTGGCCCGGACCGGGAACTACCGTCCGTAGTGTAGGGACATTGGATGTTCGGCAGGCAGGGTGCGGCCAGCGGCGCGACCGGGGCGACCTCGCAGGAGCGTGCGTCCGACGACGTGCGGCTCCTCGAGCGCATCGGCGCCAAGGACCTGCGTGCGTTCGAGACGCTGTACCGCGACTACCATCCCCGCCTGACGCGCTTCCTGAACGTGATCCTGCGCCGCCCGCACCTGGTGGAAGAAGTGCTGAACGACACCATGCTCGTCGTCTGGAAGCAGCCGGAGCGCTACAACGGCCGCAGCAAGGTCTCGACCTGGATCTTCGCCATCGCTTACCGCAAGGCGCTGAAGGCGCTGAGCCGCCACGACGAGCCGGTCGAGGATCTCGACGCGGACCTGCGCCCCAGCGGCGAGGCGGGACCCGAGCAGCAGCTCGGCCGCCGCCAGGTGCAGGAGCTATTGCTGGACGCGATCGGCGGCCTTTCGGCCGACCACCGCGCGGTCGTCGACCTCACCTACTTCCACGAGATCGGCTACCGCGAGATCGCCGAGCTGATGGACTGTCCGGTGGACACTGTGAAGACCCGCATGTTCCACGCACGCCGCCGCCTCCGCGACAAGCTGCCCGGCCGGCTGGCCGACTGGCTCTGATGCGGCGATGGGCAAGGTGATCCGCCTCCCCGGCGACCGTTGCCAGGACACGCAGCTCCTGTTGCCCTGGTACGTGACCGGCCGGCTGGAGGCCGACGAGCGGGCGCGCGTCGCTGCGCACCTGGAGACCTGCGCCAAGTGCCGCGCGGACCTTCTGCTCGAGCAGCGGCTCGAGGCCGAGGTCGGCGCCCTGCCCCTCGACATCGAGCGCGGATGGGAGGCCATGCGCCGCCGTGTAGCTGAGGCGGAAACGCCGCGCGGCCCCTTCGCCGCGGCGCGCGGAGCGGCCGTCAGGGCCTGGCGGACGCCTTGGCTCGGCTGGACCGCGGCCGCCGGCGTGGCGATCGTCGCCCTCCTCGCCGTCCCCGCACAGAAGGCCGCGGCGCCAGAGCCGCCTGCCCGCTTCCATGCTCTGAGCAGCCCCACGCCGAGCCCGCCGGCCGACGTGCTGGTGGTGTTCAGGCCCGAGGCCCGAGCGGCAGACATCGCCCAGGTCTTGCGGGCCAGCGGCGCGCAGATCGCCGAGGGCCCGAACGGCGCCGACGCCTTCGCGTTGCGCGTCGCGCGGCCGCAGCGCGAAGCCGCGCTCAAGGCGCTGCGCGCCAGTTCCGCCGTCGCGCTGGCCGAGCCGATCGCGGGAGACACGCCATGAGACTTCTGGCCCACATCAGCGGCTGGGTTGCGGCGTGCGCCCTCGTCCTCGCCGGCGGAACGGCGCTCGCCAACGCGGCCGAGCCGACCGATCCCGGCCGCGAAGTGCTGGTGATGCTGCGCCTGCCACCCGAACACGCCAGCCCCAACGCCGACTTCGGCGGCGGCTACGGCGGCGGCGCCGACCAGAACGCACGGCGGCGGATCGCCGACCGCCTGGCGCGCGAGAACGGCCTGACCGTCGCCGACAACTGGCCGATGCCCCTGGTCGGCGTCGACTGCTTCGTGTTTGTCGCCCCGCCCGGCAAGTCGACGGTCGAGATGGCCGAACACCTGTCGCACGACCCGGCCGTGGCCTGGTCGCAGGCGATGAACCTCTACCGCGGCCAGGGCGTCGTGGCCCCGCAGGGCCGCCTCTTCCTGGCGCAGCCCGCGGCGAAGGAGTGGCGCCTGGCGCTGCTCCACACCGTCTCGACCGGCCGCAACGTGCGCGTGGCCGTGGTGGACAGCATGGTCGACCGCGAACACCCCGACCTCATCGGCCAGGTCGCGGTCAGCCAGAACTTCGCCGCCGGCCACGGCGAGACGCCCGAACGGCACGGCACCGCGGTCGCCGGCGTGATCGCCGCGCGCGGCGTCGGCATCGCCGGCGTGGCCCCGGGCTCGCGCCTGATGGCCCTGCGCGCCTGCTGGCAGGAGCCGGCGGGTGACACCGTTTGCGACTCCTTGAGCCTCGCCAAGGCGCTCAGCTTCGCGATCGACCACAGCGCGCAGGTGGTGAACCTCAGCATCGCCGGCCCGCCGGACCTGCTGCTCGGCAAGCTGCTCGACATCGCCCACGCGCGCCGCATCGTCACCGTCGCGGCGTTCGACGCCGCGCTGCCGGCGGGCGGCTTCCCGGCCTCGCATCCTGGCGTCATCGCAGTCGCCGACGAGGCGGCCGGCCGCGCGCCCGCCGGCGTCTACGCCGCGCCTGGGGAAGGGGTGCCGACCACGACGCCCGGCGGCCAATGGGCGCTGGTGAACGGCAGTTCGTTCGCCGCCGCGCACGTCAGCGGCCTCGTCGCGCTCATACGCCAGCGCACGCCCATCTCGCCGCTGAGGCTGGCCACAGCGCCGACGGGCGGAGCTATCGACGCCTGCGCGACGCTGCTCGGCCCGGGCCACAGATGCGCGGCCGCGCCGCTGCGCGAGGCGGCGTTCGACCCGGGCCGTCGCGAGTGACGTTGGGGCCGCGCCCGCTTTGGCTGGGCGCGATCTGGGCGGGCCTTGCGCTCGCCGCTACGACGCCGGCCGCGGCGCAAGTTGCGATCCAGGCCGAGTTCCAGTCCGACAATCGCTACCGGGGCGTCTCCCTCAGCGAGGGAAGGCCCGCGATCGGCGTCACGCTGAGCTACGATGCGCCCAGCGGCCTCTACGCGGGCGTCACCGGCGCGAGCGCCATCGATCGCGACGCGCTGAGCTACACCGCCTACGTCGGCTATGCGCACCGGATCGGCGAGACCGCGTGGGACGTCGGCCTGACGGGCGGCGGCGCGGACGTTCGCCCAGGCGGACCCTACGCGCGGCGCTACGAGGCGGTCTACGCCGAGGTCTACGCCGGGCTTACCCGCCACAACGTCTCGGCGCACCTCTACTACTCGCCGCGCTACATCGTTGAGGAAGCGCCCACGCTCTACGCTGACATCGAAGGCGCAGTCCGACCGGCCACGGGCTGGCGGGTCTTCGCCCACGCCGGCTTGCTGGTTCCGCTGGCGTCGACCCGGCCGGGCGAGGGCGGCGAGCGCGCGGACGTCAGGCTCGGCGTCGCGCGCGAATTCCGCCGCGGCGAGTTCGACCTGGCCTGGACCGCGACGACGCCCGCGCCGGTCTATCCCGAGTTCTACCGCCAGCGGCCCCAGACCCTCATCGCCGGCGCGCGCTGGTTCTTCTGAGCGGCGCCGCCTTGACCTCGATCAAAGCGGCGCCGCCGTCCGGAGCCCATCACCGGCGCGATGAGCTTCGACTGTTCGACCTCGCGCCACCTGCGCCAGTTGGCGCTGCTCAAGACCTACGGCGGGCGGGCGCCGCGCTACACCAGCTACCCGACGGC
>DATKMZ010000035.1:0-50738 GCA_035541575.1 Caulobacteraceae bacterium | reverse complement strand
GCCGCCGCCGAGCGCGGCATCGACCCGGCCAAGTGGACCTACGAGAACATCGCCACCATGCGCGCCGAGCTGCAGAACCTCGGAGTCTCGATCGACTGGTCGCGCGAGTTCGCCACCTGCGATCCGGAGTACTACGGCCCGCAGCAGGCCTGGTTCCTTCGGCTGTGGAAGAAAGGCCTGGTCTACCGTAAGGAGGGCCTGGTCAACTGGGACCCCGTCGACATGACCGTGCTCGCCAACGAGCAGGTGATCGACGGCCGCGGCTGGCGCTCGGACGCGATCGTCGAGCGCAAGAAGCTGACCCAGTGGTTCCTCCGCATCACCGACTACGCCGACGAGCTGCTGGAGAGCCTGAAGACGCTGGACCGCTGGCCCGAGAAGGTCCGCCTGATGCAGGAGAACTGGATCGGCAAGTCGCGCGGGCTGCGCCTGACCTTTCCGTTCGCCGGCGACCCGCCGCCGGGCTTCGAGGGGGGCGTCACGGTCTACACCACGCGGCCCGACACGCTGTTCGGCGCCAGCTTCGTGGCGCTTTCGCCCGACCACCCGCTGACCGAGATCCTGGCCGCGCAGGATCCGCGCGTGGCGGCCTTCATCGAGGAGTGCCGCAAGGGTGGCACCTCCGAGGCGGAGATCGAGACGGCGGAAAAGCTGGGCTTCGACACCGGTCTCGAGGTCGAGCACCCGTTCGACCGCGGCTGGCGCCTGCCGGTCTGGATCGCGAACTTCATCCTGATGGACTACGGCACGGGCGCGATCTTCGGCTGCCCGGCGCACGACCAGCGCGACCTCGACTTCGCGCGGAAATACGACCTGCCGGTCACGCCCGTGGTGCTGCCGCCCGGCGCCGATCCGACGGTGTTCAGCGTCGACGCCGAGGCCTTCACCGACGCCGGCCGCATCTACAACTCGCGCTTCATGGACGGCCTCGACGTCGAGGCCGCGAAGGCGGCCGCGATCGAGAAGGCCGAGGCGCTGGGACTGGGCGAAGGCGCGACGGTCTATCGCCTGCGCGACTGGGGCATCGCCCGCCAGCGCGGCTGGGGCTGTCCTATCCCGATCGTCCACTGCCCCAAATGCGGCGTCACGCCCGTTCCGGAACGCGACTTGCCGGTGAGGCTGCCATCGGGAATGGACTTCAGCCGGCCGGGCAACGCGCTGGCCAGGCATCCGACCTGGAAGCACACGACCTGCCCCGACTGCGGCGGCGCGGCGGAGCGCGAGACCGACACGCTCGACACGTTCGTCGATTCGTCCTGGTACTTCGCCCGCTACGTCGACCCGACCGCGGCCGAGCCGATCGGCAAGGCCGGGGCGGACTACTGGATGCCGGTCGACCAGTACATCGGCGGCATCGAGCACGCGGTGCTGCACCTGCTCTACGCCCGCTTTGTCACCAAGGCGCTGCGCGACGAGGGCCTGCTCGCCGTCGACGAGCCGTTCGCGGGCCTCTTCACACAAGGCATGGTCACCCACGAGACCTATCGCCGGCAGAACGGCGAATGGGTCGAGCCGGGCGAGGTGGAGATCACGAGCGAAGGCCAGACCCGCCGCGCGCGGATGAAATCCAGCGGCGAGGCGGTGGTGATCGGCGACATCGAGAAAATGTCGAAGTCGAAGCGCAACGTCGTTGCGCCCGCCGACATGGCCGACACCTACGGTGTCGACGCCGCCAGGCTCTGCGTGCTCTCCGACTCGCCGCCCGAGCGCGACGTGCAGTGGACCGCGGCCGGCGTCGAGGGCGCCTCGCGTCTGGTCAACCGCGTCTGGGCCGAGTTCGACGCCGATCCGACGACGACGCCCGCCGATCCCGCGCGCGAGACCGAGCTGCGCCGCGCGACGCACAAGACGATCAAGGCGGTGACCGATGCGATCGAGGGCTGGCGCTTCAACAGCGCCATCGCGCGGCTGCACGCGTTCGTCGGCGTGGTCCGCCAGCACCCAGAGGCCGGTCCGGCCCGGCGCGAGGCGCTCTCGGCGCTGGCGCGGCTGATTGCGCCCTACGCCCCCCACCTGGCCGAAGAGTGCTGGCAACGGCTCGGCGAGAGCGGCCTGGTCGTCGCCGCGCCGTGGCCGGCCTACGATCCGGCGCTGGCGCAGGACGAGGAGCGGGTGCTGCCCGTGCAGATCAACGGCAAGCGGCGCGGCGAGATCCGCGCCGGGGCAGGCGCCTCGGAGGCGGAGGTCGAGAAGTTGGTGCTTGACGATCCGGAGATCGCGCGGCGCCTTGAGGGCCTGAGCATCCGGCGGGTGATCGTGGTCAAGGACCGCATCGTCAACATCGTGGCGGCATGAGCGCGGGCGCGAAAACCCTTTCCCCCCAGGGGGAGAGCGACGCGTGGCCGATGGGGGAGGACTCCTGCTCAGACACGCCCCCATTGTCGCTCCCGCTTCGCGGGGTCGAGACCTTTCCCCCACTTCGCGGGGGAACGGTGTTGGTTGCGATCGCGCTCGCGGCCGCCCCGCTTGGCGGTTGCGGATTCACGCCGCTCTACGCCCAGCCGGACGCCGCAGGCGGGCTGACGCACATCCAGGTGGTCGCGCCGCAGGGCCGCGTCGGCTACCTGCTGCGCGAGGACCTCGACGACGCGCTCGGCCACGCCAAGGGCGACGCGCCGCTCTACCGGCTGGAGATGGTGCTGAACCAGGGACGCCAGTCGCACGGCCTCACCGCGAACGCCACCGCACAGCGCTACGAGCTCGACCTGACGGTGACCTACACGCTGATCGACATCTCGAACGGCAAGGTGGCGACCACCGGCGCCGTCGTCAGCAACATCAGCTACGATTCGACCGTCCAGCCTTATGCCGGCATCGCCGCCCGGCAGGACACGCAGGACCGGCTCGCCGCTGACGCCGCGCAGAAGATCGAGGTCCAGATCGCCGCCTGGATGGCCGGCCACAGGGCCGGTTGATGTTGCTGAACCGCCGCCAGGACGCCGAGCGGTTCCTCGCCCATCCCGATCCGGCCGTCCGCGCCGCGCTGATCTTCGGGCGCGACCTCGGCGTAGTGCGCGAGCGCGCGCAGGACCTCGCCGCCAGGGTCACCGCCCGGCCCGACGACCCGTTCGACGTCGCCCTGGTCAGCGACGGCGACCTCGAAGAGGCGCCAGGGCGGCTGGTCGATGACCTGATGGCCTACTCTCTCATGGGCGGGAGGCGGCTGGTGCGGCTGCGCCTTTCCACCGAGCGCGCCGGGCTCGACCGCATCGCGGCCCAGGCGCTCGAGCGCCACGCCGCCGGCGAGTTCAATCCTGAAGCCTTCTTCCTGATCGAGGCCGGCAATCTCGACCGCAACTCCGCCCTGCGGCGCGCCGCCGAGAAGGCGCCCGGCGCGGTCGCCATCCCCTGCTACGAGGACGAGATCGGCGATCTCGCGCGGCTCACCCGCGAAGCGCTGGCGAAGGACAAGCTCTCGCTCACGGCCGACGCGCTCGACGTCTTCGTTCGCCGCCTGCCGCACGAGCGCGGCGTCGCCCGGCGCGAGATCGAGCGGCTGGCGCTCTACCTCGGCCCCGGGAGCGGCCATGTCGGCACGGCCGACGAGCTCACCGATTTCCTCGGCGTCGAGCCCGAGGCTTCGCTCGCCGACGCCGCGCAGGACGCCTTCGGCGGCCGCCTCGCCGCCGCGCAGGCAGGCCTCCGCCGCGCCGCGCAGGAGGGCGAAGGCGGCCCGGCGGCGGTGCGCGCCATGAGCCAGCATCTCGGACGACTGCGCCGCACCGCCACGCTGCGCGCCGCCGGCGCCGAGCTGGCGGAGGCGGCCAAGGCCTCCGGCGTCTTCTGGAAGAACGAGAGGGAGTTCCTGCGCCAGGCGCGGGCCTGGGATCTCGCGCCCATCGCCGAGATCACGCCCGAGGTCCTCGCGGCCGACCGCGCCTGCAAGCAGACCGGCTCGCCCGACCACCTGATCGGCGAGCGCCTGGCCCTCACCATCGCCGCAAAGGCGCGGCGTCTGGGCCTGTAGCGCGTCTCCTCAGCTCAGCCGGAACCCGGCGTAGCCGCCTGCGGCGCACTCGGCGCACTTCTGCAGATAGAGCGGCAGGCCGCCGGGGTAGTTGAGCAGCTGCCTGGGCTTTCCGGGGATGTTGGCGCCCATGTACCAGGAGTTGGCCTGCGGGAAGAGCGTCCCGGCGGCCATCTCCTCGACGTGCGCGTTCCAGGCATCTTCGGCCTCGGCCGTGGCCTCGATCCGGGTGAGGCCGCGCGCCCGCATCCAAGCCAGCAGCTCGACAATGACGTCGCCCTGCAGCTCTGCGGCGCTCGGCCCGTTGCAGAAGCCGGCGGGGCTCTGCGGCCCGTACATGATCAGCAGGTTCGGAAAGCCTGCGCTCGCGAGCCCCAGGTGGGTGCGAACGCCGCCCACCCAACGGTCCTTCAGCGTCCCGCCTCCCGTTCCCCGGATGTCGATCTGGGTAAGGCCGCCGGTCACCGCGTCGAAGCCGGTTGCGAGCACCAGCAGGTCCGCCGCGTGCTCGCCGGCGCCGGTCCGCACGCCGGTGGGCGTGACCCGCTCGATCGGCGTCGCCTTGAGGTCCACGAGCTCCACGTTCGGCTGGTTGAAGACGTCGTAGTAGGTCTGCTCCAGCGAGGGCCGCTTTGCGCCGAATGGATGCGGCGGCTCGTCCGGCGCCAATTTCGCGGCGAGGCGTGGGTCGTTGACCCGCGCCCGCACTTTGTCGCGCCAGAACTCGTAGGCTGTTCGGTTGGCCGCCTCGTCGCGCAGGATGTCGGAGAAGGTGTTGGCCCAGAAGGCGAAGCCGCCGGTCGCCCAGCGGTCCTCATAGAGCGCACGGCGCTCTTCCTCCGACACCTCCAGGGCGGACTTGCCGACCGACACGTAGTCGTAGCCGCCGAAGTTCTCGCTGCGCCGCCCGTAGATCTGGGGATAGCCCGCCTTCATCCCGTCCTGTTCGGCCACGGTCAGCCGGCGCTGCTGCATCGGCAGCGCGAGCATCGGCGTGCGCTGGAACACCGTGACGTGGGCGGCGATGGGCGCGGCTTCCTGGATCACCTGCACGGCGCTGGCGCCCGTGCCGACCACGGCGACGCGCCGGTCGGTCATGTCTAGCCCGTCCTGCGGCCAGTGCGCGGTGTGCAGCCATTGGCCGGCGAAGTCCTCCAGGCCGTCGAGCGTCGGAACGTAGGCTTTCGCCGCAAAGCCCGTGCAGAGGACGAAGAACCGCGCCCGGATCGGGCCCGCGCGGTCAGTCTCGATCGCCCACTGGCCGCGGCTGGCGTCGAATGTCGCGGCCGTGACGCGCACGCCGAAGCCGATGTCGCGGCTGAGGTCCCACTTGCCGTCGACGTAGTGGAAGTAGCGCCGCAGCTCCCGCCAGGACGGGAACCGCTCGGTCCACGACCAGTCCCGCCAGAGGCTCTCGCTGGAGAACTCGTAGAGCGGCGCGTGCGAATCCACCCGCGCGCCCGGATAGCAGTTCCAATACCAGACCCCGCCCAGCTCGGCGCCTGCTTCCAGGACCCGGACCGAGAACCCCAGCTCGCGCAGCCGATGCAACTGGTAGAGGCCGGCGAACCCTGCGCCGACAACGACCACGTCGAATTCCTCCGGGGTGGCGTCGGAGTCGGAAAAGGCCGCGTCCATCTTTGTGGCGTTCGTGTTCCAGCGAGCAGAAGTCGCCGCGACCACCGTGAAACAAATCGCGGCCCCGGCCTAGTCACGAATGGTCGCCGCGACTTAGCCAGCGCGCGCGGCGTTCACTCGCAGCACGTAGCCGATCACGACGGCGACGGCGCGGTAGAGCTCGACCGGGATCTCGGTGTCCAGCTCGACCTGGGCGAGGGCCTCGGCCAGCGCCGGGTCACGCTGCAGCGGCACGCCGTGCGCCTCGGCGGTCTCGATGATCTTCTGGCCGAGCCAACCCCGGCCCATCGCGACGACGCGGGGCGCGCGCGGCTTCTCGTAGGCGAGCGCGACGGCCAAGGACTGTTTGCCCGGGTCGTTCACGAGCGGCGATCCACCAGCTGACCGGGCGGCCCGGACGGAGGCGCGGGCGCGCCGCCGACCACCCGCACAGCGACGTCGGGCCCTTGCTCGGCCGCCAGCGCCTGCACGAGCTCGGACTGGCTCGCGGCGAGCGCCACGCGGGCGCTGTCGTGCTCGGCCGTCAGCGTCACCCGGGTCCGGCCCGGCGCCAGGAGGACGTCGGCGTGGACCGGACCGCTCGGCGCGGCGTCGATCGAGACACGCGCCCGCCAGCCGGGCTCGGCAGCCGGGCCCCCACTCCCCCGACCATCGCGGCTGATCTCGAGCTGGGCGAGGCCGGTCCCGGCCGGCGTCGCGATCGGGATATCGAACGTCCAGCGCGCCGGCTCAGCGGGTTGCGGGATCGAGGCGGCCTGCGAGAGCTGGACGCGCGCCAGAGCGCCCTGCGCTTCCTGGTGCAGGGCGCGCGCGATCGTCGCGACCGAAGCATCGGGGCCGACGCTCGGCTGGGCGGCGCGCTGGCCGGTGGTCGGGCCGCCCGCGACGGGCGGCGTCGGGGATTCGGCCGGTGGCCTCGCGGCGGGCGGCGGGGATGTCACCGGCGCGCCGGACTGCGGCCGCGGCGGGGGTTGTTCGACCAGCGGCGCGAGCTCGGCGCTGAGCTGGGTCAGCAGCGCCTTGAGGTCCTGCTGCAGCTCCGGCGGCGCCGCGCCCGCGGTCAGCGCGGCGGCCAGGGCGGCCTCGAGGAAGACACCGGACGCGCGGGCGGCGGCCTGGAGCTCCTCGCCAGTGACCTCGGCGCCGAGCGGCGCCTGGGCGGCGAGGATCTGCGTAGCCACGGCGCGCGCGGCCGGCGGCAGGGCGGGCGACTCGGCGGCGGCGGGCAGATCGGCCAGCAACGGGGCCAGGCCCTGCTGACGCGTGGCCGCGTCGGCGACCATCGCGGCCACCGGCGAAGGCTCCGCCGCCGCCAGCGGCGCGGTCGCAGGGTCGATCAGGTCGACTGCGAGCTGCGAGGCGATCGTCGCCACATTGCGCGCCGCGACGGCCGCAGCCGGGCCGGTCACGAGCGCGAGGCCGCCCGTCGGCGCAACGGCGGGCGCCGCGCCGATCGGCGGGATGTCAGCAGGCGCGACCATGTCGCAAGCTTCCGCGCGCGCCGCTTAACGATGCGTCAAGGACCTGACCGTGACGTTTGTTCGCGGCGGTCAGGCTCGGGGGCGGCCCGCCACCAAACCGCCACCGATTCAGCCGCCGCTCGGGAGCGTTCAGGTCGGGGAGACTTCAGTGCTTCGTTGGTGTTCGGCGATCGCGATCGGCGGTTTGGCGCTTGCGCTCGCGCCTGCGTCCTCTGCGCGGACGCATCGCAGCTACGAGATCGAGCCAGCGGTGCTGGCCGAGATCAACTACGTCCGCAGCCATCCGCAGGAGTACGCAGAGCAGCTGCGCGACTCGGATCCGACGCCGGCGACGATCGCGGCGATCCGCTACCTGGAAAGCCGTGCGCCCGCGCCCCCGCTGGAGCCGAGCGCCGGTCTGGACCTCTCGGCCTCCCGCCACGCCGCCGACGAAGGCGCGCACGCCGCCTTCGACCACACCGGCTCCGACGGTTCCAGCGCCGCCCAGCGGATGCGCCGCGCCGGCGTCTGGGCTGGCATGCTCGCCGAGGAAATGTCGGCCGGCCAGGACACGGCCCAGGACGTGGTCCGCCAGCTGATCGTCGACGAGGACGTGCCGGGCGCCGGCCACCGCCGGGACCTGCTGGACCCCTACCTCAAGCTCGCCGGCGTCGGCTGCGCGTCGCACCCGGAGTACGGCATGATCTGCGTGATCGACCTCGCCTCCGCGCCGCCGCCGCGGGATTGAGCGCGCCGCAGGCGTTCAAATTCAACACGGAGGCGCAGTGGAACGCAGAGACGCTGAAGAGCGGCGAACCTCTGCGCCTCCGCGTCTCCTCTGCGCCTCCGCGTTAGAATCGTGCGCTTTTTTCGCTAGTAGGTGACCCCCGCCAGGTAGAGGCCCTCAGCCGGGGCGACGGGGCCGCAGGCGGTGCGGTCGCGGGCGTCCAGCGCGGCCCTGAGCTCCGCCGGAGTCCAGCGGCCGGCGCCGACTTCGGCGAGGCTGCCGGTCATCGAGCGCACTTGCCGGTGCAGGAACGAGCGGGCGGCGAACTCCAGCCGCACCTCGTCGCCCTCACGCCAGACGCGGGCCACATCGAGCGTCTTCATTGGCGACTTCGCCTGGCAGTCGACATCGCGGAAGGTGGTGAAGTCGTGATGGCCGACCAGCGCCTGCGCCGCCGCGCCCATCGCCGCGACGTCGAGCGGCTTCTTCACGTGCCAGACACGGCCCTTCTCGAGGCCGGGCGGCGCCATGCGGTTGACGATCCGGTAGAGGTAGCGCCGCCCCCTGGCCGAGAAGCGGGCGTGGAAGCCTTCCGGGGCGACACTCGCTTCGAGCACCGCGATCGGTTCGGGGACAAGGTGAGCGTTAAGCGCATCGCGCACGACCTCGGGACGCCAGTCGCGCGCCAGATCGATGTGGACCACCTGTTGCAGCGCGTGGACGCCGGTGTCGGTGCGGCCGGCCGCCTGCAGGCGCAGGCTCTCGCCGCTGAAGGCCTTCACCGCGCGCTCGATCGACGCCTGGATCGTCGGCAGCGATCCTTGCGCCTGGAAGCCCTTGTAGGGACCGCCGTCGTATTCGAGGTCGAGCCGGTAGCGCGGCATCACGCGGCCAGCGCCTCGACGCGGAACCCGCGCACGAAATCGTCGAGCCCCTGCGCGCCGCGGCCTTCGCGCTGGGCGGTCAGGATGCGCACCGCCCCCTCGCCGCAGGCGATCAGCAGCCGGTCGTCGAGCACCTCGCCCGGCGCGCCTTCGCCCTCCTCGACGCGGCTGAGCAGCGCCTTGATGCGCACCGGCCCCCGCTCGCCCTTCGCCTCGAACCAGGCGCCGGGAGACGGCGAGAGGCCGCGGATGCGGCAGTCGACCTGGGCAGCCGGCCGGCGCCAGTCGATCTTCGTCTCCTTCGGCCGGATCTTCTTGGCGTAGGTGACGCCCTCGGCAGGCTGCGGCGTTTCGACCGCGGTTCCGGCCTCGATCAGCGGCAGCGTGCGCGCCATCAGCGCCGCGCCGGCGGCCGCCAGGCGGTCGTGCAGCGTGCCGGCGGTGTCGAGGGCGCCGATCCTCAGCCGCTCGACCGCCAGCGTCGGGCCCTCGTCGAGCCCCTCGGTCATACGCATCACGGCGACGCCAGTCACGCTGTCGCCGGCCATGATCGCCCGCTGGATCGGCGCGGCGCCGCGCCACCTCGGCAGCAGCGAGGCGTGCAGGTTGAACGCGCCCAGCCGCGGCGCCTCCAGCACCTCCTTCGGCAGGATCTGGCCGAACGCGATCACCACCGCCGCGTCGAGCTCCAGCGCGCGGAACGCCGCGATCTCGGCCGGGTCGCGCATCGAGGCCGGCGTGCGGACGGCGAGGCCGTGCGCCTCGGCGAAGGCCTGGACCGGCGAAGGCGCCAGCTTCTTGCCGCGGCCGCGCGGCGCGGGCGGCTGGGAGTAGACGCACGCGATCTCGAAGCCGGCCTCAGCCAGGGCGGCGAGGCCGACGACGGAGAATTCCGGCGTGCCGAGGAAGGCGAGGCGCATAGCTCCAGCCATGTAGCGGGGCGCCGCGGCCAGGCAAGGGGCGCGGAACCGCTCACGCCGGGCGCCCGTTTCCTCGGCCTACGCAGGAGACGCCGATGCGCACGCTCACCGCCCTCGCCTCTATCGCGTTCTACGCCCTCGCGGCCTGCTCGCGCGCCGACCAGGCCAAGACCGGTGCGGACATGAAGGATGCGGGCCGGCAGGTCGACAACGCCGCCGCGAGCGTCGCACACAGCCCCAGCGTCCGGAACGTGGAGGCGGACTTCAAGAAGGCCGGCCGAACCGCGAAAGGCGACCTGCGCAAGCTCGCCGCAGAGGCGAAAGCCGCAACGCACAAGCTCGCGTCCGACACGCGCGCCGCCGGCCACGACGTCGCCCGCCGCGATCGCCCCAGCGACCGGAGCTAGCGCGCCTTTTCGAGCGCCTCGGGGTTGGCGATGCGGATCGGGGCGCCGTCGGCGAAGGCGATGATGGCCTCGAGGCTGTCGGAGTAGAACGCGCGCAGCGTCTCGATGGTCGAGTAGCCGAGGTGCGGGGTCAGGGTGACGTTCTCGAGCCCGCGCAGCGGGTGGTTCGGCGGCGGCGGCTCGGCGTCGAACACGTCGAGGCCGGCGCCGGCGATCCGGCCGGACTCGAGCGCCTCGATCAGGTCCTTCTCGACCACGATCGGCCCGCGCGAGGTGTTGATCAGGAACGCGGTCGGCTTCATCAGGCCAAGTTCGCGGGCCGTCACCAGACCACGCGTGCGCTCGCTCAGGATCACGTGGATCGAGACCACGTCGGAGCGGGCGAAGAGCTCGTCCTTCTCGACCCGCGTCACGCCCACCTCGGCCGCGGCCTCGGCGGTGAGGTTCTGGCTCCAGGCGATGACCTCCATGTCGAACGCCTTGCCGTAGGCCGCCATCCGCTTGCCGATCCGGCCGAGACCGAGCAGCCCCAGAGTCTTTCCGGCGAGGATGATCCCGACGCGGTCCTGCCAGAGCCCGTCGCGCATGCGTCGGTCCTGGCCGACGATATCGCGCACCGTGGCGATCACGAGGCCCCAGGTGAGCTCCGGCGTCGCGGCGCTGACCTGGCCGTAGACCGGGCCGCGCAGGCCCGAATGCGCGACGATGACGCCACGGTCGGTGGCCGCGTCCATGTCGAGGCCCACCAGCCGCATGCCGATGATGCTGATCAGCTTCAGCCGCGGCAGCCGCTCGATCAGCGTGCGCGGCAGCGCCATGCGCTCACGCATCGTCACCAGTACGTCGAAGGGTTGCAGCTCCCTGGCCGCCGTCTCCTCGTCCAGATGCTCGTGGAAGACGGTGATCTCGGCCCTGCCCTCGAGCCGGGACCACGGCGCGCAGTCCATCGCCACGTCCGCGTAGTCGTCGAGGATGGCGATCTTCAGCATGGGCGACTCACTTGTAGTCAGGCCTGCCGCTTTTCCTGGCTGCGCGGCGCGATCTCTGGCAAGAGGAATTGCATTTCAACCAAGACATTAGGGATCGCAACCATGCCAGACGACCAAGGCGCAATCGCAACCCAGGATCGCGCGCAGGCTGTACATGGCTTCAGTACAGCGGGTCTCGCGGAATTCAACCGCCAGTTCCATGCGCTGGTCGACGAAGGCAAGCTGGCGGGCGTCGTCACCCTGATCGCCCGGCATGGCGAGATCGTGAACCTCGACGCCTACGGCAAGCTCGACGTCAGCAAGCCCGATGCGCTCCGGACCGACAGCATCTTCCGCATCGCCTCGATGACCAAGCCGATCACCGGCGCGGCGATGATGATGCTCTGGGAAGAGGGCAAATGGGCGCTGGACGACAGGCTCGAGGACCACATCCCCGAGTTCAAAGGCCTGAAGGTGAAGACCAAGGCCGGCGACCCGATCGCGCAGGCCTCGCCGATGACGATGCGCCAGATCATGAGCCACTCGGCCGGGTTCGGCCGCGCCGCCGAATACGCCGAGGTGAACCTGCGCGAAGGCGACCTGCAGGATATGATCGACAAGCTGGCGAAGCTGCCGCTGAGCTTCCAGCCGGGCAAGGACTGGCGCTACGGCCCCAGCGTCGACATCCAGGGCTACCTGATCGAGAAGCTGTCCGGCCAGGGACTCGACGCGTTCTTCGCCGAGCGCCTGTTCGAGCCGCTCGGCATGGTCGACACAGGCTTCTGGATTCCCGCCGCCAAGGGCGAGCGCGTGGTGCGGATCCACAAATACGATGACAACGGCAAGGTGCGCGCGGCGGGGCCTTCGAACATCTTCAACACGGCCAAGCCCAAGTTCCTCGCGGGCGGCGGCGGCCTCGTCTCGACGATCCAGGACTACTGGCGCTTCGCCCAGATGATCCTGAACCGCGGCGAGTTCGCCGGACGACGCTACCTGAAGCCCGAGACCGTCGACCTGATGCACGACAACGTGCTCGAGCCGGGCGTCAACGTGACGCTCTACTCGCCCGACACCCGGGGGCTCGGCTTCGGCATGGACTTCGCGATCGTGCAGGACCCCGCCGCGGCGAAGACCAGCCAGGGGATCGAGAGCTTCTACTGGGGCGGGGCGTTCGGCACCTGGTTCTGGATCGACCCGGTCAACGACATGATTGTCATCGGCATGATCCAGAACGTCGCCGGCTCGACGCCCGACGGCGCGCCGCTGGTGCGCGAGCTTTCGGCCCGCCTCGCCTACGCGGCGATGACGGATCGCAAGCCGTAGCGTAAGGGTGCGGCCCGGAACGGCGGAGGCCAGGCGATGCAGACCGTCAGACTGGGCCGCACCGGCCTCGAGGTGAGCGTCGCGGGTCTCGGCTGCGGCGGCCATTCACGTCTCGGCATGGCGCGCGGCCGCGACGTCCACCACGCGGCCGACATGGTCCGCCACGCGCTCGATCTCGGCATCACCTTCATCGACACCGCCCGCGCCTACGGCACCGAGGAGGCGGTCGGCCTCGGCCTGAAGGGCCGCCGCGACGAGGCGGTGATATCGACCAAGGCCGGCGTCGGCCGCGGCGACCGGCTGGTCTCCGCGGCGGACATGACGCGCTACGTCGACGAAAGCCTGGCCAAGCTCGCCACCGACAACATCGACGTCTTCCTGCTGCACGGACTCACATTGCCGCAGTACGACCACGCGGTCGCCGAGCTGATCCCGGCGCTGCAACGCGCCAAGGAGGCCGGCAAGATCCGCTTCATCGCCGCCAGCGAGCAATTCGGCGGCGACACCGGCCACGCCATGCTGCAGCGGGCCCTGGCGGACGATTTGTTCGACGTCGTGATGGTCGGGTTCAACATCCTGAACCCGTCGGCGCGGCAGCGGGTCTTCCCGCAGACGCAGGCCAAGGACGTCGGCACGCTGATCATGTTCGCCGTGCGCGAGGCCCTCAGCCATCCCGCCGAGCTGAAAAAGGTGGTGGGCGAACTGATCGACCGCGGCGAGGTCGACGCCGCGCTGGTCGACCGCGAGCACCCGCTGCGATTCCTGCGCAATGCTCCCGGCGCACCCTCGACCGTCGAGGCCGCCTACCGGTTCTGCCGCCATGAGCCTGGGGCGCACGTGATCCTGACCGGCACAGGCGATCCGGAGCACCTGAAGGACAACGTCGAGTCCATCCTCGCTCCGCGACTGCCGCGCGATATGCTGGCCCGGCTGGACGCGATGTTCGGCAAGGTCGACAGCGTCTCCGGCAACTGACGCGGCCGGCGCAGGGCTGGGCGCGCTTCACCCCTCACGCAAAGGCTGCGGCGTTCCTATCTTCGGCATCACGGGGAGCCGCCCGGTCCCGATCCGGGGCGGCGTCCCGAGGGACGCACTTCCTGCCAATCCGCCGCCAGATAAGTGGGTTCGGTCGGAGCCGGATGACGTCGTCCCGCTACTGACAGGATGCTGTCAGTGAGGTGGTTAGATGGCCGCAATCAAGGAGGCCTCTCATGCTCACGCTCTACGGTTTCGGACCGCTGTTCGGGCTGCCGGACCCGAGCCCGTTCGTCCTCAAGACGCTCACCCAGTTCAAGATGGCGAAACTGCCGTTCCGACTTGAGCGCGCCTCGCCGGCCGACGCGCCGAAGGGCAAGATCCCCTTCATCCGCGATGGCGATGTGGTGCTGGGCGACAGCGTCTTCATCCTCGACTACGTCAGGCGCACGAAGGGCGTCGACCTCGACGGGCACCTGACGCCGGCGCAGAGGTCGCAGGCCTGGGCGCTCGAGCGCATGCTCGAGGACCATCTCTACTTCGCCATCGTGCACGCGCGCTGGGCGATCGACGAGAATTTCTGGAAGGGTCCGTCGCAGTTCTTCGCCAGCGCGCCCGAAGAGGTGAAGCGACAGCGGCAGGAGGGCGTGCGGCAGATGCTGCATGGCCAGGGCATGGGCCGCCACGCCGAGACGGAGATCGCCGACCTCGCCACCCGAGACTTCGCGGCCGCCGCCGAGGTGCTGGGCGACAAGCCCTATCTCTTCGGCGAGACTCCCTGCAGCGCGGACGCGACGCTCTTCGCCTTCACCGCCAGCGCCGCGACCCCGTTCTTCGACTCCCGCATCCGCCAGGCCGCCGAGAGCTTCCCCAACCTGATTGACCTGCAGTGGCGCATCATGGACCGCTACTACGAGCCGGCGCTGGCTGAGTGAGGGCGTGCGTGGTTCGAGACGCAGAGCCGTACTGCAATCTGCGTCATTCCGGCCGTTCCCCCGGATACCGCGGCAGGTCGTCGGTGATCGGCAGCCAGCCGGCTCTCGAGTCGGTGTGGAAATGAAACGCCGCTGACGTCGCGGCCGGTTCGTCGAGCGTGCCGGCGCGGACGCGCACCCAGCCTGGTGCGGCGACGCTGCGGCTGATGATCGGCGAGCCGCACGCGCCGCAGAAGACCCGCTCCTTGCCGGGCGAGCTCTCGTACGCCTTCAGCGTGCGCTCGCCGGCCGTGATCCGGAAATTCCCGGCCCTGACCGGCATGTTCGCCGCGAACGCCGAGCCGGACGCGCGCCGACACTGGCTGCAGTGGCAGAGCTGCACGCCGGCGAGCGCGCCCGCGATCTCGTAGGTCACGGCGCCACAGAGGCATCGCCCGGTCTGCATGGTCGTCAAGTCTCCCGCGGTTGTCGCCACGTCACTGGCCGCACCGGCGCGTCTCTGGCAAGAGGACCAACGACATAGATGCCGGGAGGCTGGGATGCGCTGGAATCGGCGGTTGTTGCTTCTCGCGGGCGGCGGCTGGGCCCTGGCCGCCGCGCCCGCGCTGGCTCAGCCGGCGTCCCCGCCGACAGCGGCCCCTGGCCTTGCAATCACCAACTTCCCAGCCAAGAAGACGCTGAAGGTCACCTCGCCCGCGTTCAAGGACGGCGGCGACATCCCGCTCGAGAACACCCAGTACCGCGGCAACGTCTTTCCGGGCCTCGCCTGGGGCAAAGGGCCTTACGGCACGCGAACGTTCGCGATCGTGATGCAGGACGCCGACGTCAACTTCCGCGGCGGGCCGCTGCTGCACTGGTCGATGTACGCGATCCCGGGCGGCGTGACCAAGCTGGCCGCGGGCATGACCGCGCCGCCGGCCGGGGCCAGCTACGGTCCCAACGTGCGCGGCCCGAACCACGCCTACATGGGCCCGCACACGCCGCCAGGGCCAAAGCACCACTACCACTTCGCCGTCTTCGCGCTCGACCGCGAGATCGCCGTCGATCCGGCGCTCAGCTGGGACCAGCTGGCGGCGGACATGAGCGGCCACGTGCTGGCGAGCGGCGAAATCGTCGGCCTCGGGCACGCCGACCCGGACGCCCAACCGCCGAAGCCGATGGGCGCGGCGCCGGGGACCACGGGACGCTGAGCGTTCGGAGAACCTGCGTCCTTCGAGACGCCGGCATCGCTGGCTCCTCATCAGGTTAACCTGGGTGGTCGCACCATCTTCGTCACGGTGAGGAGCGCTCGCTCGAACGCGCCTCGAACCACGCGGTGCTGCAACGCAGCGAAGCCGCTTGCCATTTTTCAAACGGTCGTTAGTCAGGACAGGATGGCTGACGATCAGCGCGCGAACCTTGACCCCCAGGTCGACGAGAAGCTCGACGACGACGAACCGATCCCGCTGCACGGCGACCTGCCGCCCGAGATCGCCTCGCCGCTCGCTCCGTTCGGCGGGACCAAGCCGCCGGCGCCCGCGTGGTTCGACGCCGCGCTCGCGAACGCGCCAGAACGGCGTCTCATCCCGGTCGAAGGCGCGAACATCGAGCTGCTGACGTGGGGCGAGGTCGGCAAGCCCGGCCTCATCTTCGTGCACGGCAACAGCGCCCACGCCGACTGGTGGAGCTTCATCGCGCCGTTCCTCGCCGGCGACTTCCGCGTCGCGGCGATCTCGCTCTCGGGCATGGGCGACAGCGACTGGCGCGAGACCTACACGTTCGAGGGCTTCGCCAGCGAGATCTATGAGTGCGCCAGAGCCGCAGGGCTCTACCAGGCGCCCCTGAAGCCGATCTACATCGGCCACTCGTTCGGCGGCTCGCAGGTGTTCTACTCGGCGGCGCAGCACCCGGAGCGGATGCGCGGCGCGGTGCTGGTCGACACCGGCTTCGGCGGCCCGCCGACGCGCGAGCAGGAAGAGCAGTGGCGCAAGGAGGCCGAGCGGAGCGGCGACCGCTGGCGCGGCCCCGCGCACCGGACCAAGCCCAACCGGGTCTACGCGACGATGGAAGAGGCGCTGACCCGCTTCCGATTCATGCCCCCGCAGGTCCCCGGCAACCTCTACATCGCCGATTTCATCGCCCGGCGCTCGCTGAAGCCCGCGCCCATGCCCGACGGCTCCGGCGAAGGCTGGACCTGGAAGTTCGACCCGTTCCTCTGGAGCAAGCTCGACCGCAGCGCGATGGCGGCCGTCGATCCGAAGAAAGCGCCGCCGATGGCGCAGATCTTCGGCGACCGCTCGATGATCATGCGCCGCCGCGACATCGCCCAGCGCGAAGACTACGTCCCGGACGGCGTACCCTCGGTCTCGATCCCGGATTCCGAGCACCACATCATGGTCGACCAGCCGCTCGCTTTGGTCGCAGCGCTGCGGACCCTGCTGGCCGTCTGGCCGGCTTGAGCGTCAGCACCGCTTCGTGTAGCACCCGCCCCATCCCCCGAAGCCTGAAGGAGTCTTCCGCTCGATGACCGACGCCGCGCACGAATATCAACAAGGCGACATGGACATCCGCGAGCAGGAGGCCACCTTCGAAGCCTTCGGCAAGATGATCAAATGGGGTTCGCTGGCGATCGCCGTGCTCCTGGTGGCGCTGGTGCTCTGGTTCTGCGTGCAAGCGGGCTTCTTTGCGGGCGCTGGCGCCGCCGTCGTGCTCACTGCGGCCGGGGTCTTCTTCCTGCGCGAGAAGCCAAACGCGGGCCACTGACGGCCGAGGCTGGACAGGCCCCGAGTCGGGGGCCTACTTGCCGTCCTGCTTCGAACGCGTCCGCCCGAGAAGGCCCGCTTGATGCCCGTCCTTGCCGTCACCAGGGAGCGCCGCGCCGGCGAGACGCGGGTCGCGGCGACGCCTGACGCGGCCAAGAAGTTGATCGCGCTCGGCCTGGATGTGGTGATCGAGACCGGCGCGGGGCTCTGCGCCTCGGCGACCGACGCCGACTACGAGGCCGCCGGCGCGAAGATCGCCGCCACGCCGACCGAGGCGCTCTCCGCCGCCGACATCGTGCTCAAGGTGCGCGGGCCCGGGCCGGAAGAGATCGCGGCTCTGAAGGCCGGCGCGATCGTCGTCGGCCTGCTCAATCCGTTCCAGGACCGCGAGACGGTCGAGGACCTCGCCGAGAAGGGCGTGACCGCGTTCGCGATGGAGTTCGTGCCGCGGATCACCCGCGCGCAGGTGATGGATGCGCTGTCCAGCCAGGCCAACCTTGCCGGTTACCGCGCCGTGATCGAGGCCGCCGAGGTTTACGGCCGGGCGCTGCCGATGATGATGACGGCCGCCGGCACCGTCGCCGCCGCCAAGGTGTTCGTGATGGGCGCGGGCGTCGCTGGGCTGCAGGCGATCGCCACGGCCCGGCGCCTTGGCGCCGTCGTCACCGCCACGGACGTGCGGCCGGCGGCCAAGGAACAGGTCGAGAGCCTGGGCGCCAAGTTCGTCGCGGTCGAGGACGAGGAGTTCAAGGCCGCCGAGACCGCATCCGGCTACGCCAAGCCGATGAGCGAGGCCTACCAGGCCAAGCAGGCGGCCCTGGTCGGCGAGCACATCAAGAAGCAGGACATCGTCGTCACCACCGCCCTGATCCCGGGCCGGATGGCGCCCAAGCTGGTCAGCGCCGAGCACGTGGCTTCGATGAAGCCGGGCTCGGTGCTGGTCGACCTCGCGGTCGAGCAAGGCGGCAACATCGCCGGCTCGAAAACCGGCGAGATCGTCGAGACCGGCGGGGTCAAGATCGTCGGCTTCGCCAACCTGCCCGGACGCATCGCCGCCGACTCCTCGGCGCTCTACGCCCGCAACCTCACCGCCTTCGTCGGCCTCTTGGTCAAGGACGGGCAGGTCGCGCCGGACTTCGATGACGAGATCCTGCAGGCGGCGATGGTGGCCAAGGACGGCCAGATCACGCACCAGCTCGTGAGGGCGGTCTAGAGGAGGCCACGCGCATGGAAGCCGTCGACCCCACCGTCTTTCGCCTGGCGATCTTCGTGCTGGCGATCTTCGTCGGCTACTACGTGGTCTGGAGCGTGACGCCGGCGCTGCACACGCCGCTGATGAGCGTCACCAACGCCGTCTCGTCGGTGATCATTGTCGGCGCCCTGCTGGCCGCGGCCGCCCACGTGGCGCCGGGCGACCACACGGTCTGGATCTCGAAAGGCGCGGGCGCGGTGGCCGCGGGCCTAGCCGCGGTCAACATCTTCGGCGGCTTCCTGGTCACCCAGCGCATGCTGGGCATGTACCGGAAGAAGGAGCGCGGCAAGTGAACGCCAACCTCGCCGCGCTCGCCTACCTCGCTTCCGGCGTCCTCTTCATCCTGACCCTCCGAGGCCTCTCGAGCCCGGAGACCAGCCGGCGCGGCAACATGCTCGGCATGACCGGGATGGCGCTGGCGATCGGCACGACGCTGGCGACGCTCGCCGCCCAGGGCCTGCTGGATCCGATGACCATCGGCCTGATGCTGGGCGGGGTCTTGGTCGGCGGCTCGATCGGCGCGCTCGTCGCCCGCCGCGTGCAGATGACGGCGATGCCGCAGCTGGTGGCGTTCTTCCACTCGCTGGTGGGCCTCGCCGCCTGCCTCGTCGCCACCGCCGCGCTCTACGCTCCGGCCGCCTACGGCATCGCCGAGGGGACCGGCGTCAAGCTCGAGAGCCTGATCGAGCTCTCGCTCGGCGTCGCCATCGGCGCCGTCACCTTCACCGGCTCGCTGATCGCTTTCGCCAAGCTGAACGGCAACATGAGCGGGGCTCCGATCCTGCTGCCCGCGCGGCACCTGCTCAACATCGCCATCGGCGCAGCGGTCGTCGCGCTGATCGTGATGCTGGTGATGAGCGGCGGCGAGGCGAAGTGGGCGTTCTGGGGCGTGTTCGCGCTCGCGCTGTTGGCCGGGATCACGCTGATCATTCCGATCGGCGGGGCCGACATGCCGGTCGTGGTCTCGATGCTCAACAGCTACTCGGGCTGGGCCGCGGCCGCGCTGGGCTTCACGCTGGCCAACACGACGCTGATCATCACCGGCGCGCTCGTCGGCTCGTCGGGCGCGATCCTCAGCTACATCATGTGCAAGGGGATGAACCGCTCGTTCGTCTCGGTGATCCTGGGCGGTTTCGGCGGCGAGGTCGCGGCCGGCGCCGGCGGCAAGGTCGAGACACGCCCGGTGAAGCAGGGTTCGGCCGAGGACGCCGCCTTCATCATGAAGAACGCCTCGAAGGTGATCATCGTCCCCGGCTACGGCATGGCCGTGGCGCAGGCGCAGCACGCGCTCCGGGAAATGGCCGACAAGCTCAAGGAAGAGGGCGTCGAGGTGAAATACGCGATCCACCCGGTCGCGGGGCGGATGCCGGGGCACATGAACGTGCTCTTGGCCGAGGCCAACGTGCCCTACGACGAGGTGTTCGAGCTCGAGGACATCAACGCCGAGTTTCCAGGCGCCGACGTCGCGTTCGTGATCGGCGCCAACGACGTCACCAACCCAGCCGCCAAGACCGACCCCAAGAGCCCGATCTACGGCATGCCGATCCTCGACGTCGAGAAGGCCGGCACGGTCCTCTTCGTCAAGCGCGGCATGGGCTCGGGCTACGCCGGGGTCGAGAACGAACTCTTCTTCCGCGACAACACCATGATGCTGTTCGCCGACGCCAAGAAGATGGTCGAGGGCATCGTCAAGGCGCTGTAGCGCTCACGCTTGCCGCCATTCGCGGCAATCGCCTCGCTGTTGCGCCAGCGCCACGGCGCGCGCCTTGTCCCGTCACGAGCCTCCCATACATCTGGCGTTCAGACCCGCGGCCGCAGGCTGGCGGCGGACGATTCGGAGCGCGAGGAGCATGAGCGCGGCCGCGGAGATACCGGCGCCCAGCCGGGGCCGGACGGTCGAGATCGAAGGTGGCCGGCGCCTGCGCTACGTCGCCGCCGGCCCGACCTCGTCGGCGCGGCCGCTGGTGATCCTCGAGGCGGGCTCGTTCGGCTTCTCGGCCGACTGGGCGGCCGTGCAGGATCATCTCGCGGCCGAGGGGCTGCGCTCGCTGGCCTACGACCGCGCCGGTCTCGGCCTCTCGGACCCCGGCCCGGCGCCGCGCGACAGCACCGCCATCGTGACCGATCTCGAGCGTCTGCTCGCGGCGCTGGACGAGCCGGGCCCCTACCTCGTCTGCGGCCACTCGATGGCGGGCATGCACGTGCGCCTCTTCGCAGGCCGCAGCGCCGCGCAGGTCCGGGGCCTGGTATTGGTCGACGCGACGACGCCCGAAGCTATGGACCATCCGATCGCCGCCCAGCTCGTCGGCCACTTCAACAACCTCTCGAAGTTCGCCGCCTGGGGGGCGCAGGTGGGGCTGGCGCGGCCGCTGGCGGGACCGTTCGGTGACGGCATCGGCCTGCCGGCGCTGGCCAAGGAGGAGAAGCGCCGCGCCTTCGCCGACCCGGTCCACAACCACTGGGCCGCCGCCGAGGTGGCGTCCTGGCACGACGACGCCCGCCAGGCGCGCGAAGCGGGCGCGCTCGACCCGGACTGGCCGGTCGCCGTCGTGCTGACCGGCGACGGGCGCCAGCCGATGGGCCGCCATGCGATCCAGACTGCGCCCGCGACCGCAGCGCGGCACGGTTACGTCATCCATGTGCCCGGCGCCAACCACGCCTCACTGCTCGGCCAGCGCTTCGCCGGCCACATCGTGCGCGCGATCCTCTCCGTCGAGGCGGCCGCAAAGTCCTGATAAGACTTGCCCTCTAAAGGGAGGGCATGGACGCAGCGCTCAAGCTCGATTCCGTGACCAAGCGGTACGGCGCCTTCACCGCCGTGAGGGACCTTTCCTTCCGGGTGAAGCGCGGCGCGATCGTCGGGTTCCTGGGCCCGAACGGCGCCGGCAAGACCACGACGATCCGGATGATCCTCGGCCTGATCTCGCCGAGCGCGGGACGCGTCGAGGTGCTCGGCGAGACCGACGCCACGGCGCTGCGGCGCAAGGTCGGGTTCCTGCCGGAGGAGCGCGGCCTCTACCGCCGCATGACAGCGGTCGGCGCGATCGCCTTCTTCGCCTCGCTGAAGGGCGTGCCGATGGCCGAGGCGCGGCGGCGCGCGCGCCGTCTCCTCGAAGAGAACGACCTGGGCGCCGCCGCCGACCGCCCGATCCGGGCGCTCTCGAAGGGCATGTCGCAGAAGGTGCAGCTGCTGTCGGCGATCGCCCATGAGCCGGAGCTGGTCATCCTCGACGAGCCGTTCTCGGGACTCGACCCGGTGAACCAGCAGTCGCTCGAGGGGGTCATCAAGGGGCTCGCCCAGCGCGGCGCCACGGTGGTGTTTTCCACCCACGTGATGCAGCACGCCGAGCGGCTCTGCGATCAGGTGGTGCTGATCGCGGGCGGCGCGAAAGTGTTCGACGGCCAGGTGGCCGAGGCCTGCGCGGTCGCGCCGCGCACGCTGGTGCTGGAAGGCGCGCTGACCGCCGAGGCGCTCTGCGGCGCGCCCGGCGTCGCGCACATCGCCGCCGAGCCGATCGGCGAGGGGCGCATGCGGCTCGTCGCGCAGCTGGCGCCCGGCGCGCCGGTGCAGGCGGCGCTGAAGGCGGCGTTCGCCCGCGATCTCGAGATCTCGCGCCTGGAGCTGAAGGAGCCGCACTTGCACGACGCGTTCATCACGCTCACCGGCGGGCCGGCGGGCGCGGCGGAGGTCGCCGGCGCATGACCCGCGCACTCCGCATCGCCGCCCGCGAGTACATGGCCTTCGTGCGCACGGTCGGGTTCTGGCTCTCGATCTGCCTGATGCCGCTGGGCTTGACCGCGGTGATGTTCTTCTCCGGCGTCGCGGCGCGCACGGCGCCGACGCCGAGTCTCGCGATCCTGGATCTCACCGGGGGCGGCTATGCCGCGCCGCTGGCCTCGGCCGCCGGCGAGGGCAAGCCCCCAGCGGCGATCGTCGCGGCGCCGCCGCCGGGCCTGACCGGGCCGGGCGACCTCGGCGCGCGGGTCAGGCCCTACCTGGCCGGGGACCTGACGACGCCGGACGGCCATCGCCTGGACGCCGTCGCCATCGTCCGCGGGACCGCCGACAAGCCCGCGCTCGACGTCTGGACCCGTAACATCAACGAGCCCGGCCTGCAGGCGACGCTGGGCGCGGCGCTGACCGACGCGCTGCGCCGGGCCGACCTCGCCCGCGCCGGCCTGTCGCCCGCCGCGATCGCCGCGCTCGACGCGGCCGCGCCGAAAGTCACGCAATTCTCGCCGCGCAGCGCCGGGGGCGCGGTCTCGCTGCGCGACCGGCTGCCGGGCATCGCCGGCTTCGCCATGGGCATCATGCTCTGGAGCCTGATCCTCACCGGCGCCGGCATCCTGCTCAACAGCGTGATCGAGGAGAAGCAGAACCGCATCCTGGAGGTGCTGCTGACCAGCGCCTCGGCCCCCGAGATCATGACCGGCAAGATCCTGGGCGCCGCCGGCATCACCGCCACGGCGCTGATGGTGTGGCTGACCGTCGCCAGCTTCGCGTTCGGCTCGCGCAACCCGGAGATCCTGGCCGGCGTCGCCGCGCTGCTCTTCGGCAAGGGGCTGATCGTCTACTTCCTGCTCTACTTCGTCGGCGGCTATCTGATGTACGCGGCGCTGTTCACCACCATCGGCGCGTTCTGTGAGACTCCGCGCGAAGCGCAGACCCTGCTAGGCCCGCTGATGATCCTGCTGACGATCCCGCTGGTGTTCATGGGCCAGGCGATCAGCCGGCCGGACGCGCCGGTTCTTCAGCTGCTCTCGTGGATCCCGCCCTTCACGCCGTTCCTGATGGCCGCACGCGCGGCGAGCGATCCGCCGCTCTGGCAGGTGGCGGGCACGGCGACGCTGATGTTCGCGACGACGGCGGTTGAGCTCTGGGTCGCGGGCCGAGCCTTCCGCACCGGGGCGCTGGCGAGCGGGCGCTTCGACCTCCGCCTGCTCGTGGCCGGCGTGCTGGGACGCGGCGAACGCGCCTGACGGCGGCGTTCCCGGTCAGGGCGCCAGGCCGAGGGCGCGGTCGAGCGCAGCGTCGCCTCTTGCGGCCGCGAGGTCCCTTGCGCTCTCTCCCGCATGGTTCTTCGCATCCAGGCTGGCCCCGCGGCGGCGCAGGGCGGCGGCGGCGGCGGGGCGATCGGCCCGGATGCTCTTCATCAGCGCCGTATCGCCCTCGGCGTCGGGCGCATCGACCGAGGCTCCCGCGTCCAGCAAGGCGTCCACCTCGGCGACGCGGCCCGCCGCGGCTGCGGCGCGCAGTTCGGCGTCCCGATCCGGCCGGCGGGCGGCAGGCGCGGCGACCACCGACTCAGTGACCGACGTCGGCTCGTTGGCGCTCGCCTGATCTTCTGCTGCGCTGGCTGCGGCATATCCTCGTGCATTCGTCTTGGCGGTCGGGGCCGCCCGCTCGGCCGTGACCGCGACCTGCGCCGGCGGCGGCGGCGCGGGCGCTTGAGGCGATGCCGCGCCGACGGGCGCAGCGACCACCGGCGGCGCCGACGCCGGCGCGGCGGGTGCGATCTCGTCGCGCGCGACCCCCGGCGCTGGCGCGGTCTCCAGGCGGGGGGCCGCGAGGCCCGGCGCAGAGGAAGCCGGCATACGGGTGGTCGCCTGCGGCGCGGCCGGCGCAGTCGCCATCGGCGGCGCTACGGCGCGCGGCGCCGAACCGGCCGCGGGCGTCGGGCCGGCTGCGGGCGTCGGGCCGGTCGTCGCCGGGCGCGGCAACTGCCAGCGCATCTGCGTGGCCACCAACAGGCTCACCGCGGCGATGCTGGCCGCCGCCAGCCAGCCGCCCCGACGCCAGACCCCGACCCGCCGGGGAGGCGCGCCGGCGCTGGCGGATGGCGCTGAGGCCTGCGTGACCGCGCCAAGCACCCGCGCGCGTCGCGCCGCCCGCGCTGCGTCGTCACCGAGAATAGCCTCGGCCTCGGCGTAGGCCCGATCGATCGGGTCGCCGCGGTCACCCTCGTCGTGGATGTGGTCGTCAGACATGGGCCGACCTCTCAGCCGCGAACGCCTGCCGGAGCCGCGCGCGGGCATACCGCAACCTGCTCTTGGCGGTTTCCACGGCGACGCCGGTGGCCGCCGCAATCTCCTCCAGAGACAGCCCGGCATGGGCGAACATGACGAACGCGCCGCGCTGCTCGAGCGGCAGCGCCTCCACAGCGGCGACCAGCCTCTCGGCCAACTGGCGGGACTCGACGTGGTCGAGCGGCGATGGCCCTGGGTCCGCGACCATCATCGCCGCATCGTCCGCGCTGGCCGCCAGCGGCGCCACTCGCTGGCGCCGAAAGTGATCCAGCACCTTGTTGCGCGCGATGGTGAACAGCCACGCGCGGAAGCTAGCCTTGCGCGGATCGAAGCCGGTGGCGTTCCGGGCGATCGCCAGCCACGCCTCCTGGTGCAGATCCTCGGCGTCTGCGTCGCCCACCATTCGGCGCACGAACTGGAAGCTCGCCCGGTCGTAGCGGTCGTAGAGCCGCGCGAACGCGTTGGGATCGCCGGCGACGTGGGCGCGCAAGAGATCGGCGTCATCCGCAGGCTCAGAATCCATCGACGCCAGTCTAGCGGCGCCGACGCGGTGCGCACAAAGAGCTACGGCTCGTCCGGCGGATCGGGCACGTATCCCTCGTCACCCGCGCTCGAAGGGAACGGCCGCGGATGGCGCGGCGGGTGAGGCGGCGCGCGTGGAATGACTCCGGCCGCCACAAGGTGGGCGTAGGTGTCGTACTCGATCTGGCGGACGAATTGCGGGTAGGCGGTTGCGCGCTCGAAATCCACGGTGCTGACGACAGACCATTCGCGCGCCCCGTGCGCGGTGCCCAGCTTCTCGTCCCGTGGCGCATTGGCGGCCTCGCCGGCGTAGCCGCGGGCCGACGCGGACGCGGGCGCCATGGAGTGCGGGGCTTGCGCGACGGGCGGCGGCGGTGCGGGCGTGGCGCGCGACAGGTCTTCCCCCTCCAGCCGGTCCTCCGACGCGGACGGCTCCGGGGGCGGGACGTAAGCCTTCTCCTTGAAAACGGCGATGCCGATCACGCCGACGTCTGTCGGCCGGCCGGTGCGCGCGGCGTAGGACTGCGACAGCGGGGCGAAGGCGAAGTCCGCGACCTCGGTGTTAGACTTGCGCCACCCGGTCACGTCGTAGGATTCGCGCGGCGAAAACACATAGCCGCGCTGGTCGTAGCCGGCCGTCTCGCCGGTGAGGACGTTCACGCCGTCCACCGACATGACCACGAGCACCCGTCCGTCGGTGCGATTGATCACCCGCAGGCTGTAACGGTCGCCAGGCCGCCCGACGACATAGAAGCGGCCGTAGTGGCGCCAGACCGGCAACACCTGACCCGTGTCCCGATCCACGATCCTCAGGTCGACCGGATCGGCCTGGGCGCTGGCCGCGGCGCAGAGTGCGATCGCCGTGGCCGCCAGGATGGTCCGAACTCGATTGGAAGCTCTCACGCCGAATCTCCGAAAGCCCTCGTACAGAAGGACTACGCAGCGGCGCGGCGGATGGGGTTGGCTGTGGCGCGGTTTCTTGGCGGCCATCGGGTTCGAGGGGAGGGCGCCCCGATCGCGCAAGCGCTTGACTCGGCGCGCAACGGTCCGATCCTCGGGCCATCCAGACTCACTCCGAGGAGCCCGCCATGGCCGCCGTCGCCAAGCTCGAACGCACGCGCGATCGAGACGAATCCGAGCTCCTGCAGATGATCCGCGCGAGGTCGATGCGGCTCGGCAGGTTCACCCTCGCCTCCGGCCGCGAAAGCGACCTCTACCTCAATCTCAAGCCCACGATGATGGACCCGCGCGGCGCGCATCTCTGCGCCAAGGCCTTCCTAGCCCGCGTGCCGCTCGGGACCGACTACGTCGGCGGGCTCGAGATGGGCGCGGTGCCGGTGATCGCTGCGCTGGCGGCCGTCAGCGACATCGCCGGCCGGCCGGTGAAGACCTTCTTCGTCCGCAAGGCCGCCAAGGACCATGGCACCAAGGAGGTGGTCGAGGGCCTCGCGAGCGGCGAATCACTGGCCGGCAAGCGCGTGCTGGTGACCGACGACGTCGCCACCACCGGCGGCTCGGTGATCAAGGCCATCGAGGCGGCGCGGAACGCAGGCGCCGTCGTCGAGGATGCGCTGGTGATCGTCGACCGTCAGGAAGGCGGGGCGGAGAACCTCGCCGCGGTCGGCGTGACGTTGCACTCGGTCTTCGTCGGCGACGACTTCCGTTAGCGGAAGCGGTGGGCGATCCAGGCGTAAGCCGCGAACGCTACGACGGCCGGCGCGCCGTAGGACGCGGCCGTGAACCACACCGTCTGCGGGACGAGGTGGCTGAGGCCCGCGCCCACCGCCACGACGGCGAGCAGCGCGGCGGCGGTGCCACCGATGTTGATCAGCTCCGGCGGGAGCCCCCGCGCTTTGCGAAAGGCCGGATAGGCAGCCATGTCGTTCCTCCGTGACCGTCTCGCCGCGTCGCCCCGGGGCGGTCTTAGAGCTCCAGTCTGAGGGCAAGGCTCGCGCGGCGCAACCGCCTTGAGCGGAATCGCCGCAGTGTGACCTTGATCGCCCGCCCACGGTGTTGAGGACCCATGAGCCGGACCACCTCGGATAGCAGCGATGCCGGTTGGATGCGTCGCGTCGTTGTCGTCTGGCTGGGCTGGGCGGCGATCATGCTCGGCTACCAAGGCTTCGTGCTGGCCAGATTCGACCTGGTGCGCCCGGACAACGTGCTGCCCTGGACCGGATCCTGGACCAACGCCGACGCCGCCAGGCGCCATCCCTATCTTGTCAGCCCGCTGATGAAAGGCCACTCGGCCTGGGATTCCGAGTTCTACATCTCGATCGCGCTGAACGGGTACGAGGACCCGGCGATGCGCGCGGCGAGCCCCAAGTCGACGCCGGACGCCGAGATCGCCGGCTCCAAGCGCGACCACCCGACCTGGGTCTCGCTGAACCATGCGTTCTTCCCGGGCTACCCGTTCGCGATGGGCCTGATCGCACGGCCGCTGGCGGCGATGGGCTTCCCACCGATCGGCGCGGCGACGCTCGCGGGCGTCATCGTCTCGCTGATCAGCGCGCTCTTCGCGATGCTCGCGATCGCCGACCTGGCGCGGCGCGAGGGCGCCCCGGCCGAGGAGCCGCTGCGCGCCGCCTTCTACCTCGTGGTCTGGCCCGCGGCTGCGTTCCTGGCGCAGGTCTACAGCGAGGCGCTGTTCCTCGCCTTCTCGTTCGGGGCGCTGGCGATGCTGAAACGCGGCGCCTGGACAATCGCGGCGGCGCTCGCGGTGGGGGCGGTCTTCACCCGCGCGACCGGCGTGTTGCTGATCATCCCGTTCGGCCTGGCGTGGCTCGCCGACGGCGAGCGGCGCTCGCTGCGCTACGCGGCCCTCGCGGCCGCGCCGCTGATCGCCTACGGCGTCTGGCGGCTGTTCCTGGGCTCTGACTTCGACTTCGTCGAGACCCGGTACTTCGGCCGTTGGCCGTTCGCGATCGGCGGCTCGATCGAGGCGTGGAGCGATGCGCTCGGCAGGTTGACCGGCGGCGAGCCGCTATCGCGCGCCTACATGCTGCTGGAGTTCGCCGGCGCAGCGGCGTGGCTCGTCACCGGCCTCGTCTACTTGCGGCGCGACCGGGCGATCGCGCTTTACAGCCTCGCGACGTTGGCCGTCGTCATGACCTCGGGCGCGGCGCTCGGCATGCACCGCTACGCGCTGGCCTCGCCCGCGCTCTTCCTGGCGACGGCCGAAGCCGGGCGCAGCGCGGTGTTCGACCGGCTCTGGACGCTCGTCTGCGTGCTGGGCCTGGGGGCTCTGACGCTGGCTTTCAGTTTCGGATTCTGGGCCGGCTAGCGGGCCGAAGTCGGCGCTATCGCGGGGAGGGTTTCTTCGGGGCGGCGATCAGACCCTCGCGCTGGGCGCGCTTGCGGGCGAGCTTGCGGGCGCGGCGGACCGCTTCCGCCTTCTGGCGGGCGCGTTTCTCGGAGGGCTTTTCGTAGTGCACGTGCCGCTTCATCTCGCGGAACGAGCCTTCGCGCTGCATCTTCTTCTTCAGCGCTTTCAGCGCCTGGTCGACGTTGTTGTCGCGAACGAAAATCTGGACGATGACACGTCCTCCTCTGGAGCGCCGCCACTTTGCGAAGGGCGCGGCTGATATCAGAACCCCCCGGCTTTGTCCACCGAGGGCGAGACAAGGCGCAACCCCGCGCGGTAGAGGGGGCCGGTGACCTACCCCTCCAACACCAACGCTGACAACTCCGTTCCCGGCTGGGCCGAGGAAGCCGAGGCGCGGGTGCTGGTCGAGGCGCTGAAGCTGGCGCCCGAACATGGCTGGACCTGGGCGATGACCCGCGCCGCCGGCGCCGCCGCAGGGTTTTCGCTCGGCGAGACCGAGCTGCTCCTGCCGAACGGCCCGCGCGACCTCGCCGCGCTCTATTCGCGCTGGTGCGACGCGCAAGGCATGGCGGCATTGGCCGAGGTCGATCCCGCCGGCCTGAAGATCCGCGAGCGCATCCGGCGCGGCGCCTGGGCGCGCACCGAGGCGGCGATGGCGAACGAGACCGCCACACGCCGCTGCACCGGCTATCTCGCCCTCCCCGCCAACGCGCCGCTGGCGCTGCGGCTCGTCTGGGAGAGCGCGGACGCGATCTGGCGCTGGGCTGGCGATACCGCGACCGACGAGAACCACTATTCCAAGCGCGCCCTCCTGGCCGGCATCCTGACGGCGACGCTGCTGGTGCGCCTCAGCCAAGGCGAGGACGCGGCGCGGGCCACGCTCGACCGCCGGATCGAGGCGGTGATGGCGTTCGAGCGCTTCAAGGCCCGCGTCGGCAAGATCGATTTCGGCGGCTGGGCGGCGGGCGCGCTGGGTCGCGTGCGGCACGGCGGGCTGCGGTTTTGATCCGCAGCGAGGCCGGGCCGGACTGACAGCGCCGGACGCCTCTGCCCAGCTTTGCGCAGGCTAGCTCCGCAGCGGGGTGAGGCGGTTGACGTGACCCATCTTGCGACCGGGACGGGCTTCGGTCTTGCCGTAGAGCCAGAGGCGGGTCTCCGGCTCGGCGGCGAGCTTCAGCCAGTCGTTCGCCTCCTCGCCGATCAAGTTGGTCATCTCGACCCGGGCGATCGCGTGGGTCGGACCCAGCGGCCAACCGGCGACGGCCCGGATGTGCTGCTCGAACTGGTCGACCTCGCAGCCGTCGAGCGTCCAGTGCCCGGTGTTGTGGACGCGCGGCGCGAACTCGTTGACGAGCAGGCGCCCGTCGTCGCGCTCGAAGAGCTCGATGCCGATCACGCCGACGTAGCCCAGCGCGGCGAGCAACGTCGCGGCGATGCGCTCGGCCTGCGCCAGCGTGCGCTGCGAGGCGGGCGCGGGTGCGATCGTTCGGCGCAGGATGCCGCCTTCGTGGTGGTTCTCGGCGAGCGGATAGAGCGCAATCTCGCCGTCGCGGCCCCGGGCTGCGATGACCGAGAGCTCGCGACGGAAGTCGGCTGGCGCCTCGGCGATCGCGGGCGCCGCGCCCACCTGTGCGAAAACCGCCGCGGCCTCGCGCGGACTCTGGATCCAGGCCTGGCCCTTGCCGTCGTAGCCGCCGCGCCGCGTCTTGATCAGCAATGGCCGGCCGAGGCGCTCGAGCGCTGCGTGCAGATCGTCGGCGCTCGACACCTCTGCGAACGCCACCGTCGGCGCGCCGGCTTCGTTGAGAAAGGTCTTCTCGGCGAGCCGGTCCTGAGCGATCGCCAACGCCTTGCCATTGGGCGCGACCGCCGCGCCTTCGGCCTCGAGGATCTCGACCGCGGCGGCCGGTACATTCTCGAACTCGAAGGTCACGACGTCGGAGACGCGCGCCAGCTCGGCCAGGGCGGCGCGATCGTCGTAGGCGCCAGTGATCGGGTGGGCGACGACGCGCTGCGCCGGTGACTCCGGCTCTGGATCCAGCACGGCGACGTCGAAGCCGAGCCGCCCGGCGGCCATCGCCAGCATGCGCCCCAGCTGCCCGCCGCCCAGGATGCCGATCACCGCGCCGGGCGGGAGCGGGAAGGTCAGATCCTTCAATCTTCGACCTCGCCCGGCACGGCGTCTGTCTGCGCCTTGACGTAGGCGGCGAGCCGCGCGGCAAGGCCGGCGTCGGAGAGCGCCAGGATCCGCGCCGCCATCAGGCCCGCATTGCGCGCGCCGGCCTCGCCGACCGCCATCGTCCCCACCGGCACGCCGCCGGGCATCTGGACGATCGAGAGCAGCGAGTCGAGACCGTCGAGCGTGGCTGTGCGCACCGGGACGCCGAGCACCGGTAGATTGGTCAGCGAGGCGGTCATGCCGGGCAGGTGCGCAGCGCCGCCTGCGCCGGCGACGATCACCTTCACGCCGGCCGCCTCGGCGCCCTTGGCGAAGGCGTAGAGCCGCTCGGGCGTCCGGTGCGCCGAAATGACGCGCGCCCGCCACGTTACGCCGAGCTCTGACAAAACATCGCCCGCCGCCTTCATCGTCGGCCAGTCCGAGCGACTTCCCATGATCAGCGCCACTGGCGCTTCTGTATCCATGCCCGCCTTCCGGAAAAGGCGCGGAGTATAGGCGCCCTCTTTGCGCTCGCAACCGAGGTCACCTAGGATTTTCTCCAGGCACTGTTTTACTGATTCGACCAGATGAAGATCTCAAGCGCCCGCGCCGAGCCTTTCACCAGCATCCGCCGGCGTAACCTCGCCGAAGCCGGGGCCCGAGCGGTCGATGCGGCGCCCGCAACCGACCAGGCGATGTTCCTGGGCGTCTCCGAGACCGAGCTGACCCCCGCTGTGCGGGCCGCCATCGCGACGCTGGTGATCGAACTCAACGACCTGCGCGCCGAGATCCAGCGGCTGAAGTCGCGCCTGATCGAGGCCGAGGCCGCCGCCGACGAAGACCCGCTGACCACAGCCAAGAACCGCCGGGCGTTCCTGCGCGAAGTGAAGCGCGTCGCCGCTTTCGCGCAGCGCTATGATTCGCCCGCGAGCCTCGTCTATTTCGACGTCGACGACCTCAAGGGCGTCAACGACCGCTTCGGTCACGCCGCGGGCGACGCGGTGCTGCAGGCGGTCGCGGACCGCCTGGCGAGCCATGTGCGCGAATCCGACGTGGTCGGACGGATGGGGGGCGACGAGTTCTGCATCCTCCTGGTGCAGGCCGACGACGCGACCGCCCGCGCCAAGGCCGAGATGCTGGCCCGCCTGGTCGAAACCGAACCGGTGCAGGCCGGCGACTGGCTGGCCCCGGTGCGCGTCAGCTGGGGCGTCCGTCAGCTCGACCCGGCGCTGGAGATCGAGGGCCAGCTCAGCGAGGCCGACGCGGCGATGTTCGCGATGAAGCGCGCACGGGTCTGACAGCTGCTGCACCCGATCCGCCGCAGGCTCACCAAAGCATGACCGCGGAGCGCGCAGAGAAGGCGCAGAGGACGCAGAGTTGCTCGCCCTCAGCGATCTCCGCGCCTCCTCTGTGACCTCTGCTGTTACCCCTGCTCGCGCCTGCGGCGCACGCCTCCCTCTCAGGATCTGGTCCGCAAGCCTAGGGCCCCGGCGCCAGCGCCTTTTCCTGGGCGTCGAGCTGGGGCTTGCGGTAGTGGGCGACGATTTGTGGCGTGGCGTCGAACTGCATGAGCTCGTCGGTGGCTGGCGCATAGGCCGGCCAGGGCTTGCCGCCGGCCTCGCAGGTCGGGCGGCCGGTCCTGGCGAAGCCGACCCAGCAGGAATGCATGAAAGCGGCTACCGCGCGATCGGGCTCCTGGATCTCCGAAGCGTAGTTCGGGACGATCATCTGGGTGTCGAAGACGTAGGGATTCTCGGACGTGTGGTTCGCGCCGGGGATCTTCCCACGGCGCACCACCCGCACGTAGGAGAACTCATAGAGCCACGCGGGCGCCTTCTTCGACGCTTGCGCGGCGAACCAGCGGGCCGGCGCGCCCATCGTCGCATCGGTGAACGCCGCCTGCGCCAGCCTGGCCGGGTCTGACGCCTCGTCCGGGTACGCCGCTTTCACAGCTGGCGAGAGCGCGGCGGCGTAAGTCGGGTAGCTGAAGGCCGGCAGCAACGAGGCCTCCCACGTGTTCGAGCCGATGATCAGCGGCGCGGCCGCCTGGTGGCCGCGGGCGAAACCTTGCGCGGCCGTCTCGATCAGGAACCGGCCGTCGACGATGAGGGGGGCGACGCCCGCGGCGACGAGCTTGTCGGCCGGCAGCGCGCGCAGCTGCTCGGCCGTCGCGTCCGCCGGCAGCCCGAGCTCGCCGGCGACAGCGACGCCTCGCGCCTCGCCGTCCGCGAGACTTAGCGGCGCGCCCCAGCCGCCGCCGGACTGAACCGTCGCCTTCTGGAACAGGCCCCGCGCCGACGGCGTCACCATCAGCGTCAGAGTGTCGAGCCCGCCCGCGCTCTCGCCGAAGATCGTCACGTTCGACGGGTCGCCTCCGAACGCGGCGATGTTGCGCTTCACCCACTTGAGCGCGGCGACCTGGTCCATCAGGCCGTAGTTCGCGAGCGGCGCGCCGGGCCCGGCTTCCTTGGTCAGCGCCGGGTGGGCGAAGAAGCCGAGCGGGCCAAGGCGATAGTTCATCGCCACCAGCACGACCCCGTCACGCGCGAAGAAGCGGCCGTCGTTGGGTGCGATCGAGTCGGCGCCGGCGACATTCCCGCCGCCGAAGATCCAGACCATCACCGGCGCCTTCGACGCGTGAACCGGCGCGAAGACGTTCAGCGTCAGGCAATCCTCGCTGACGGGGCCTGAATAGCCGCCGGCGTTGTAGCGTCCGCCGGGGTACACGGTCTGCACACAGGCCGGCCCGTCTTCGGCCGCGGCGCGGTCGTCGGTCCAGGGCGCGGGCGGCTGCGGCGGCTTCCAGCGCAGCGGCCCAACCGGCGGCGCGGCGTAGGGGATCGCGCGGAAGATGCGCGCCGGGCCTTCCTCGGTCCCGACCACCCAGCCGCTCTCGATCTTCACCCGCGGCCCTGCCGGCGAAACGGCCAGAGCGCTCGCCGCACCGAGCGCCCAGAGGGCCAGTCCCAGCATCACCGCCCTGATCATCGGACGCCCTCCCGCCTGAAACGCCCCCAAGAGCGCAGGGCCGGCCGTCGCGTCAACCGCCATGGCCTTTGAATGGACAGCATGAGGCGGCTAAGCAACGACGCGAAGGAGTTCCCATGCGTTCATCGATCCTCGCGGTCGCCGCCGCGCTCTTCATCACAGACGCCGCCGCCGCCGCGACGCCGGCCGCCGCCCAGCCCTCGGCGCTGCCCAAGCTGTTCTCCGCAGCCGGGTACTCGCAGCCCGACGTCGGCGCCGCGGCCTGCAAGGCGGTCAACGCGTCGGAGGCGCAGTGCGCCGTGCCGGCGATGACCGGCGGGCGCTATCTGGTCAAGGTGGCCGCGACCTCGACCGCCCAGGCGCCCGACGCGGCGCAGCAGCTGAGCATCCTCGCCGGCGACCAGGTCTGCACCGCGACCCGCAGCCCGGACGCCAGGGCGCCATGGGCGGTCGGGACGAAGCGCACGTTCTACGCCGCCTGCCTCTTCACGATCCTCACCGACACGCCGATCGCGATCACGGCGGTCTATATCGACGCCAAGGCGACCAAGGACTCGGTCGGGCCGCAGATCACCGTGACCCGCCAGCCCTGGAGCGGCGCAATGACGGGCCAGCCGGTGGCGGTGAACCAGTGATCCCCGCAGGCGCGGGATCGTGTATGTGCGGGCCGCAAGGAGACCAGCCTCATGCGTGAGATCGCCCACTTCATCGGCGGCAAGCCGTTCCACCAGACCGAGGGCGACATCGGCGACGTGTTCAATCCGAGCACCGGCGAGGTGCAGGCCAGGGTCGGCCTCGCCGGCGCGGCGGTCGTCGACGAGGCCGTGCAGGCGGGGCTGGCCGCGCAGCCAGGCTGGGCCGCGACCAATCCGCAGCGCCGGGCCCGGGTGCTGTTCGAGTTCAAGCGCCTGGTCGAGGCGCGCATGGACGAGCTCGCCGCCCTGCTCTCGTCCGAGCACGGCAAGGTGCTCGCGGACTCCAGGGGCGACATCCAGCGCGGGCTCGAGGTGGTCGAGTTCGCCTGCGGCGCCCCACACGCGCTGAAGGGCGAATACACCGAAGGCGCCGGGCCCGGGATCGACGTCTACTCCATGCGTCAGCCGCTCGGCGTCGTCGCCGGCATCACGCCGTTCAACTTCCCGGCAATGATCCCGATGTGGATGTTCGCGGTGGCGGTCGCCTGCGGCAACGCCTTCGTGCTGAAACCCTCGGAGAAGGACCCCAGCGTGCCGGTGCGCCTGGCCGAGCTCTTCCTCGAGGCCGGCGGGCCGCCGGGCATCCTCAACGTCGTGCACGGCGCCAAGGCTGCGGTCGACGCGATCCTGGAGCACCCGGACATCATGGCCGTAAGCTTCGTCGGGTCGTCGGACATCGCGTCCTACGTCTACCGGATGGGCGCGGCGCACGGGAAACGCGTGCAGGCGATGGGCGGCGCCAAGAACCACGGGGTCGTGCTGCCCGACGCCGACCTCGATGCGGCCGTGAAGGACATCGTCGGCGCCGCCTACGGCTCGGCTGGCGAGCGCTGCATGGCCCTGCCCGTCGTAACGCCCGTGGGCGCCCGGACCGCTGACGCGCTGCGCGAGCGGCTGCTGGCCGAGATCGAGACCCTGAAGGTCGGCGTCGCCACCGACCCGGACGCCCAGTACGGCCCGGTCGTCACCGCCGCGCACCGGAAGCGGGTCGAGGACTACATCCAGCTCGGCGTCGACGAGGGCGCAGAGCTGGCGCTGGACGGCCGCGGCTTCTCGCTGCAGGGCCACGAGAACGGCTTCTTCATCGGCCCGACGCTGTTCGATCGCGTGACGCCGCAGATGAAGACGTACCAGGACGAGATCTTCGGCCCGGTGCTGCAGATCGTCCGTGCCGAGAGCTTCGAGGCGGCGCTCGCGCTCCCCTCGCAGCACGCCTACGGCAACGGCGTCGCTATCTTCACCCGCGACGGCAGAGCCGCGCGCGACTTCGCGCAACGCGTCAACGTCGGCATGGTGGGCATCAACGTGCCGATCCCGGTGCCGGTCGCCTACCACACCTTCGGCGGCTGGAAACGCAGCGCGTTCGGCGACGCCAACCAGCATGGCATGGAGGGTGTGCGCTTCTACACCAAGGTCAAGACGGTGACCGCCCGATGGCCGGAGAGCCGGCTGGAGGACGAGTCCAGCTTCGTCATCCCGACCATGCGGTAAGCCGTGGACTTCGAGCCCACCTCCGACCAGCGCGCGCTCGAGGACGCGGCCCGCGACTTCGCGGCGGCGGAGCTGGCGCCGCATTCGGCGCGCTGGGACGAGGACAGCCACTTCCCGGTCGACGTGCTGAAGAAGGCGGCCGAACTCGGCTTCGCCGGACTTTACGTGAGCGACGATGTCGGCGGCTCGGCCCTCACCCGGCTCGACGCGGCGATCGTGTTCGAGGCGTTGGCCGGCGGCGACGTCTCCACAGCGGCGTTCCTTTCGATCCACAATATGGCCTCCTGGATGATCGACCGGTTCGGCGACGCGGCGCTGCGCCAGCGCTTTCTGCCGCGGCTCTGCCGGATGGACCTGATCGCGTCGTACTGCCTGACCGAGCCCGGCTCCGGCTCGGACGCAGCTTCGCTGAAGACTTCGGCGCGTCGCGAGGGCGACGATTACGTGTTGAATGGCGCCAAGGCTTTCATCTCGGGCGCCGGGACCTCGGACCTTTACGTTGTCATGTGCCGCACCGGCGGCGAGGGCGCGGGCGGCGTCTCGGCGATCATCGTCGAGAAAGGCGCGCCCGGCCTCTCGTTCGGAGCGATCGAGCGCAAGATGGGCTGGCGCAGCCAGCCGACGGCGATGGTCCACTTCGACAACGTGCGCGTGCCCGTCGCCAACCGGATCGGCGAGGAAGGCCACGGCTTCCGCTTTGCGATGATGGGGCTCGACGGCGGGCGGCTGAACATCGCCGCCTGCGCGCTCGGCGGCGCCGGCCAGGCGTATGAGGCCGCGAAGGGCCATCTTGCCGAACGCAAACAGTTCGGCCGGCCGTTGGCGGATTTCCAGGCGCTGCAGTTTCGCCTCGCCGACATGGCGACCGACCTCGAGGCCGCGCGGCTGATGGTCCGCCGCGGCGCCGCGGCGCTAGATGCGGCCGATCCGCAGGCGACCAAGCTCTGCGCGATGGCCAAGCGCTTCGCGACCGACGCGGCGTTCGAGGTCGCCAACGAGGCCCTGCAGCTGCACGGCGGCTACGGCTACCTCAAGGACTACCCACTGGAGCGGATCGTGCGCGACCTCAGAGTCCACCAGATCCTCGAGGGGACCAACGAGATCATGCGCGTGATCATCGCGCGGGAGCTGCTGCGATGAGCGAGCCAGAGCTGATCGGCGGCCGCGAGGGCGGCCTGGGGCGGCTAACGCTGAACCGGCCGCAGGCGCTGGGCGCGCTGACGCTCGGCATGTGTCGGGCGATGATCGCCGCCCTGACCGAGTGGCGCAAAGACCCTTCCGTGATGGCGGTGATGATCGACCACGCCGGAGAGCGCGGCTTCTGCGCCGGCGGCGACATCCGCATGCTGGCCGAGAGCGGCGCAGGTGACGGCGCGGCGGCGTTCGAGTTCTTCCACACCGAATACCGCCTCGACCATCTGATCTCGGTCTATCCGAAGCCGGTGATCGCGATCATGGACGGCGTCACCATGGGCGGCGGCGTCGGGATCTCGCTGCCGGCGCGCTGGCGGATCGCCACCGAACGCACCCGCTTCGCCATGCCCGAGACCGGCATTGGCCTCTTCCCCGACGTCGGCGCGGGCTGGTGGCTGCCGCGGCTGCCGGGCCGAACCGGGCTCTGGCTGGCGCTGACCGGCGCGCGGCTGGAAGCCGCGGACTGCAAGGCGACGCACATAGCGACCGATGTCGTCTCGTCGAGTGACCTGCCGGGCCTCAAGGCCGCGCTGGCCGCGGACCCCGCGCACGCCCACCGGATCATCCGCGACCACCACGCCGACCTCGGCCCTCCGCCGCTGACCAAGCTGCGCCGCCAGATCGACCGGCTATTCGCGGGCGACTCGCTCGAGGCGGTGTTCGCCGCGCTCGAAGCCGACACAGGCCATTGGGCGAAGGCGCAGCTCGAGGCGATACGGCCGAAGTCGCCGATGAGCGCCAAGGTCTCTTTCCGACTGCTGGCCGGCGGCCTCGCCCCCGCCTCGCTGGCCGAGGACCTCGTCACCGAATACCGGCTCGCGCGGCGGATCGTGCAGTCCCATGACTTCCTCGAGGGTGTGCGCGCGGTGATCGTCGACAAGGACAACGCGCCCCGCTGGTCGCCCGATACGCTCGCCGGCATGACCGACGCCATGACAGACGCGCTCTTTGCGCCGCTGGCGCCGGGCGAGGAATGGACCCCGCTGCCGGACGCCTGAAGGAGAAAACCGCTTGGCCTATCAGACCCTGATCGTCGAGGACCACGAAGCGGTCCGGCTGATCCGCCTCAACCGCCCCGAGGCGCTGAACGCCCTCAACGGCGCGCTGATGGACGAGCTGACAGCGGTGCTCGACGAGGGCGAGGCGAGCGAGGCCGTCCGCTGCTTCGTGATCACCGGCTCGGACCGCGCCTTCGCCGCCGGCGCCGACATCAAGGAGATGGCGCCAAAGTCCTACGCCGACGTTTTCACCGAGGACTTCATCACCCGCAACTGGGAGCGGGTGACCCGGTGCCGCAAGCCGGTGATCGCCGCGGTGGCCGGCTATGCCCTCGGCGGCGGCTGCGAACTGGCGATGATGTGCGACTTCATCATCGCCGCCGACAACGTCCGCTTCGGCCAGCCGGAGATCAACCTCGGCGTCATGCCGGGCGCCGGCGGAACGCAGCGGCTGGCGCGCTTCATTGGCAAGGCCAAGACCATGGACATGGTGCTGACCGCCCGGATGATGGACGCCGCCGAAGCGGAGCGCTGCGCGCTGGTCAGCCGCGTCGTGCCGCTCGCCGAGTTGATCCCCACCGCGCTGGAGACAGCGAAGAAGATCGCCGCGCTCTCGCCGGTCGCGGTGATGATGGCCAAGGAGACCGTCAACGCCGCCTACGAGACCCCGCTCGCCGAGGGCGTGAAACTTGAGCGGCGGCTGTTCCACTCGCTCTTCGCCTTCGAGGACCAGAAGGAAGGCATGGCCGCCTTCGCCGAGAAGCGGCCCGCGGCGTTCAAGGGACGCTAGAGCACGATGGGGTCAGGTGGAATCACCTGACCGCTGAATCGTGCTCTAGAATCAAAAGCGTAGAGCCTGATTCAGGGTTCGGTGCGAACCCGTCAGGCTCTAGCCCGAGCTCGTCCTGCGCGATTGAACGTCGCTTGGCTTGCTCTAGGGTGCTGCCTGACAACCAAGGGAGGACGCGATGACGCGCGCGCTGGTGCTGAGCGGCGGGGGGCCGGTGGGGATCGCCTGGGAGGCGGGGCTGCTGGCGGGCCTGGCCGAAGCAGGTGTCGAGCTCGGCGAGGCCGACTTCATCCTCGGCACCTCCGCCGGCTCGTTCGTCGGCTCGCAGCTGGCGATGGGGCGCAGGCCGGCCGACATGGCGGCCGCGATCCTGGCCGAAGCCGAGCGGGTCAGCGCTGCGGTGGCCGCCGGCAGCCGGCCGAACGGCGGCGAGCGCCCGCCGAACCTCGCCGGCCTGTTCGCGCTGATGCAGGAGGCGCGCTCGGGCGAGCGCGACCCCAAGGAGGTGCGCAAGGAGATCGGCAAGTTCGCGCTGGAAGCCAAGACGATGGACGAGGAGAGCTTCATCAAGAGCTTCGGCCGTCAGCTCAGCGGCCCGCAGGCCGAAGGCTGGCCGGAGCGCGGGTACGCCTGCACCGCGGTCGACGCCGAGACCGGCGAGTTCATGCTCTGGACCGCCGAGAGCAAGGTCGGCCTCGCCCGCGCGGTCGCCTCGAGCTGCAGCGTGCCCGGAGTCTATCCGCCGATCACCATCAACGGCAGGCGCTACATCGACGGCGGCATGCGCTCAGGCAGCAACGCCGACCTCGCGACCGGGCACGAGCTCGTCGTCGTGGTCGGCCTGCGCACCGCCGGCGATGCGGCGACGTCGGAGCGGATGCGCGCGCCGCTCGAGAAAGAGATGGAGGTGCTGCGCGCCGGTGGCGCGCGAACCGAGCTCATCCTCCCCGACGACGCCAGCGTCGAGGCGTTTGGCCTCAACCTGATGGACGGCCGCCGCCGTCCGGCGGCCTGCAAGGCCGGCATGGCCCAGGGCCGGGCGTTAGCCGCGGAGCTAAGGCGGGTCTGGAACTGACCTCGTCGTCTCCCTCCCCTTCACGGGGAGGGCAGACCGCGAGGCGGTCCAAACCGCCAGCGTATCGCTGGCGCGTGAGACTCCCCTCCGGACCGCTTCGCGCCGGACACCCTCCCCGTGATGGGGAGGGAGACTGGCTACACCCCCACGTTGGTGCGGATCTGCCCCTCGGTGCGGTAGTCGACCGCGTCCCAGCCGATGTTGGAGAACTCCTTGCGGCGCGGCCCCATGTAACCGAACAGGAAAGCGCCCACCTTGCGCATCTGGATCTCCTCCGAGCCCTCGGTGATCCGGTAGCGGCGGTGATGGCGGTAGATGTGCTCGAACGGCTTGTGGCGCGAATAGCCGATGCCGCCATGCACCTGCATCGCCCGGTCCGCCGCCTCGCAGCAGAGCCGGTTGCCCCAGTAGTTGCACATGCTGACCTTGTCCGAGATCTGCCGCTCGACCTCCCTGTGCGGCATGCGGTCGATCTCCCAGGCGGTCTTGCGGATGAGGAGCCGCAGCATCTCGCACTGCGTGTGCAGCTCGATCAGCGGCCACTGGATCGCCTGGTTGTCCGACAGCGACTGCCCGAACGGCTTTCGCGCCCGGGCGTACTTCACGCTCTCCTGCACGCAGTAGACCGCGGCGCCCAGCGACGAGGCGGCCTGGCGGATGCGGTTCTGGTGCACGAAGCTCTGGCCGAGGCGCAGGCCCTGGCCCTCGACGCCCCACATCGCATCGTCCGGCACCCAGACGTCCTTGATCGAGACCCGCGGGTGGTCGGTCGGCATGTTGAAGGTCCAGAGATACTCCTCAATCTTCACGCCCGGATCGGACGCCGGCACCAGGAACACCGTGAGGCCGTCGCCGTCGCCGTCCTTCCCGGAGGTGCGGGCGAAGCACATGATGTAGTTCGCCACGTGCATGCCCGTGGTCCACATCTTCTCGCCGTTGATCAGCCAACCGGGGACGCCATCGCGCTCCTGACGCACCGCGCGGGTCTCCATGTGGGTGGCGTCCGAGCCGTGGTAGGGCTCGGTGAGGCCGAAGCCGGTGCGGATCTCGCCCTTCTGCAGCCGGTCGGCGTAGCGCTTGTACTGGTCCTCGGTGGCGAACTCCTTGAACATGATGATGAAGGGGTTGTTGCCGACGATCGAATGCTCGTTCTGCAGGTCGTTGTGCAGGCCAAGACCCTTGGCCGCGAGGTGCTCGCGGATGATCGCCATGGCGAGGTTGGATCCGCCCTTGCCGCCCCACTCCACCGGCCAGGCGTAGCGAAGATGGCCGGCGGCGTCGGCCCTGCGACGGGCCTCGCCGAGCAGCTCTTCCCATTCCTTGCGCGGCAGGCCGCCCTTGTCGAAGTCGGTGCGCGCCCACTACCGCCGGTGGTCGAAGAAGCGGATGTTGTCGTCCTGCTCTTCGAGCGGCTTGATCTCGGCCTCGATGAACCGGTCGAGCTCGTCCAGGTAGTCCTGGATGTCCTGGGGAATGTCGAAGTCCATCGGTGCGCCTCTATCGAGATCTGCGGGTCAAACCTTTCCCCCGCCCGGCGAGGGAACCGTCGCGATACCGCGAAGCGGAAGCGACAAATGGGGGCCTGTCGGTGAGTCCCCCCATCGGCGACGCGCGCTCCGCCCGGCGCGCCGCTTTCCCCAGAGGGGGAAGGGTTTGTGCGGCGGGCCTCACACCTGCCCCCGCTCCGCAAGGGCGGCGCGGTAGCCGGAATAGTTGGGCTGGTCGACCGCGAGCTTGGCGAGGGTCGTGGCCCAGAGGTGATCGGCCAGGCCCGGCGTATCGAGCGTCACCTGGCCAGCTTTGATCCGGCGCGCGAGCTCGCGGTTCAGCGTCATCAGGTCACCGTCCATCCCGAGCAGGGCGCGCAGCCGCGCCAGCTCCTCGGCGTCGGCCTTCGGCGACAGCGTCAGTTGCCGCTGGCAGATCTCGACCGCGTTGGCCGCCACGCGCAGCTGGAAGGCGATGTGCGGCCCGGTCTCGCGCGTCGCCGTCCCCTTCAGGAAGTTCGCGACAGTGGCGAGGATTTCATCCGGGCGCGGCTCGTCCTGCATCAGCCGTTCCCCGCCAGCAGGCGCATGAGGTCCACCTCGTTCTCGGACGCGCGCCGGGCGATCACCCCGCGCTCGACGGACTCGCCCGCGCGGAAGGCGGGGATCATGCCGGCGCACATCACGCCCCAACGCAGCGAGCCGAACACCTCCCAGAACCGCGCATGGTCGCGGTCGACCGGATCGCCGCCGGCCGCCTCGTAGCCGGCCCACATGTCCTCGCGCTCGCCGAAGCCGCCGACCGGCTTGTCGACCTGACCGAACCGCCACGGATTGGCGCAGATCCAGCCGAGGTCTTCCATCGGGTCGCCGACGTGCGCGAGCTCCCAGTCAAGCACGGCGACGACGCCTTTCTCCGGGGCGAAGATCAGGTTTCCATTTCGGAAATCACCATGCACCAGCCGCGGTCGCTTCGGGGGTGGCGGCAGATGGGCGTCGAGCCAGGCGAACGCGATCTCGAACACCGGGCGCGGCCAGTCGGTGGCCTCGTAGGACGCGCGCCACTGGTCCACCAGCTCGGCGGCGCTCGAGTGTCTCAGCGCCGGCGCCTCATCGACCGGGATGCGGTGGATCGCCGCCAGAATCTCGCCGCACTGCCGCGCCAGCCGCGGCCGCACATCGGCGAAACGCGGATCGCGCACGATCCGTCCACCCAGCGTCTCGCCGGCGACGAACTCCATGATGAAGCCTTGCCCGAGTCCGTCCTCGGGGGTCAGCACGTGCCGGACCTTCGGGACCGGCGCCTCGGCCTTCGCCGCCAGCTTCAGCAGCGCGGCCTCATCCTCCAACCCGACGTTGGCGCTCGAGGCGACTCGACGCAACCCGCCCGGCGACCGGCGCAGGATCAGCGGCGTCTCGAGCCCGTCCTGCACCAGTTCGAACCGCCAGATCTCCTGCGTGGCGCCCGCGGTCAGGCGCTGGACCTTGGCGACGCCGGTCGAGGCCGGAAAGTGGTTGTGCGCGACCATGTGCAGGCGCTCGGCGATGATCTCGCTCTGCGGCCTTGCTTCCGCCGACGGTCCGTCCGCCGCAGCCATGGTTCCTTGCGCGTCCTCTTGTTCGCGCGCGACCCTAGCCGAGCGCGTCGGGCGGGAAAACGGTCACGTCGGGGCAATCGCGAGGGCGATGGCGCGGGCTTCAGCCATCCGGGCTCGCGCGGGCGCGAAACGTGCTCGGCGTGGCGCCGAAGCGGGCCTTGAACGCACGCGTGAACGAAACCTCCGAGCCGTACCCGACCAGGTTCGCGACCTCGCCCACGTTCGTGCGGCCCGCACGCAGAAAGGCGGCCGCGATCTCAAGGCGGCGGCGGGCGATGTAACGCGCGGGGGTCTCGCCGACCGCGGCGGCGAACCGGGCGTGGAACGCCGAGCGCGACAGACCCGCGACCGCGGCGAGATTCTCGACGTCCCAATCGCCGGCGGAGTCGTCGTGAACCGCCGAAACGGCCCGCGCGATCGCCGGATCGGCGCTGGCGCGCAGCACGCCGATCCGCGACGGGTTCGACCGCGCCCACTCGCTCACCGCACGCAGGAACAAGAGGCCGAGGAGGCGTGAGACGAGCAGCGACCAGCCCAGCGCCCGCGCCTCGAGTTCTTCGGCCAGCACGCCGCTCAACGCCTGCGTCCATCCGCCGTCTTCGCACGCCTCGACGTGGACGAACGTCGGCAGCGACTCGAGCAGCCGGGGCGGTGGAGCGCCCTGCCACAGCAGGCTGGCGCTGATCACCGACGTCCGAAGGCCTCCGGACGCCTCTGCCGGCGATGTTGCGGCGCGGCCAGGCGCGTCTGAGAGCGTGTGCGCGCAGCCGCGCGGAAGAACCAGCAAGTCGCCAGCGGACAGCCGCACGGGCAAGCGCCCGTCCACGACGACACAGGCCGACCCGGACTGAACGAAGTGAATGTGAGCGTGCGCCTCGCCGAAGCTGACGCCGAACGGCGCGACGTAGTCGCGGGCGGCGACCGTCTCGCTCCGCATATGCATGAGGGACAACACGTCGGACATCGTGTCCGCGGCGCCGGTAATGGCCATGGCGTTGCGTTTCTTGAAATGGCTGCCTGAGTGAATCGTCCCGCGCCACGGTCCGGGCGCGGCCCCTTGCCCGGATAGACGCTGCTCCCGAGGGATTATTCCCCTCAGCGCGCCGAAGGTTCTCAGGCGCCCTCTCGGAGGGACCGCGCGAACGTCGTGCGGCGAGCCGCAAGGGTCGGGTCAGGGTGCGCATTCGGCGACTGGCGCAGGAGACACGGCCCCAGATGCGATAGCCGGGCGGGGCGGTAACTGGGTAGACAGCCGGCGGATCGCGCATCGCCAGGAGCTTGAACCCAGCGTGACATTACATCCATAGATGATATTGTTTCCGGCCAGCGTCCAGTGTTGTGCTAAGTGTGTCGCGTCATGTCACATCATGCCGTGACGTGAAAGATGAGGGAGCGCAAACATGTCGAGAGTCAGTCTGATCGCAATCGCCGCGGTGGTGGCGATGGCCGGGAGCGCCGCCCAGGCGGGCATCTTGCACTATGCGGCCACCCTGAAAGGCGCCAACGAGAAGCCGCCGACCGCCTCCGGCGGCCGCGGCGAACTCGAAGGCGTCCTCGACACCGACCGCCGGCTGCTCGAGTACGACGTCACGTTCACGGGGCTGTCGGGACCGGCGCTCGGCGCGGGCTTCCACGGCAAGGATGCCGCAATGAACGCGGCGGTGACGTTCCAACCCACGCAGAAGCCGAACTCGATCCACGCGCAGGTGAGCCTCACCGACGCCCAGATCAACGACCTGAACGCCGGCCGCTGGACGTTCGACATCACGACGAAGGACAACCCCGGCGGCGAAATTGGCGGCACGGTGGAGCGGTCGAGCGGCAGCTACTGACCCCAATCGTCGAACGCCGACGGGGGGTCTCTCCGGCGGCTGCGGCGTTTGAATGGCTCCCAGGCCCACCCTTACAGTCGCGGTTCGCGTCGGGGCCGACTATGGTCGGGGCCTGATGGCACTCGACGCTGAAAGCTACCAGAGCCTCGCCGGCTTCCGCCTGGCGCTGCGGCGCTTCCTGGCCGCGGCCGAAGGCATCAGCAAGTCGGCTGGCGTGACGCAGCAGCAGTATCAGGCGCTGCTGGCGATCAAGACCTGGCCCTCCGCGGTGATGACGATGGGCGACCTCGCCGACCAACTGCTGCTCACGCATCACGCGGCGGTGCAATTGATGAACAGGTTGAGCGCGGCCGGTCTCGCCGAGCGGATGCCGTCGAGCGCTGATCGCCGTAGCGTCCTCCTGGGGCTCACGCCGGCCGGCGAGGCGCTGGTCCGCCAGCTCGCCGGGCGGCATTTGCAGGAGGTGCTGCGCCAGGAGCCGCAGCTGACCCGCTCGCTGCGACGGCTCCGCCGGCTGTCGACCAACGGCGGCGACGGACCGGCTTAGCGCCGCCGGCGGGCCATTGACGCGCGCCAGTCGTCCGGGGCCTATACAAGCGTTTGAATGGGGGTGCGGGACGTCCTCGCCCCACGAGCGTCTTCGAGGAAACCGCCATGACCGTCATCAACGACGTGACCACCTACGCGCTGGAGGGCGACGTCGGCGTGATCACGCTGAACTCGCCCCCGGTGAACGCGCTGTCGTTCAACGTGCGCGACGGCCTGGCGGGCGGCATGGCGGCCGCCACCGCCGACGCCGGGGCCAAGGCGGTGGTGATCATCTGCGAGGGACGAACCTTCATCGCCGGCGCCGACATCACCGAGTTCGGCGGACCGCAGCGCGGCGCGAGCCTGTTCGACGTGCAGGCGGCGATCGAGGACTCCAGGAAGCCGGTGATCGCGGCGATCCACGGCACGGCGCTCGGCGGCGGACTCGAAGTCGCGCTGACCTGCCACTACCGCGTCGCCGTGCCCTCGGCCCGCTGCGGCCTGCCGGAGGTGAACCTGGGCCTGCTGCCGGGCGCGGGCGGCACGCAGCGCCTTCCGCGCATCGTCGGCGTCGAGAAGGCGCTCGAGATGATGACGAGCGGGACCCACGTGCCGGCCAAGGAGTGCCTCGCCATGGGGCTGGTCGACGAGATCGTCGAGGAAGGCAAGCTGCGCGAGGGCGCCGTCGCCTTCGCCCACAAGGTCGCCGCTGAGGGCCGGCCGCTGAAGAAGGTGCGCGAGTCGAACGAGAAGGTCGAAGCCGCGCGCGGCCATCCCGAGATCTTCGAGAACTTCCGCAAGGCCAACGCGCGCCGGTTCCGCGGCTTCCTTGCGCCCGAGTACAACATCCGCTGCATCGAGGCGGCGGTGAACGAGCCGTTCGAGGAAGGGCTGAAGACCGAGCGGCGGCTCTTCGGCGAGCTCATGAGCGGCTCGCAATCGGCTGCCCAGCGCTACGCCTTCTTCGCCGAGCGCCAGGCGGCCAAGATCCCCGACGTTCCGGACGACACCCCGATCATTCCGGTCAACAAGGTCGGCATCATCGGCGCCGGCACCATGGGCGGCGGCATTGCGATGAACTTCGTGAATGTCGGCATCCCGGTGACGATCGTTGAAGTCAAACAGGAGGCGCTCGAGCGCGGCCTGCAGACGATCCGCCGCAACTACGAACGCTCGCGCAGCGCCAAGCCCGAGGAGACCGAGGCTCGGATGCGCCTGATCACCGGCGCCCTCGACCTGAGCGCGCTCGCCGACTGCGACCTCGTGATCGAGGCGGTTTTCGAGCGGATGGACATCAAGAAGGACGTGTTCGCGAAGCTGGACGCGATCTGCAAGCCGGGCGCGATCCTCGCCACCAACACCTCCGGCCTCAACATCGACGAGATCGCCTCGGTGACGAAGCGTCCCGAGGCGGTGATCGGCCTGCACTTCTTCTCGCCGGCCAACGTGATGAAGCTGCTCGAGGTGGTCCGCGCCGACCATACGAGCAAAGAGGTGATCGCCACCTCGATGAGGCTGGCGCGTAAGATCGGCAAGATCGCCGTGCTCGTCGGCGTCTGCCCCGGCTTCGTCGGCAACCGCATCCTGGGCGCCCGCCAGCGCGAGGCCAACAAGCTGATCATGGAAGGGGCGATGCCCTGGGACGTCGACCGGGTGCTCTACGACTTCGGTTTCCCGATGGGCCCGTTCGCGATGAGCGACCTGGCCGGCCTCGACATCGGCTGGGTGAAGGAGCGCTCGAAGGGCGAGACGATTCGCGACGTGCTCTGCGAGATGGACCGGCGCGGCCAGAAGACCGGCGCCGGCTGGTACGACTACGACGAGAACCGCGTCGCCAAGCCCTCGCCCGTCACCGAAAAGATCCTGCATGACTTCATTGTGAAGTCCGGCGCGAACCCGCGGAAGATTTCCGACGACGAGATCCTCGAGCGCTGCATCTACCCGATGATCAACGAGGGGGCGAAGATCCTCGAGGAAGGCAAGGCGATCCGCGCCTCGGACATCGATGTGGTCTGGGAGAATGGCTACGGCTGGCCCGTCTACCGGGGCGGTCCGATGTGGTACGGCGACCTCGTCGGGCCGGACAAAGTGTTGGCCAAGATGAAGGAATTCCAGGCGCAGATGGGCGACCAGTTCAGGCCCGCGGCGCTGCTGGAGAAGGTCGCCGCCGACGGGAAGAAGTTCCAGGACGTGAGATAACTCGGCGGTTTACGCCGGCCGATGGCGGAGGCTAAGCTCGACCCACTTTCAGAGAGGGGTCACATGCGTAAGCTCCTAGCCGTCCTAATGTCGTGCGGCCTGGCCGCCGCATCCGGCGTCGCGTTCGCCGATCCGAGCCAGCCCTACGGCATGGATCGCAATTCCGGCCACCAGTCCGCGCCCGAACTGCCGCACTGCGAGCGGCCGATCGGCGTGGCGGCCGTCCAAGAGCCCGACCACGACTGGTGGAGCCCGCTCGGACTCTCCAATCCAGAGGCCGTGCTCAAGATGTTCGCCCTGCAGTCGGGGTGCCTCAGAATGGTCGACCGCAACAAGGGTCTGGCCATGCGCGGTCAGGAAGAGGGCCTCAGCCGCGGCGGTGAGCTGCAGCGCAACTCGAACCTCGGCCGCGGCCAGGTCCTGGCCGCCGACTACTTCATCATCCCCGACATCGCCCACCAGAACAGCGATTCCGGAGGCGGCAACATCGGCGCCGCGTTCGGCCACTTCCTGCCGGGCGGGTTCGGCGCGATCGCCAGCAACATCAGCATCAAGAGCCAGGAAGCCTCGACGTTGATCACGCTGGTGGACGCTCGCACCACCGAGCAGCTCTATATCGCCCAGGGCAACGCCAAGAAGACCGACATCGGCTTCGGCGGCGGCGGCGGCTGGGGCGGTTGGGCCGGCTATGGCGCGGTCGCGGCCGGCGGCTACACCAACACCGACATCGGCAAGGTGATCATGGCCGCCTACTACAACGCCTTCATCGACCTCGTTCACTACATGCAGACGCAACAGCCGGGCGGGGCGCAGGAGAACGCGCCGATCGCCGCCCAGCAGATCACCCGCGACGTGCAGCTGCGGAAGGATCCGTCGACGGCGTCGCGGATCGTCTACACCCTGCACTCCGGGGCGCTGGTCTATCCGACCGGCGCGCGCAACGGCATCTGGATGGAGGTTGACGACGAGAACGGCAACCGCGGCTGGATGTCGTCGGCCTACGCGACGCCGCGCTGATCGTGCGTGGTTCGAGACGCGCCTTGCGGCGCTCCTCATCCTGAGGAGCCCGCGCGGCGGGCGTCTCGAAGGACGCACCGAACCTAGTGAAAGTCCCGGCTCCGCTGGAGTCGGGCTTCGGCTGGACGCCGGCGGGGCTCATCTCCGTCGGCGTTTTTCATGTCCGCCAGCCGGTCGGTGAGGTCGACGAAGCGCTCGGCGACGACGTGGATCACGTCGGACGCCCGCTGCAGCTTGCCGCTGACCACGAGGAACGCCGAGCTCATCACCGTGCGGCGGTGTTGGCTGAAGACATCGGGCCAGACGACCGCGTTGGCGATGCCGGTCTCATCCTCCAGCGTGGCGAAGACCACCCCTTTGGCCGTGCCGGGGCGCTGGCGGATCAGGACGAGGCCGCCGACGGTGACCCGCCGACCGTCGGGCAGGTCCTTCAGCGCCTGGGTCGGGACCGCCCCCAGGCTGGTCAGCAGCGGCCGGAAGAACCGGCAGGGGTGCGCCTTCAGCGAGAGCCCGGTCGTGCGGTAGTCCTCGGCGACGTGCGCGGGCAGGCGCATGCGCGGCAGCGCGACCGGCGGCTCATCGAGGGCGAGGCCAGCCAGCAGCGGCGCCTCTTCGGCGACCTTGGCCTCGGGCGCGAGCGCCTTCACCGCCCAGAGCCCCTCGCGCCGGTCGAGTCCCAGCGAGCGGAAAGCGTCGGCCTCGGCCAGCAGCTCGAGCGTGCGGCGCGAGAGCCCGGCGCGGCGGGCAAGCCCCTGCAGGCTCACCGCGCCGTCGTTGCGGGCGCCGATCAGCGCTTCGATCTCGGCGTCCTTCAACCCCTTCACCTGCCTGAGGCCGAGGCGGACAGGAATCCCCTCCCCTCGTCCCTTTCGTTCTCCCTCCCCTTCATGGGGAGGGAAGACCGCGCAGCGGTCGGGTGGGGGTGTGCGACGCCGTGCGCCTGGCAGGCCGACTTGCGTTGACGGACCAGACTCCCCCACCCGTCCGACGCCATGCGTCGGACACCCTCCCCATGAAGGGGAGGGAGGGTCGGGAGGAGCTAGGGGCTCCAGCTTCGAATCCCAGTCGCTCAGCATTACGTCGGGGCCGAGGACGGTGACGCCATGCTCGCGCGCGTCGCGGACCAGCTGCGCCGGCTGGTAGAAGCCCATCGGCTGGCTGTTGAGCAGGGCCGCGCAGAAAACGTCAGGGTAATGACATTTGATCCACGACGAGACGTAGACCAGCTTGGCGAAGCTGACCGCGTGGCTCTCGGGGAAACCGTAGGAGCCGAAGCCCTCGATCTGCTTGGAGCAGCGCGCCGCGAACTCCGGATCGTAGCCGCGCCGGATCATGCCCTCCTTGAACTTCAGCCCGTAGCTGCCGACCGTCCCCAGATTGCGGAACGTCGCCATCGAGCGGCGAAGGCCGTTGGCCTGCTCGGGCGTGAACTTGGCCGCCTCCATCGCGAGCTTCATCGCCTGCTCCTGGAACAACGGCACGCCCATGGTCTTGCCGAGGATCGACTTCAGCTCGTCCGCCGGCCCGTGTTCGGGCGACGGGGCCGGGAAGCTCACCGGCTCGAGCCCATCGCGGCGGCGCAGGTACGGATGCACCATGTCGCCCTGGATCGGCCCGGGACGGACGATCGCGACCTCGATCACGAGGTCGTAGAACTTGCGCGGCTTCAGGCGCGGCAGCATCGACATCTGCGCACGGCTCTCGACCTGGAACACGCCCACCGAGTCGGCCCTGCAGAGCATGTCGTAGACGGCCGGATCTTCCTCGGGAATGTCGGCCATGTCGTAGATCGGCACGCCATGGTCTTCGACCAGCATGGTCATCGCCCGTTTGATCGCGGTGAGCATGCCGAGCGCGAGCACGTCGACCTTCATCAGCCCGAGCGCGTCGATGTCGTCCTTGTCCCACTCGATGAAGGTGCGGTCCTCCATCGCCGCGTTGCCGATCGGCACGGTCTCGTCGAGCCGGCGCTTGGTCAGCACGAAGCCGCCGACGTGCTGCGAAAGATGCCGTGGGAAGCCCAAGAGCTCGGTGGCGAGGTCGACGGCTCGGCGAATCTCCGGGTTGGTCGGATCGAGCCCCGCCTGGCGGATGTGGTCGTCGGGCACGCCGTCGCCCCAGCTGCCCCAGACCGTGCCGGCGAGCGCGGCGGTGATGTCCTCGGTGAGCCCCAGCGCCTTGCCGACGTCGCGGATTGCGCTCCTGGGCCGATAGTGGATCACCGTCGCGCAGATGGCGGCGCGGTGGCGGCCATATCGTTCGTACACGTACTGCATGACGAGCTCGCGCCGCTCGTGCTCGAAGTCGACGTCGATGTCGGGCGGCTCGTCACGCTCCTTGGAGATGAAGCGCTCGAAGAGCACATCGTGGTCGGGCTTGCAGGGATCGACCGCCGTGACGCCGAGACAGAAGCACACGGACGAATTCGCCGCCGAGCCGCGGCCCTGACAGAGGATGCCCTGGTCGCGCGCCCATTTGACGATGTCGTGCACGGTCAGGAAGTAGTTCGGGTAGTTGAGCTCCTCGATCAGCGCGAGCTCCTTCTCGAGGAGATCGGCGACTTTCTGCGGCACGCCTTCGGGGTAGCGCCAGGCGGCGCCGGCCCAGGCGAGGTCTC
>DATKMZ010000034.1:0-18060 GCA_035541575.1 Caulobacteraceae bacterium | reverse complement strand
CGCCCGCCAGGGCGCCGCCGGTTCCCCCCCAACCGGCGGCGCTTCGCGGCCATGGACCTTTGATGTTTCCGGCGTACTAGGTTCGGGCCATGACCAGCCCGTCGCCAGCGGCCAGCCCGCTCGTCTCGGCGCTTCGCGCCGCCCTCCCCGATCAGACCAGCGACGCGCCGCCCGGCGCCGAAGCCTTCCTCGCGGCGATCTCGGCCGACTACCGGTCCGAGGAGCTGCCCGGCGTCAGCCTCGCCGACCTCGCCGCGCGTGCGGCGGCGTTCTGGGACTTCGCCCAGGCCGCACGCGGGACCGAGCCGGCGATCCGGATCTCGCACCTCACCCACGCCGACGAGCCGGTCGCCGACATCGTCGAGATCGTCCAGCCCGACGCCCCGTTCCTGGTCGACAGCGTCATGGGCAAGCTGATCGACGCCGGCGCCAGCGTGCTGGCGATGTTCCACCCGATCATCGAGACGCCGGAGGGCCGCAAATCGACCATCCAGGTCTGGATCGAGCCGATGGGCGAGGACCGCGCGCCGCACCTCGAGGCGGGCCTGCGCGTCACCCTCGCCGACGTGCGCCTCGCGGTGGGCGACTTCCAGGCGATGAGCGACCTGATGGCCCGCTCGATCGCCCACTTGAAGGCCTCGACGCCCGGTGGCCGCGAACCGGCCGCGCTCGACGAAGAGCTCGCCTTCCTGGCCTGGCTCGAGGCGGGGCATTTCGTCTTCCTGGGGGCGCGCGCCTACACCTATCCGCGCGAGCCCAACGGCGACTACGCCGCCGAGGAGCCGGCCGTCGACGCCGGCTCGGGGCTTGGCCTGCTGCGCGATCTGTCGCGGCCGGTGCTGCGCCGGGTCAGCGAGCCGGCGGTGCTCTCGCCGGCGATGCGCAAGGAACTCGCCGTCGCGCCGCCGCTGATCGTCGCCAAGTCGAACCTGAAGACCGAGGTGCACCGCCGGGTCTACATGGATTACGTCGGCGTGCGCCGCTACGGCGACGACGGGCGCCCTTGCGGCGAGGTCCGCTTCGTCGGCCTCTTCACGGCGCAGGCCTACGACGAGCCGGTGCGCAACGTGCCGCTGATCCGGCGCAAGATCGACCGGGTGATGGCCCGCGCCGGCCAGGCGGACGGCGGCCATAACGAGATGCGGCTGGCCAACATCCTCGAGGGCTACCCGCGCGACGAGCTGTTCCAGGCCTCTGAGGACGAGCTGCTGGAGATCGCGCTCGGCGTGCTGCACCTGTCCGACCGGCCGCGGGTGAAGCTGTTCATCCGCCACGATCCGCTCGACCGGTTCCTTTCCGTGCTCTTCTACGCGCCGCGCGAGCGCTACGACTCGAGGCTGCGCGAAGCGGTCGGCCGGCTGCTGGCGAGCGAGTTCGGCGGCCACGTCTCGGCCTACTATCCGAACTATTCCGACGCGCCGCTGGCGCGCGTCCACTACATCATCGGCGTCACGCCGATGCGGCACCGCAACCCGGACGTCGGCGCGCTGGAGCGGGCCATCGCCCAGCTGGCGCGCACCTGGAGCGACGACTTCGAGAACGTGGTCCGCCGCCGGGCTGCGCCCGACGAGGCGGCGGCGATCCTGGCGGTCTGGGGCGAGGCGTTCCCGGCCGGCTACCGCGACCGCTACGGCGCCGCCGAAGGGCTCGCCGACCTCGCCGCCGCCAGCCGCCTCGGCGAGGGCGCCCCGATCGCCGTCCGCGCCTTCCGCCACGCCACCGACTCGCCGCGCAGCTTCCGCTTCAAGCTCTACAACGAGGGCGACCCGGTCGCGCTCGCCGACGTGCTGCCGATCCTCGACCACATGGGCCTGAAGGCGCTGGCGGAGGAAGGCTTCGAGCTCGGCCCGGCGACGGCCGACGGCGGGCGCCGACGGGTCTGGGTGCACGAGTTCACGCTCGATGACGAGCGTGGCGAGAACCTCAGCTTCGGGGCGGTGCGCCAGGTGTTCGAGGATGCGTTCCTCGCGGTCTGGAACGGCCAGGCCGAGAGCGACGGCTACAACCGCCTGGTGCTCGAGCTGGCCCTGCCCTGGCGCCAGGCCGCGCTGGTGCGGGCGCTGGGACGCTACCGGGTGCAGTCGGGTCTCGATCCGACGCCGGCCGTGCAGCAGCAGGCGCTCGCCGACCACCCGCAGGTGGCCGTGCTCATCCTCGAGCTTTTCAGCATCCGGCTCGATCCAGCGCTCGAGCTGTCCGAGGAGGACCGCGCCGCCAAGGCGAAGGAGACGCAAGTCGCGATCGAGGCGGCGCTGCAGGCGGTGGAGAGCCTCGACGCTGACCGGGCGTTGCGCCGCCTGGCCGCGCTCGCCGGTGCGATCCAGCGCACCAACTTCTACCAGCTGGGCGCAGACGGGAGGCCGAAGCCCTACATCAGCTTCAAGGTCGCCAGCCGCGAGCTCGACGACCTGCCCCATCCCAAGCCGTTCCGCGAGATCTTCGTCGCCTCGCCGGCCGTCGAGGGCGTGCACCTGCGGCTGGGGCCGGTGGCGCGCGGCGGCCTGCGCTGGTCCGACCGCCGCGACGACTTCCGCACCGAGATCCTGGGCCTCGTGAAGGCGCAGCAGGTGAAGAACGCGGTGATCGTGCCGGTGGGCTCGAAAGGCGGCTTCTTCCCGAAGAAGCTGCCGAAGGGCGGTTCGCCGGCCGACGTCCGCGCCGAGGCGATCGCCGCCTACAAGATCTTCCTCGACGGGTTGCTAGACCTTACCGACACCATCGACGCGGCGGGCGAGGTGGCCCATCCGGCCGACGTGCGCGTGCTCGACGGCGAGGACCCCTACCTCGTGGTCGCCGCCGACAAGGGCACCGCGACCTTCTCCGACATCGCCAACGGCGTCGCCGAATCCTATGGCTTCTGGCTCGGCGACGCGTTCGCCTCGGGCGGCTCGGCCGGCTACGACCACAAGGCCATGGGCATCACCGCCCGCGGGGCCTGGGAGGGCGTGAAGCGCCACTTCCGCGAGCTCGGCAAGGACATCCAGTCAGAGCCGTTCACGTGCGTCGGTGTTGGCGACATGTCGGGTGACGTGTTCGGCAACGGCATGCTGCTCTCCAAGCAGACCCGGCTCGTCGCCGCGTTCGACCACCGCCACGTCTTCCTCGACCCCAACCCCGATCCGGGCGAGAGCTGGGCCGAGCGCAAGCGACTGTTCGAGCTGCCGACGTCATCTTGGGACGACTACGACCGCTCGCTCGTATCGGAGGGCGGCGGGGTGTTCCCGCGGACGCTGAAGGCGGTGCCGCTGAGCCCCGAGGTCAAGGCCCTGCTCGACCTCAAGGCCGACCAACTTACGCCGGCCGAGCTGATCTCGGCGATCCTGAAGGCCCGGGTCGAGCTGCTCTATCTCGGCGGCATCGGCACCTACGTGAAGGGCGCCGCCGAGAGCCACGTCGACGTCGGCGACAAGGCCAACGACCTCGTGCGCATCAACGGCCGAGACCTGCGCTGCAAGGTGGTGGGCGAAGGCGCCAACCTCGGCTTCACCCAGGCGGGACGGATCGAGTTCGCGCTCGGCGGCGGGCGCATCGACACCGACGCGATCGATAACTCCGCCGGCGTCGACACCTCGGACCACGAGGTCAACATCAAGATCCTGACCGGCATGTGCGAGCGGACGGGGCGTCTCGCCCGCGCCGACCGCGACGGCCTGCTGGCCTCGATGACCGACGAGATCGCCGCGCACGTGCTGGCGCACAACTACGACCAGACGCTGGCGCTCTCGCTGATGCAGGCCGAGGGCGCCGACGACCTCGGCGCCCAGGCCGCGTTCATGGACGACCTGGAGAAGCGCGGAAAGCTCGACCGTGCGCTCGAAGGCCTGCCGGGCGCGGCGCAGATCACCGAGCGCGCCCGGAGCGGCAAGGGGCTGACCCGGCCGGAGCTCGCGGTGCTCCTCGCCTACGGCAAGCTCGACCTCACCGAGGCGATCGTCGCCTCGACCGCCCCCGACGACCCCCATTTCGTCAAGACGCTGCGCGCCTACTTCCCGAAGGCGCTCGGCAAGTTCGACGACGAGATGCGCCGGCATCGCCTGCGGCGCGAGATCGTCGCCACGGTGATCGGCAACGAGCTGATCAACCTCTGCGGTCCGACGTTCCCGATGCGGCTGATGGCGTCGGCCGGCTGCGGCGTGCGCGAGCTGGTGGTCGCCTTCGAAGCCGCCCGCGAGGTGCTGGGCTTCGGCGAGCTCTGGGCGCGCGTCGCCCGGCTCGACGGTCGGACGCCCGCCGCCGGCCAGACCGCCCTCTTCGGCGAGCTCGCCTACGTGCTGCGCAGCCAGACCTATTGGCTCGCCCGCCGCGCCGGCCGCGAAGGGCAGTCCGGCGTCGATGATCTGATCAAGGCCTACAAGCCGGCCGCCGACGCGTTGAAGCCGCTGTTCCCGACCGTGCTCTCGCCGTTCGAGCAGAAGGCGGCGGTGCGGCGCGCGGCGGGCTGGATCAAGGCCGGCGCGCCAAAGGAGATCGCCCACCAGGTCGCGCTCTACCGGCCGCTCTCGATGGCCGCGGTGCTGGCCGACCTGGCGCGCGAGCAGAACTGGCCGGTCGCCGCGGCCGCGCGGCTCTACCACCACATCGGCGGGACGTTCGCCTTCGACCGCCTGCGCGCCGCGGCCGGGGCGCGGATGGGCGACGACGCCTACGAGCGCCTCGCCGTGCGCCGCCTGATCGAGGACATGCTCGACGAGCAGGCTTCGCTCGCTCGCTCGGTGATGGCCTACGCCGGTCGGCCCGAAGCCGGCGAGGATGCGACGGGCGCGCGCTCGGCTGTGGCCGCGTGGAGCGGCCTGCATGCCGACGCCGTGCGCGCGGCCAGGGCGACGATCGCCGACATCGAGAAGGACGGCGGCGGCTGGAGCTTCGCCAAGCTGACCATCGCCAACGCCGCGCTCAGGGCGCTGGCCTGATCGCGATGCGAACGCAAATCGCCTAATGTCCGACGGACGAGCTGATCCTAACCAGCAATGCTGCGTCCGCGTCGCTCATGCCCCAGGGGTGATAGGTCGCCTCGGCGCCCGTTCGGCCCGTGAAGAGCTTGTAGAAGACCAACGCCGCCAGGTAGCTGCCAGCAAGGCTCGGATGGCGTCGGTCGGGCCCGTAGAGATCGGGGGCGCCCGGTGTCTCGGCGGCGCGTTCAAAGGCGTCGCCCACCGGGGCGTACGACATGCCGAGTTTGGCGGCGAGCCGTGCGGTGCCTTCACTGTCCGCCGCCGATTCCTCGGCTGGCGTCCTGCCGAACGTCACGTAGTTCCGGTTCGAGTAGATCGAGCTGCCCGATCCCTCCGCCCAGATTTGGAAGTAGATCGGCTCTTCGTTCAGGCTGCGCACCGCGCCCGCCCAATCAGCCGCGCTGTCGAGCGCGTCCTGAAAGCCCGGTTGAGTATCGTACCAGTTGCTGTGCTCTTGCAGGACCACGAAGTCGACGTGGTGTCGCCTTGCCCAGGCCAGGGCTGGGGTCTGCGAGTACATGTAGTCGAGTTTCGCGCCCGGGTAGGTGATCGCCTTGATCTGGAGCGCCGCCGAGCTCGACGTGTCCGACGAGGCGATGTTGGCGAGCATCGCCGGCATGTCGTTGACGAACGTCAGACTGTTGCCGACGAACAGGACGCTCACCGTCCGCTGCGGCGAGGCGGGGTGCGAGGCCATAACGTCCGCATGGTCGCTGTCGCTCAGGATATATGCGCCGCCAAGGCGATGCAGCTGTGGCGCACCGAGCATCACGAGGGCGGCGGCCAGACAAATTGTGAGTAGCAGCTTCAGCACGCCCGGCGCTCCGCAACCAGCCGCGGTCTAGCGCCGCCGCGGTCAAGGAAGTCCAAACAGGCGGCGCTGACATCAGCCTTTGGCGTGATGTTCCTTGGCGATCCCATTGCGGCCTTCGCCAACATGCGCCGCGCGGCCGATCCGAACGCGCGGTTGGCGATCGTGTGCTGGCGGTCGCTTTCTGAGAACCCGTGGATGGCGGCGCCGATGAGCGCGGTTGCGCGCCATCTGCCGCCGCGGCCAAAGCCCGTCCCGCATGCCCCTGGAATGTTCGCCTTCGCAGAGCCTGAGCGCGTCTCTGAAGTGCTCACCGAGGCCGGATGGGCGAAGCCCCGGTTCGAGAAGCTCGACATCGATCTCGACATCGCCGCCGGCCGCGGGCTCGACGAGGCCGTGGAGCAGTCGACGCAGATCGGCGCCGTGAACAGTTGGCTGCGCAACCAGCCGGCCGAGGTCGTCTCGGCTGCCGTCGCGTCCCTCCGCGAGGCGTTGGAGCCGTGCGCGGTCGGCGCGAGCGTGCGCCTGCCCGCCGCGATGTGGCTGGTCAGTAGCGCGCCCGCCTGAGCGCGCCGCTCGCCGCGCCTGAACTCTGCATGCGGCCCTGACCACCGGCGTCACCCGAGGCGGCTTGTCCGGGGTGAGGCGGACGAGGGGATGGCTAGCTAAGCGGCGGGCGCGGTCGCCAGGGCGCGGTCGATCAGGTCGATGGTGTTCGCAAGTCCGTAGATCGCGGCGAACGAGCCGAACCGGGGCCCCTGGCTCTGGCCCAGCAGCACCTCGTAGAGCGCCTGGAACCAGGTCCTGAGCGGCTCGAACCCCGCGTCTTTGCCGGCCTCGTAGACCTCGTTCTGGATCGCCTCGCCGTCGCGGCTGTCGGCCGGCAGGGTCCGAAGGCGCGCCGCCAGGTCGGCGAAGGCCGCGCGCTCCTTCTCGGTCGCCGGGCGGAACGTCTTCGCCGGCAGCACGAAGTCCTCGTAGTAGTGGATCGCGTAGCCCGCGAGACGGTCGAGCATCGGCTCGCTCGCCGGCGTCGCCCCCGGCAGGTAGCGCGACAGGAACCCCCAGAGGATCGCCTTGTCCGACGCGTTCGCGGCGGAGACGACGTTGAGCAGCAGCGAGAACGACACCGGCGAGCCCTTCTCGGGCGGGGCGCCCTCGTGCAGGCTCCAGACCGGACTGTCGAGCGGATTGGCGGCGTTGCCGCCCTCCGCCCGCTGTCGATTGTAGGCGTCGAGGTGCTGCAGGTACTCGTCGGTCGCCTTCGGGATCACGTCGAAATAGAGCCGCTTGGCCGACTTCGGCGAGGTGAACATGTAGTAGGCCAGGCTCTCCGGCGCGCCGTAGCGCAGCCACTCCTCCATGGTCAGGCCATTGCCCTTCGACTTCGAGATCTTCTGGTTCATCTCGTCCATGAACAGCTCGTAAGTGAAGGTCTCCGGCGGCTCGGCGCCTAGCACCCTGCAGATGCGGCTGGAGATGCGGATCGAGTCGACCAGGTCCTTGCCCGACATCTCGTAGTCGACGCCGAGCGCGGTCCAGCGCGCCGCCCAGTCCGGCCGCCACTGCAGCTTCACGTAGCCGCCCGTGACCGGAACCTCCGTGAGCGCCCCGCCCTCGTCCGCGAACACGATCGTGCCCCGGTCGACGTGGCGCTCCAGCGTCGGAACCTGCAGCACGCGCCCGGTCTTGGGGCTGATCGGCAGGAAGGGCGAATAGGTGGCGCGACGCTCGTCGCCCAGTGTCGGAAGCATCACCGCCTGCACCGCGTCGAACCGCTCCAGGATCAGCCGCAGCACCTCGTCGTAGCGCCCCGAGCGGTAGTTCTCGGTCGCCGACACGAACTCGTAGTCGAAGCCGAAGCTGTCGAAGAAGGCGCGGGCGCGGGCGTTGTTGTGGGCGCCGAAGCTCTCGTACTCGCCGAACGGGTCCCGTACGCTGGTGACCGGCTTGTCGCGGTCTTCCTCCAGCATCGCCCGGTTCGGCACGTTGTCGGGGATCTTGCGGAGCCCGTCCATGTCATCCGAGACGACCAAGAGCCGCGTCTGGATCGCGTCGTCGGTCAGCGCACGGAAGGCGGTGCGCACCATGGTCGGGCGCGCGGCCTCGCCGAAGGTGCCCAGGTGCGGCAGGCCCGAGGCGCCGTAGCCGCACTGGAACACCACTGGCTGGGCGAGCGCCGGGAAGGTCTCCACCGCTTCGCGCACCCGGCCCGCGTCGATCAGCGTCGCCGCCGCATCGCGCTCGGCGTCGTCCAGGCGCAGGCGCAGGACCCGCGCCAGGATGTTGCGCGCCTCGGCGAAGGTCCACGGGCGGGCCTCGCGCGCCAGACGGGTCAGACCTTGAAGCATGGGGCGAGGGGCGTAATGGGTGGGCCCGCCAGGGTCAATGGCGCCATCGGGCCGCCCTGGTCCCATCGTGGGGCGCAGCGCGTGGAGGCCGAATGACGCAGGTGAGACCCTACGGCGCCTGGACCTCGCCGATCTCGGCCGCGAGCCTGGCCGAGGGCGCGATCGGGCTGGCGGACCTGCGCGTCTTCCAGGGCAGGCTCTACTGGCTCGAGAGCCGGCCGGCGGAGGGCGGGCGGCTGGTGGCGATGACGCTCGAAGGCGGCGAGGCGCGCCAGCTGACGCCGCAGGGCCTCAACGTCCGGACCCGCGTCCACGAATACGGCGGCGCGCCCTACTGCGTCGCCCCCGACGGGCTCTGGTTCAGCAACTTCCGCGACCAGAAACTCTACCGCCAGGGGGCGGGCGGCGGGGAAGCGGTGACGCCCGAAGGCTATCGCTATGCCGACGCCGTTGCGGCGCCGGGTGGCGGCCTGATCGCCGTGCGCGAGGATCACACCGATCCGGAGCACGTAAGGAACGCGATCGTGCGCATTCCGGGCAAGGGCGGCGCGGGCGATGTGCTGTTCGGCGAGTCCGATTTCGTCGCCTACCCGCGGCTGAGCCCCGACGGCGCGCGCCTGGCCTGGATCGCCTGGGACTTCCCGGCCATGCCGTGGGATGCGACCCGGCTCTACGTCGCCGACCTGACGGACGGGAGGCTCGCGAACCGGCGCCAGGTCGCCGGCGGCGAGGGCGTCTCGGTGCTCGAGCCGCAGTGGACCGAGGCAGGCGGCCTCGTCTGGATCTCCGACGAGAGCGGCTTCTGGAATCTCTACGACGAGCGTGACGGCGCGCCGCGCCCGATCCTGCCGACGCGGGCCGAGTTCGCCGGGCCGCTCTGGGGCCTCGGCCAGGCCAACTACGCGCTGATGGACGACGGCAAGATCGTCGCGGCCGCGCGGGAGGCCGGCGGCGAGACGCTGCTGGTGATCGAGCCGACCGCCGGCTCGGCGCGGCCGATCGAGATGCCGTTCCTGGCGCTGAGCTCGATCCACCGGCTCGATGCGACCCGGATCGCCGCGATCGCGCATTCAGCGACGCAGACCTCGGCGGTGGTGACGATCGATATTGCGACCGGCGCGCACCAGGTGCTGCGCCGGCCCTCGCCCGCCAGCGTGCCGGCCGGCTGTATCTCGAAGGCCGAGGCGATCAGCTTCCCGAGCGCCAACGGCCGCACGGCGCACGCGCTCTACTACCCGCCGGCCAACGACGGTTTCGCCGCGCCGTCGGGCGAGCGGCCGCCGCTGATCGTGCAGGCGCACGGGGGCCCCACCGGCGGGGCGTCGGCCGCTTTCAGTCTGGGGATCCAGTACTGGACCAGCCGTGGCTTCGCGCTGGTCGACGTCGACTACGGCGGCTCCTCCGGCTACGGCCGCGCCTACCGCCAGCTGCTCGAGGGCCAGTGGGGCGTCGTTGACGTGGAGGACGTGATCGCCGCCGCCCGGCATCTGGCCGATGCCGGCCGCGTCGACGCCAAGCGCATCGCGATCCACGGCGGCAGCGCCGGCGGGTTCACCACGCTGGCGGCGCTCAGCCAGAGCGACGTCTTCGCCGCCGGCGGCGACTTCTACGGCGTCGCCGACCTCGAGGCGCTCGCCCGCGACACGCACAAGTTCGAAAGCCGCTATCTGGACGGCCTGATCGGCCCCTGGCCGGCGGCCAAGGCGGTCTACGACGCACGCTCGCCGATCAATCACCTCTCCGGCTTCACCGCGCCGCTGCTGATCCTGCAGGGCGCCGAGGACCCGATCGTGCCGCCGAACCAGGCGCACATGATCCGCGACGCGCTGCGCGCCAAGGGCGTGCCGGTGGCCTGCATCGAGTTCGCCGGCGAGGGCCACGGCTTCCGCCGCGCCGAAAACATGATCCGCGCCAAGGAGGCCGAGCTCTACTTCTACGGCCGCGTGTTCGGCTTCACGCCGGCCGACGAACTGGAGCCGGTGGAGATCGAGAACCTGGCGTGAGCGCGGCGCCCGCGACCGCCAAGTCGTCGTTCCAGCCGGTCGTCGATCCGCAGACGCGTGTGCTCGTCCTGGGCAGCCTGCCCGGCGAGATGTCGTTGGCCAAGGGCGAGTACTACGGCAACCCGCAGAACCAGTTCTGGCGGCTGATCGGGGCGGTGATCGGCGCCGATCTAGATCCGAAACGCCTAGCCTACGCCGACCGCCTCGCCGCGCTCGGCGCCGCGCACGTCGGGCTCTGGGACGTGGTGAAGAGCGCCGAACGCGCCGGCAGCCTCGATGCGAACATCCGCAACCATGCCGCCAACGCCCTCCCCGCGCTGGTCGCGGCGCTGCCGGCCCTGCGCGCCGTCGGCTTCAACGGCGGAACCTCGTGGCGGCTCGGCGCGCAGCAGATCGGCGCGGATGCGGGCGTCGCACTGATTGCGCTGCCGTCCAGCAGCCCGGCCTACGCCGCGCGCCCCTTCGCCGAGAAGCTGGCGGCGTGGATGCGGCTCAGAGAGTTCCTCTGAAATCCGCAACCGTCACCCCGGCCGCAGCGGGGCGATGCGCTCCGCCCGGGGTGACGAGGTAGGAAGGCTAGGTCAGGCCGGCGGCCCCAGGATCATGAAGTGGCCGCGCAGCGCCGCGACGGGGCTCTCGCGATCTTCCTGCCAGGCTTCGACGGCGAGGTTCGCTGCGCGGCGGCCGAGCTTGAGGATGCGGGCCTCGGCGTAGGTGGTGACGGACCGGGCCGGGCGCAGGTAGTCGACGGTGATGTCGATGGTGCGCGCGCGCCGGCCCTCGGCGTCGAGCTTCGCCAGCGCCGCCAGCTCGAGGAACGAGGCGACCACGCCGCCGTGCAGCGCCGGCAGGATCGGGTTGCCGATCAGCCGCTCGGCGAACGGCAGCACAGCCACGCCGGCTTCCAGGCGCGCGCCGAGGAAGCGGGCGTAGGGCCAGGCGTCGAGCAGCGCCTGAGGGTCGACAGCGACGTCTGTCATACGCTGGTCAGGGGCGCGTTGGTGATCATGAAGGCGGCCTGCGCGGCGGCGATCGGGTCGGACTTGTCGTCCTCGTAGGCCCAGCCGCGCACCACCGCGACGTCGCCGGAAAGCTTCAGGCATTCGGCCTCGGCGGTCACGCCGGCGCCCGGCCGCGGCGGGCGGATATGGTCGAGCCGGAAGTCCAGCGTCGCCATCCCGCCGGGCCGCAGCTCGCGGCCTTCCGCCTCGGCCCGGGCGCGCAGCGCGAAGCTGATCGCCATGCCGCAGGTCTGGTCGAGGAGCGCGAAGATCACGCCGCCGGCGAGACCGCCCTCGGCCGGATCGCCCACCAGGTCGTCACGAAACGGCGCGCGCATGACGCAGCCGCGGTCCGACAACGTCTCGAACCCCATGGCCAGCGACAGGGCCGTGCCGCGCGCGGCGAGGTCGCCGCGCATGGCGTCGCTCATCGGCTCTTCGGGGACGCGCGTCTCGTCGGTCATGCCCACGTCTATAGGGTGCTGACGCAAGGTGACGAAACCGTGCGCCTATATTGGCGACGTGATCCGCCCCGAGAGCCTCGTCTGCCCGCGTCCCGCCGGGCTCTACTGCCCGCCCGGCGACTTCTACATCGACCCGACGCGACCGGTGGCGCGGGCGGTGGTCACCCACGGGCATTCCGACCACGCCCGCGCCGGCCACCAGGCGGTGGCTGCGACGCCCGAGACGCTGGCGATCATGGCTGTGCGCTACGGCGAGGGCTTCGCCGGCGCGGCGCGCCCGCTGGCCTACGGCGAGACGATCGCCCGCGACGGAGTCGAGGTGACGCTGGCGCCCGCCGGTCACGTGCTTGGATCGGCGCAGGTGGTGGTCCGCTGGCGGGGCCTGACGGTGGTCGTCTCCGGCGACTACAAGCGCCGGCGTGATCCCACTTGCCCCCCGTTCGAGCCGGTCGCGTGCGATGTCTTCGTCACCGAGGCCACGTTCGGCCTGCCGGTGTTCCGCCATCCGGACGCCGCCGGCGAGATCCGCAAGCTGCTGCGATCGGTCGAGCAGTTCCCCGAGCGCACGCACCTCGTCGGCGCCTACGCGCTCGGCAAGGCGCAGCGGATCATCGCCCTGCTGCGCGAGGGTGGCTGGGACCGGACGATATTCGTCCACGGCGCGTTCGACCGGCTGAACGGGCTCTACGGCGAGTTCGGGATCGAGCTCGGCCCGCTCGCGCCGGCCACGACCGAAGGCGACAAGCGCGATCTCGCCGGCGAGATCGTGATCGCGCCGCCCGGCGCGCTGGCCGACCGCTGGACCCGGCGCTTCGCCGATCCGGTCGGCGCTCTCGCCTCGGGCTGGATGCGGGTGAGGGCGCGGGCGCGCCAGCGCGGCGTCGAACTGCCGCTCGTCATCTCCGACCACGCCGACTGGGACGAGCTGACGGGAACGCTGGCCGAGCTCGCCCCGGGCGAGGTCTGGATCACCCATGGCCGCGAGGAGGCGCTGGCCCGCTGGTGCGACCTCCACGGCCTGCCGGCTCGGGCCCTGGCGCTGGTCGGCTACGAGGACGAGGAAGATTGAGCCTGGAACGGCAACGCCCTGAGGCCGCGCAAGGCCATTCCGGCGCTCGTGCAGGCGCCGCCTGATGCGCGCTTTCGCCCGCCTGCTCGACCGTCTCTCGCTGACGCAGGGGCGCAACGCCAAGCTGACGCTCGTCCGCGACTTCCTGAAGGAGACGCCCGACCCGGACCGCGGCTGGGCGCTGGCCTCGCTGACCGGCGCGCTGACGTTCGGCGCGGCCAAGCCGGCGGCGATCCGCAAGGCGATCGAAGGCCGGATGGACCCGGTGCTGTTCGGCTGGTCCTACGATTTCGTCGGCGACCTCGCCGAAACCGTCGCGCTGGTCTGGCCGGCGAGCCCGGGCGCCAACCGCGAGCCGGAACTGTCTGAGGTGGTCGAGGCGCTTCGCACCGCCGCGCGCGCCGAGGTGCAGAGCCTGATCGAGGGCTGGCTCGACGCGCTCGATCCCGACGGGCGCTGGGCGCTGCTGAAGCTGCTCACCGGCGGATTGCGGGTGGGGCTCTCGGCCAGGCTGGCCAAGCAGGCCGCGGCCGACCTTGGCGGCGTCGACGTGGCCGAGATCGAAGAGGTCTGGCACGTGCTGCGGCCGCCCTACGAGGACCTGTTCGCCTGGCTCGAGGGCCGCAGCGAACGGCCTTCGCCCGACGCGCCGGGCCGGTTCCGGCCGGTGATGCTGGCGCAGGCGCTGGACGAGGCGGTCGATCTCGCCCGGCTCGACCCGGCCGACTACGCGGCCGAGTGGAAGTGGGACGGCATCCGCGTGCAGGCGGTCTGCGAGCGCGGCGAGATCCGGCTCTGGAGCCGCACCGGCGAGGACGTCTCGGCCGCGTTCCCGGACGTGGTCGGCGCGATCAACTTCGAGGGCGTGATCGACGGCGAGTTGCTGGTGATGCGGGGCGGGCGTGTGGCCCCGTTCGGCGATCTCCAGCAGCGGCTGAACCGCAAGACCGCCGACGCGAAGCTGATGGCGGGCTACCCCGCCGCCATCCGCGCCTACGACCTGCTGCTCGACGCCGAGGAGGACCTGCGCCAGCTGCCGTTCCGCGAGCGGCGCGCGCGGCTGGAGGCGTTCGTGGCCAAGAGCCGCTCGCCCCGGATCGATCTTTCGCCGCTGCAGCCGTTCGCGAGCTGGGACGCGCTCGCCGCGCTCCGCGCCGACCCGCCCGCCGGCGATGCCCAGTGCGCCGAGGGCGTCATGCTCAAGCGCTGGGACTCGATCTACGAGGCCGGTCGGCCAAAGGGGCCGTGGTTCAAGTGGAAGCGCGACCCGCACCTGATCGACGCGGTCTTGATGTACGCCCAGCGCGGCCATGGCAAACGATCGAGCTTCTATTCCGACTACACCTTCGGCGTCTGGCGCGAGGACGAGGCCGGCCAGCGCAGCCTGACGCCGGTCGGCAAGGCCTACTTCGGCTTCACCGACGAGGAGCTGAAGCTGCTCGACAAGTTCGTCCGCGACCACACTGTGGAGCGGTTCGGTCCGGTGCGCTCCGTGCGCGCCGACCGCGATTTCGGCCTCGTGCTCGAGGTGGCGTTCGAGGGGCTCCAGCGCTCGACCCGCCATCGCTCCGGCGTCGCCATGCGCTTCCCGAGGATCAACCGCATCCGCTGGGACAAACCCGCCCGAGAGGCAGACGAGCTCTCGACGCTGGAGGCGATGCTGGCGCGGGGTGGTGGCTAGCCCCGCTCAGACGACGTAGGGGTGGCGAACGCCGGGATCTCCCGCGGGAAAGTCCCTGGTGTTGCGGGTCACCAGCAGGCGTCCGTCAATTCGCGCGGTGGCCCATATTGCGGCGTCCGGCAGCTTCAGGCGGTGGATGCGGCGCAGCGAGGCCGCCTCTTCTGCGACCGACTGGCCGAGATCGAACACGACGAACCCTCCAAGGAACGCCCTCACGCTCGCCTCGTTCGCGGGACTCGCGCCTACCAGGATCTCGATCCAGGTAACGATGCTGATCGCCCGATCGTCGTAACGAACGATCTCGCTGCTGGCGTCGGGAACGCCCTTCAGGTGATCGATGAGGATGTTGCTGTCAAAGAGCGCTTTCACCATTCGTCGCGAAGTCGCCGCTCGTAGGTCAGACTATCTTCCGTCATGTCCGACCAGATGCCGAATGCGGCGTCGATGGCGGCGTTGCCCGTCAGCTGGCGCTTCGACGCCAGCAGATCAGATATGGCCTGGCGCACCAGCGACGCGCGCGAAACCTTCTCGCGTTCAGCAAGCCTGGTCAGCTCGGCGAGCTGGTCGTCCGGGATGTCGACAAGCGTGCGCATCGGTCTGATATCGGCATATGATATACTGATGTCAACGGCCGACCCCTAGCCGTTGTAGCCGCGCACCGCTTCGATGATGTGGTCCTGCACGTCCTCGGTCAGGTAGGCGTGCATCGGCAGTGCGAGCACGCGCGAGGCCTTCTCGTCGGAGACTGGCAGGCCGCCCGGGCCGATCGGGAAGCAGGCGTAGGGCGCCTGGCGGTGCATCGGCACCGGGTAGTAGACCGCCGTCGGCACGCCCAGGGCCTTCAGATGCTCAGCCAGGCCGTCGCGGTCGTGGTGCTCGATCACGTACTGGGCCCATACCGAGACGCCGCCCTCGATCACCTTCGGCGTTGAGAGCACGTGGCCGTCGAGCCCGGCGGCGTAGCGGCCGGCCACCTCCTGGCGCAGCTCGATCTCCTCGTCGAACACGGCCAGCTTCTCGAGCAGGATCGCCGCCTGCAGCGTGTCGAGCCGCGAGTTCATGCCGATGCGCATGTTGAGGTACTTCGGATCGTGCGGCAGCGGATGGCCGTTGATGTCGCTCTTCACGGTCTTGCCGTGCACGCGGAGCGAATCCATCCGCTCGTAGAGCCGCTCGTCGTCGGTCAGCACCGCCCCGCCGTCGCCGTAGCCGCCGAGCGGCTTGGCCGGGAAGAAGCTGGTGGTCGCCGCATCGGCCCAGTGGACCGGATGGCGGCCGTGCAGCGTGCAGCCGAAACCCTGCGCCGAGTCGGCGATGAGCTTCAGCCCGCGCCGGCGGCAGATCTCGGCCAGCCGCGGATAGTCGGCAGGCTGGCCGAACAGGTCGACCGCGATCACGGCGCGCGGCGTCAGCTCGCCCTTGGCCTCCACCGCGTCGATCGCCGCTTCCAGGTGGTCGGGATCGATGTTGTAGCTGTCCGGCAGGATGTCGACGAACACCGGCGTCGCGCCGGTCCAGGGGATCACCTCGGGCGTCGCGGCGAAGGTGAACGAGGGACAGAACACCGCGTCGCCTGGCCCGATCTCCCAGGCCATCAGCGGCAGCGCGAGCGCGTCGGTGCCGTTGCCGCATGAAAGCGCGCGCCGCGCCGCGCCGAAGCTCGCCAGCCGGTCCTCGAACGCGCGAACCTCCGGACCCATCACGTAGGCCCCGTGCGCCAGCACCTTCTGGATCGCCGCGTCGATGCGCGGCTTCAGGCGCACCTGCTGCGCGGCGAGGTCGATGAACGGAATCATAGAACCGTCAAGCTTTGGAACCAATTGCGGGGCAGATAGGGCGCTTCGCCCCCACCGGCGACACAATCTCCGTAACCGACTGTTTCGGTTTGTTCTCGACGCTTGGTAGCGACGGATGGGGCGCCCTAAGGTGTTTAAGGAGAAGCCGAATGCGGAGCATTGCGAGCGTGGCCCAGAGAGCCCCAAGGCGCGAAACGGCGGACCACGCAGCCTCCGCCATGCGCACGATGACCGCCGAGATCGACGGCCTGAACGCCCTCGCCGCCGCGCTGAGGACCGACCTGCGAAGCGCGTTCGACGACGCGGTCGAGACGCTGCTGGCGGCCGAGGGGCGGATCGTCGTCACCGGCATGGGCAAGAGCGGGCACGTCGCGCGCAAGGTCGCCGCCACGCTCGCTTCCACCGGCACGCCCGCGTTCTTCCTGCATCCGGCGGAGGCCAGCCACGGCGATCTCGGCATGATCGGGGCTGGTGACGTGGTCCTGGCGCTGTCCTGGTCGGGTGAGACGCCGGAGCTGCGCGACGTGATCCACTACTGCAAGCGCTTCGACGTGACGCTGATCGCGGTGGCCTCCGGCGCCAGCAGCGCGCTCGTCAAGGCCGCGTCGATCGCCTTCGTGCTGCCGGCCGCCGAGGAGGCCTGCCCAAACCGGCTGGCGCCGACGACGTCGACGACGATGCAGCTGGCGCTCGGCGATGCGATCGCCATGGCCCTGCTGGAGGCGCGCGGGTTCTCGGCGCGCGACTTCAAGGCGATCCACCCTGGCGGCAAGCTCGGCTCACAGTTGCGGACCGTGGGTGAGCTGATGGGCGTCGGCGACGCCGTGCCGAAGGTCGGCGACGGCGCGACGTTCGCCGAGGCGATCGACGTCATCACCGCCAACGTCTGGTACGGCGGTGTCGCGGTGGTCGATGGCGCGGGCCGTCTGGTCGGCGCGCTGACCGACGGCGACGTGCGCCGTGCGCTGGGCAAGGCTGACCTCACCTCGCCGGTGGCCGACCACATGACCCGCACGCCGGTGGCGGTCGAGCCCGATATGCTGGCGAGCGAAGCGATGCGGCTGATGAACGAGCGCGCCCGGCCGATCATGCTGCTGTTCGTCTGCGAGGCGGGACGCCTGGTGGGCGCCGTGCACATGCACGACTTCCTGCGCGCGGGGATCGCCTAGAGCCGCCGTTCGTCACCCTGGACGGCCGCAGGTCGCTCCGGGGCCGGCCAAACGGCTGCCAAACGGCATCCAGCAAGGGCGGCGTCGCGTCCGTCCCGGGTCTGCGCTTCGCTCCGAGGGGCGTGACGGCGAACACGGCCGCGCCTTCTCCATGTCATGGCGCGAGCTCGCCGTACTGCGGCAACCCGTCGTTCAGGCTGAGCCAGCCGATCTTTGTATGCAGCCGCCTTCGCGCACGATCTCTTCCGACGCCATCTCCACCTCCGGCGCTGGACGGCCTCCAAGGCCGGCCTTACATGCCCGCCATGCCCGGCAAGACGCTTTACGACAAGATCTGGGACACGCACCTCGTCTCGACCGACGCCAACGGCGAGTCGGTGCTCTACATCGACCTCCACCTGATCCACGAGGTGACGACCCCGCAGGCGTTCGCGGGGCTCAGGGCCGCGCATCGCGGCGTGCGCCGGCCGGACCGGACGCTCGCCGTGGCCGACCACAACGTGCCGACCGAAGGCCAGGCGCTCGGCGTCGCGGCGGTGGCCGACGAGGAGGCGCGGCTGCAGCTCGAGACGCTCACGCGCAACGTGGCCCAGCACAAGATCGAGTTCTTCCCGATGGGCGATCCGCGCAACGGCATCGTCCACGTCGTCGGGCCCGAGCAGGGCCGCACCCAGCCCGGCATGACCGTGGTCTGCGGCGACTCCCACACCTCCACCCACGGCGCGTTCGGCGCGCTGGCGCAGGGGATCGGCACCTCCGAGGT
>DATKMZ010000033.1:0-5265 GCA_035541575.1 Caulobacteraceae bacterium | reverse complement strand
TGGCGCCGATGGAGGCGGAAGAGGCGGCGGAGCGCGAGCTTCGCTCGCGTCGGATCGCCGCCAACCGAGACGCGCTCGCCGAGAACACGCGCTGGCTCTCATCGACCAACACGGTCTTCGACGGCACGTACCGGCATATGTTCCGCGCCGCAAAGGCGCGCGATCAGGGATAGCTCGGGGGTGGCGGCGGAGCTCTCCCGGTCCGCCGACGCGCCTCGGCCCCTCAGTAGTTGTTGTTATGATGGTGGTGATGATGGCGCCGTGGACGAAGCACCCACGCGCCGCCATTCCACCAATAGCCGTGAGAACGGTACCACTCTCGACTGTGGTGGTGGTGGTGGTGGTGATGATGGTCGCGGTAGTACTGGGTCTCGATCAGCTGCGGCTGTTCCGCGGCGTTCGACGTGTCGAGATCCGCCGCTCTCAGACGCTCGGTCGCGTTCGGGATCGGCTGCAGCAACTCGGCGTATGAGCTGACTCTCGGGACCGGCGCTTCCGAAGCCGGCGTCGACGCCAACCCGGGGCTCGAGGTCAGCGCGGCGGCCGCCGCGAGCAGCGTTGCGGTTCTGGTGTCCATCAGGAAACCTCCTTCCTTGATCGAAGCACAACGATCTCCGCTGGCATTTGATCCAAGGCTGAAAGGTCAGGAGGGTCGAGGCTGCTCACCCGCGGAGACGGCGCAATAGATGATCGCCTTGCGCGCCGTCGCCGCCCACGGCGCGGGCGGATCGAGCGAGAGGTAGCGCTCGTAGAGGCCTTTGGCCTCCGCCATGTTCCCGGCGCTCATGCGCAACTGCGCCAGGTTGAAGACGGCGTCGGCGTAGGTCGGGTCGGACTCGAGCAGGCGGGTCAGTTCGATCGCCGCGGCGTCGAGCTTGCCCGACCCTTCGAGCGCCTGGGCGAGGTTGTAGCGGGCCTCGGCGAAGCGCGGGTCGCGGGCGAGGGCGCGCTGATAGCCGAGCGCAGCTTCCTCGTTGGCGCCCTGTTCAAGACGAATGTTGGCGAGGTTATAGGGCGCGATGGCGTCCGTCCGATCGGACCGGGCGCAGATGTCGTAGAGCCGTGCGGCCCCGTCGAGGTCGCCGGCCGCTTCCGTCAGAGCGGCGCGCTCGAAGAGCTCGTCGAGGCTCGCGTGATCCTCGTCGAGGGCCAGCACGCCCTGGCCCTCGAGCGTGGTCAGCCCATCCTGCCACTGCAGCACCGCCTCGCCGGAACCGGTCAGCACGATCTTGTGGCGGCCGACCGGAGCGACATCGCGGGCGCGGGCCAGGATCGCCACGGCCTCGCCGCGCGAGCGGCCTTGAGCGACAAGCTCGGCCAGCGTGCGGATCACGCCCGCGTCGCCGAAGCGGCAGTGATTGTCCTGAAGCTCGACCAGGTCGAACGCGGCCAGCAGCTCGGCGTCGGCGGTCGTGAGGGCGGTCGGAGCGAGGGCTGTGGCGAGCGGAAGTGTCGCTCCGCCGTCGGCGGGCGCCCCGGTCAGGGCGGCGGCGAAGGCGCGTTCAGAGAAGACCGGCAGGCCGCGCTCGCGCGCCGTCGCCAGGCGGGCTGGCAGAGCGCCGGTGTCGATGAAGGCCGTCGCCAGGGCACCGACGACGAGCGCGTCGCTGCGGCGCGTCAGGTCACGGGCCACCTGGCCGCCGCCGGCGAGAACGTCACGCTGCAAGCGGTCGCGGACGCCCGGGGTGAACCTACCATAGAGCGCTACCGAGCGACCGCGAAGGTCCATGACGTCAAGCGGCCGACGACTTCTTCTTCTTCGCAGGCGCAGGAGCTGGCGCGGCGACCGCCTTGGCGGCCGGCTTCTTGCCGGCGGCCTTGGCCGCGGCGGGCGCCTTGCCGAGGCTGGGCGCGGGCGGGCGGCGCTCGGCCTCGATGCTGCGGCGCAGCGCGTCCATCAGATTGACGACGTTCCCGCGCTCGGGCGCCTTGGTGATCACCGGCTGGCCGCCGTTGATCTTCGAGCGCACCAGGGTGAGCAGCGCCTCCTCGTAGCGATCCTCGAAGTTCTCCGGTGCGAACTCGATCGGCTTCTGGGCGATGATCTGCTCGGCCATGCCCAGCATGTCGGGCGAGTATTTCGCATTCAGGTGCTCGAGCGCGGTCGATGGCGCTCGCACCTCCTTGGCCGAGCGCAGCGTGGTGAGACGGAAGCCGTCCTCGATAGGTTTGATCACCACCAGCCGTTCGCGGCCGGAGAGCACGATCCGCGCGATGGCCGCCTTGTGGGCCCGCTTCATCGCCTCGAGGATCACGCTGAAAGTCTCCTCGGCGATCGGACCGTCCGGCGCCAGGTAATAGGTCGAGTCCAGATAGATGTCGTCGATCTCGGAGGCGTCGACGAAGCCGTCGATGTCGATGGTCTTGCTCGATTCGATCTCGATCTCGTCGAGTTCTTCCGGCGTGACAACGACGTATTTGTCTTTCTCGAACTGGTAGCCCTTGACCAGATCCGCACGATCGATCTCGCCGAGCTCAGGATCGTGGTATCTCTGCTGGACGCGGTTCATCGTGTCCTTGTGCAGCAGGTTGAACGAGATCTTGCCGGCGGCCGCCGACGTCGCGGGGTAGAGCTTCACCGGACACGAGACCAGCGAGAGCTTCAGATACCCCTTCCAGGTTGCACGCCCGGCCATCCGGACACCCCTTATGTTTTCAGGCCCACGTCACGACGCATCTTCGGCGTGATCTTGACGGAACTTGATGTTAGCTCATCCCAAGGGTCCGCGGCCAGGGTCTCCAGCCGCTTCACCACGGTAAGACGGTCGAAAGCGTTCCCGCCCGACAACCGCCGCAACTCTTCCCACGCGATCGGCGTCGCCGCCGGAAACGTAGGACGGGCGCGAAGCGAGTAAGACGCCACCGCGCTCGCGCCGCGGGCGTTTCTTAAGTAATCGAGGTAAATTCGGCCTTTACGACGTTCCTTGGTCGCGATCGCGGTGAACGTCGAGGGATGGTCCGCCGCCATCGCCCGCGCGATCGCCTCGGCGAAGCCTTTCACCAGCGGCCAGTCGTGGCCGCTTTCGAGCGCGAGCACGAGGTGCAGGCCCTTGCCGCCGGTCGTGCGCAGGAATGGCCGCAGCCCCATGCTCTCCAGCCGCTCGCGCAGCAGCTCGGCGCCGTCGCAGACCCTTGGCCACGACAGGCTCTCGTCCGGATCGAGGTCGAGGACGATCCGGTCGGGGTGCTCCGGGTCGTCGATCCGGCAGCCCCAGAGGTGGAACTCGACCGCGCCGAATTGGGTCAGGCCCAGATAGCCGCGCGGTTCCGTGACCGTGATGAAGTCGTTGCGGTCCTCCTCGTTGGCGAGGTGGATGGTCTCGACCCCCGGCGGCAGGCCGTGGAACGCGTGGCGCTGGTAGAACAGGTCCTTGATGTCGCCGGTGGGGCAACGGATCACCGTCACCGGCCGGCGCAGGAGCTCGGGCAGCAGCCAGTCGCCGACGCGGGCGTAGTAGAGCGCGAGGTCCAGCTTGGTGACGCCGCTGCCGGCGAACATCTCTCGCTCGGGGTTGGTGAGGTGGATCGCGGCGAGGTCGCGGTCGCCGATCAGCTTGGGCTTGAGCGCCTTCACGGGTTTCGCCGCCTTGCGCGGCGCGAAGCCGAGGAACACCGGCGCGCGCGGCGCGTCCTGTGCGGAGCGGCTGCGGTAGCCCAGCTCGACGGTCCAGGCCGGCTCGACCCACTGCGCGCCCGGCGTCTTCGGGACCGGGACTGCCGGCTTGTCCCGCAGCTTTCTCGAAAGGGCATCGTAGAGCTCGCGCGCCTTCTCGTCGCTGATGCCCGAACCAACGCGGCTGGCGTAGACGAGTTCGCCTTCCCGCTCCTCCGCGAGGATCAGCGATGAGGCGGCGCGCGGCATGTTGGAGAGGAAACCAATGATCACGAAGGTCCCGACCTCGACCTTCTTGACCTTCACCCAGCTGGTCGATCGCGACTGCAGATACCGAGCGTCGGCGCGCTTGGAGACGATCCCCTCCAGTCCCATGCGGCTCGCCTCGGCGAACAGCGCCTGGCCGTCGCCCTCGACGTGCTCGCTGAACTGGATCGGCGAGCGGGCGTCGATCAGCGGGTCGATCAGGCCGGCGAGCGCGGCCTTGCGGTCGATCAGCTTCACGCCCGAAAGGTCGAAGCCGTCGAGGTAGACGAGGTCGAACGCGAAGTAGGTCATCGCGTGGCTGTCGCCTTCGCTGAGCGCCTTCTCCAGGAGGTCGAGCGAGGTCACGCCGCGCGGGTCCTGCACCACCACCTCGCCGTCGAGGATCGCGCTCTTGCAGGGCAGCTTCTCGAACGCCTTGGCGAGCGCGCTGTAGCGGTAGGTCCAGTCGTGACCGTTGCGCGTGATCAGCTTCACGCGGCCACCTTCGAAGAACACGAGCGTGCGATAGCCGTCATGCTTGATCTCATGCAGCCAGCCCTTGCCGCGCGGCGCCATGTCGGCCGCCGACGCCAGCTGCGGACGCCATTTCGCCGGCATCGGCGCGGCGACGCTGCCCGGGAGCTTCCCGGCCTGTCGCCGCGTCGCCTTCGGCTTGGGCGGCGCGGGTTCCTCATCGACCGGGCGGCCGGTGACGACGCTGTTCGGCGCCTCCACCAGCACGTCGTAGTCCGCCAGCGGCCGGGCGGAGGGGTCCCGCTCCTTGATCAGGAGCCAGTTGGTCGGATCGTCCGGCAGGCGCTTGAGCATCCAGCCGCCGGAGAGCTTCTCGCCAGCGAGGCGGAATTTGATCTCCCCCGCGGCGAGGGCTGCTTCGGGCTCGGCGAGCGTCACCCAGGTTCCACGGTCCCAGACGATCACCGTGCCCGCGCCGTAGTTCCCGTCGGGGATCCGGCCCTCGAACGTGGCGTACTCGAGCGGGTGGTCCTCCACCAGCTTGGCGAAGCGCCGGACCTTGGGATCCAGGCACGGGCCCTCCGGCACCGCCCAGCTCTTCAGCGCATCGCCGATCTGCAGGCGCAGATCGTAGTGCATGCGCCGGGCGTGGTGCTTCTGGATCACGTAGATCGGATCGCCACGGGCGACGTCGCCGCCGGCTGGCTCCGGCGTCCTCGCGAACCGCCGCTTGGCGCGATAGGTGTCGATGCCGCCGGCCATGAAACCTCCGCGTCCAGCATGCCGGCGCGGCCGCGGCGCGTCCATGGGGCGAGAGCCCCTGGCGGGACGGCGCGCCCGGGCTATTGTCGCGGCCATGGACGCCGAGCGCATCAGCATCGCCATCGAGGGCGCCGATCCGGTCTCGGGGCTCTGGATGGCGCCGGCCGGCG
>DATKMZ010000032.1:0-17518 GCA_035541575.1 Caulobacteraceae bacterium | reverse complement strand
CGAGGAGCGCCCTTCCGGCGCGAGCCGGCCCGTGCAACTGCTTCCCGCCTGGGTCCCGGCTTCGGCCGGCATGAGCGGAGGGTGGGATGGAAGCCGAGCGACTGCATGCGCATCTGATCGGCCGGCAGGGATCGCGGCGGAGCCTGAACACGCCGGCGCTGGTGCTCGACGTCGAGGCGCTAGACCGCAACATCGCGACGATGGCGGCGTTCGCGGCCGCCGCGGGGCTGAAGCTCCGCCCTCACGCCAAGACCCACAAGAGCGTCGACATCGCGCGGCGACAGGTCGCCGCCGGCGCGCTCGGCGTCTGTTGCGCCAAGCTCGGCGAGGCCGAGGCGCTGGCCGAAGGTGGGATCGAAGGCATCCTGATCACCTCGCCCGTGGTCGGCGAGGCTGGCGTCGAGCGGCTGGTCGCGCTGGCCGGCCGCAGCCCGACGCTGATGGCCAGTTGCGACCACCCCGACGCCGTGGCCGCGATCGGCGCGGCAGCCAAAGCGGCCGGCGTCACGCTGACGCTGCTCGTCGATCTCGACCCCGGCCTTCGCCGCACCGGGGTCGCGAACGCGGAGTCGGCCGTCGCGCTCGCCCGCCAGATCGCCGGCCATGCGGCGCTGAGGTTCGGCGGCGTGCAGTTCTACGCCGGCGCCGAGCAGCACATCGAGGCCTACGCCGACCGGCGCGAGGCGATCGTCCAGAAGACGGCGCGCCTGACCGAGGCGATCGAAGCGCTGCGGGCCGCGGGCCTCGCGCCGGCGATCGTCTCCGGCGGCGGCACCGGCACGCACGCGATCGACGCCGAGCTCGGCGTCTTCACCGAGCTGCAGGTCGGCTCCTACATCTTCATGGACCGTCAGTACGGCGTCTGCGCGCTGCGCGGGGACGGGGCGCAGCCGTTCGAGACCTCGCTCGTGATCGACGCGCGCGTGATCAGCGCCAGCCACCCGCAGCTCGTCACCGTCGACGCGGGCCTCAAGGCGATGGCCACCGAGGCCGGGCCGCCGGCGATCCTGGCCGGCGCGCCGGAGGGCAGCGCCTACCACTTCATGGGCGACGAGCACGGCGCGATCGTGCCGCCGCGCGGGATCGCCCCGCCGAAGCTCGGCGAGCGCCTGACCCTAGGCGCGCCGCACTGCGATCCGACCGTGAACCTCTACGACGCCTACCACGTCGTTCGCGGCGACACGCTCGAGGCGATCTGGCCGGTGACGGCGAGGGGTCGGTCGGCTTAGTGCGTCCTTCGAGACGCCGCCCCGGAATCAAGTCCGGGCCGGCTCCTCAGGATGACGAATGCGGTGCGCCCCGCTTGGTCTTCGTCATGGTGAGGAGCGCCGAAGGCGCGTCTCGAACCACGCAGGGCCGCGCCTCAAGGGCTGGGCAGCACTTTCCACTCCGCCAGCCGCGCGAACCATTTGGCGAACATCGCCTCGGTGTCGATGCAGTCGCCGAAGCCGGCCTGCCGCAGCTTGATCGTGCTGACCAGCGCCGGCGCCAGCGGGCCTTCGGCGCCCCAAGCGAACAGGAAGTCGGCGTAGTGGTGCGACTCACCGACGAGATCGGCCATCGCGATCGGCCTCAGCGCATGCTTGGCGACGATCCGGTCCCAGACGTCGGCATGCGCCGGAAGGAACTCCGAGAGCCGCACCGGGTGGCCGAAGGCGGGCGCGAGGCCCAGCGCCTCTGCGATCGCCGGCCAGACGTTCTCCCAGACGAAGACATCGCCGTTGGTGATGTTGAAGGTCTGGTTGCGCGCCGTGGGCGCCTCGGCGGCCCAGGCCAGCGCGGCGGCGATCAGGTCGGCGTCCACCGCCTCGATCACGTGGCCGTGCTCGCCCGGGCAGTAGAACGGCGCACGTATCTCGCGGCAGATCGCGCCGTAGGCGCCGAGGATCGGGATCAGGTTCATCGCCACGCCGACCGCGCCGCCGAACACCACCTGCGGGCGCCAGATCGTGAAGCTCCAGTTTGAGCCTGCCTGGCGGCCGCGGATGTAGTCCTCCTGCAGCCAGTAGAAGTTCTCGTGCGCATCGCGCGGGGCGTCCTCGCGCGCCGGCACGGCGAGCCGGTGCACGTGCGCGCCGTAGGCCTTGGTGCCCTGCAGCACGCTGACGTGGCGCAAGCCCGCCGCGCGCGCCAGGAGCGGGTCCATAAGGTTCCGCATCATCGCGAGGTTGGTCTGCATCTGGTCCTGCTCGTACCAGCCTGGGATCAGGCCGGGTTTCTCGAACAGCGCCGCGTAGACGACGTGGGTGACGTCGCCGAACCGCTCAGCCGCTGCGCGGCAGGCGTCGGCGTCCGTCAGGTCGAGAGCGACGTGCTCGTAGCCGGAGGGCGGCGGATTGGGCGCTCGCCGCGAGACGCCCAGCGCGCGCCAGTCCGCGAGCGAGGCGAAGTGCGCGGCTGCGGCGGAGCCGATCACGCCGCTGGCCCCGGCGATGAGGACGGTGTTGGCCATGCGCGCCAGCTAGCCCCGCGTGACGCGAGGGTCGGCAAGCAACCTTTCCCCCCGAGCGGGGCAAACGTCGCGATCCGCGCCAGCGGGAGCGACAATGGGGGAGGTCAGACTCCCCCCAACGCCCCCTCTGCTTCGCATTCGGGGCGCTTCCCCCCGAGGGGGAAGGGTTCTGGACGTCCGCTGCGTCAAGGCCGCAATCTCGGCGTCTATATCTGGGAGATGTCCGCCATGAGCGACCATTCCGCCGACCTCGACGCCGCGCTCGCCGCCGCCCACCTGCCGGCGCTCGCCGCGGCGCTGGTGCACCTCACTGGCGACGCCAGCTTCATCACCAGGGCCAACTGGCCGGTCTACGACTTCTTCGGCGACAGCAAGGTCGGCGGCTACTCCGAGGCCGTCCAGGCCGAGCTGCGCGCCAAGGCCAGGACCGCGATCGAGGCGCATCTGGCCGGCGCGCCGTTGCCGCCGCAGCCCAGCCTCGACACCGTCCGCAAGTTGATGGACTTCGTCGCGGGCGTCGACATCCCCGAGCATTACGCGCCGTTCCTGATGGAGGAGCTGGCGATGTCGGGCGAGGACCCGAAGCGGCCGGACTGGTCATCGCCGAAGCTGAAGGCCGCGGCGGCGAATCTGCCGGTGGTGATCGTCGGGGCCGGCATGTCGGGCCTCCTGGCCGGCATTCGGCTCAAGGAAGCCGGCGTTCCCTTCACCATCGTCGAGAAGAACCCCGAGGTCGGCGGCACCTGGTTCGAGAACCAGTATCCGGACTGCCGGGTCGACAACCCGAGCCACCTCTATTCCTACTCGTTCGAGCCTAACCACGAGTGGCCGAACCACTTCTCGCCGCAGCCGGTGCTGCTGGCCTACTTCAAGGGCGTGGCCGACAAGCATGGCCTCAGGAAACACATCCGCTTCGAGACCCAGGTGGAAGAGGCGGCGTGGGACGAGCCGAGCTCGACCTGGCGGGTGCGGATCCGCGGCAAGGACGGCCAGACCGAGACGCTGACCGCCAAGGCGGTGATCTCGGCGGTCGGCCAGCTGAACCAGCCGCGCTACCCCGACGTGCCGGGCGTCGGCGACTTCAAGGGCCCGTCGTTCCACTCCGCCCGCTGGCGCCACGACGTCGACGTCAAGGGCAAGCGCGTCGCCGTGATCGGCACAGGCGCCAGCGCCTTCCAGTTCGTGCCCGAGGTCGCCAAGGAGGCGGCGCACCTGACGGTGTTCCAGCGCACGCCGCCTTGGCTCGCGCCGACGCCCGATTACCACGAGCCCACCTCGGCGGCCGAGAAGTGGCTGATCGAGCACATGCCGTTCTACGGCAAGTGGTACCGCTTCTGGCTGTTCTGGATGCTCACCGACGGCGTCTACGAGGCGGTGAAGTCCGACCCGACCTGGAACGGCGGTCCCGGCGCGGTCAGCCCCGCCAACGCGATGATGCGCGAAATGCTCTCGATGGCCATCAGCGCCCAGGCGCAGGACCGGCCCGACCTCGTGCCCAACCTGATCCCCGCCTACCCGCTCGGCGGCAAGCGCGTGCTGCGCGACGACGGGCTCTGGATCGCGGCGCTGAAGCGCGACAACGTCGAACTGGTCACCTCGCCGATCGAGCGCATCACCGCGACCGGCATCGACACCAAGGACGGCCAGAAGCGCGACTTCGACGTCATCATCTACGGGACCGGCTTCACGGCCAGCGAGTTCCTGAAGACGTATCGGGTGAAAGGCCGCGGCGGGCGCGAGCTGCACGAGCAGTGGGCGGGCGATGCGCGCGCCTACCTCGGCATGACCGCGCCGGGCTTCCCGAACTTCTTCATGATCTACGGGCCTAACACCAACATCGTGGTCAACGGCTCGATCATCTTCTTCTCGGAGTGCTCGGTCCGCTACATCACCGGCTGCCTGGAGCTGATGGCCGAGCGCGGCGCGGAAACGCTGGAGGTGCGCCAGGACGTCCACGACGCCTTCAACGAGAAGGTCGACGCGATGAACGCCAAGATGGCCTGGGGCGCGCCGCAGGTGACCAGCTGGTACAAGAACGCCAAGGGCCGCGTCTCACAGAACTGGCCGTTCCCGCTCGTCGACTACTGGACCGCGACGCTGAAGCCCAACCCGGCCGACTTCACCCTGGGCGCGAAGGTTGCCGAGCCGGCGGAGTAGATTGCCTTCGGGCGCCTAGCTCCCGTATGCCTAAGGCGGCAGCCGGGCGTCTGGGGGCTCGACAGACATGACCGCGATACCGACGGCGCCCGGGTTTGACATCGGGCGGGTGATCCAGCGGCTGTTCGGCGTGCTGGGCCGCAACTTCGTCACCTTCCTGCTGCTGGCGATCCTGCTGGTTGGCCTTCCGACCGGCATCGCCAGCCTGCTGCAGATCATCGCCGAGGGGCCGATGCTCTCGAACCCGTCGTCGCCCGCGGCTGGCCAGGTGAACTTCGCCGCGTTCGCGTTCGTGCCGCTGGTCTGGCTGATCGCCGCCGCCGCCAACGCCGTGCTTCAGGGCGCGGTGATCCATGCCACGGTCAGCGACCTCTCGGGGAGCAGGATCGGCTTCGGCGAGGCGCTCGGCACGGGTCTGCGCAACCTCCTGCCGTTGATCGGCGTCGGCCTGATCAGCGCGATCTGCGTCTTCTTCGGCTTCCTCGTCTTCATCGTGCCCGGCGTGCTGCTGGCGCTCGCCTGGTCGGTCGCGACGCCGGCGCTGATCGTGGAGCGGACCGGCCTCCTCGGCGCCTTCGGCCGCAGCCTCGAGCTGACGCGCGACAACCGGATCCAGATCTTCGCGCTGGCGATCATCGCGATCGTGATCGGCTTCATCGTCCAGATGGCCGCGACGGTCGTCGCGGGCGTGGGCTCGCTGGCCCTCACCGCGGCGGGACCGAACCCGAACAGCCTCGTCGGCTTCATGGTCTCGGGCGCGATCGTGGGGCTGATCTCGCAGACCACGACCGCGCTCATCGGCGCGGCCGGCATCGCCTCGGTCTATTACGAGCTGCGCTTCGTGAAGGAAGGCGTCGGCGCTCAGGACCTGGCGGCGGTGTTCGACTGACCCGCCGCGGCGCGGTCGTCAAAGCACCCGTCCCTTCAGCGCGCGACGCGGATGCGCGCGTCGCCGGCGTCGACCGACTTGAACTCAGGCATGTGATCGCTCCGGCTGATCTCTATCCGCGGCTACGCGGCCAGCTTGCGTCTGTCCCGCGCCCGAGCCTCTCGCTCACGCGCCAGGATGGCGATGTCGGCTTCGTAGGCCAGGCCCAGCGCGCGCAGCATGGTCTCGCGGTTTGGGCCGGCCTTGGGCGGATAGGCGGCGCGGTTACGCTTCTTTCCGCGCGCCCAGTACCCGAGGATCTTGCCGAAGTTGCCGGGTTTGCGCAGCCAGGCGTTGGGATGTTCGAGCATGTGGAAACCTCGCATGCTCTCGCGCAGAAGGTCGGTGTCGAAGCGCAGCGCCGGGGTGACCCCGTCCATGGCGAAGCTGAGCAGCACCTTTTCGCGCAAGGTCGGCTTGTAGCCGGGAGTCAGCGCCTGTTCGGCCCGCTTGATCGCGTTGCGGTCCTGCGAGCGCATGGCGAGGTAATAGGGTCGAAGCTCGTCGTGCACGCGCCGACGGTAAGACAGCAGCCGCTCGGCCGGGTCGACGGTCTCGGCGAGCACGTCGCGCACCATGTAGGCCTGCACCGCCGCGAGCGAACATCCCCGCCCGTACAGCGGATTGGTCCGCGCGAGGCAATCGCCGACGGCGAGGAAGCCCAGCACCGCCGGCTTGCCGTCGGGCGCGAGGTCGCGCCAGCGGCTGAGCAGGTCGCCCATGCCGAACACCCGGCTCGTCGGCTCGGCCTGCTCGGCGTCGCACCAGACTTTCAGCCCCGGCAGGTTGTCGATCATCCTGTCCCACATCTCGGGACGCACGATCGCCTTGCGCAGCTCGTACTCGATCTCGGGTGCGCACATGGTGACCGAGAAGCAATTGTTGTCGCCCGGGAAGACGCCGAACTTGAGGTACCCGAGGTCGCCGCCCGATGGCGGGTTGCCTTCACGCGGCGGTTCGCTCTTGCCGGGCCTGAGCTTGTAGTGCCGCGTGAAGTAGAGGATGCCCGCCGTCTCGCTCTCCTCGGCGATCGGCGCGCCTTCCTCGATCAGCTGCTCGATGCACGAGCTGTTCTTGCCGCCGGCGTCGACGACGAGCGCCGCGTGCAGTTCGCTGATCCCCGCCGCCTCTTCCACCGCAACGCCGACGACCCTCAGCACGCCCGATGCGTCGCGCTGGGTCAGCAGCCTTTTGACCATGGCGCCCGAGCGAATGGTCACGTTCGGCAGGGTCTCGACGTAGCGCCGCATCACCAGTTCCAGCGTCGTGCGCCGGCTGGTCAGGAGGGTGAATTCGGCGTCGACCGGCTTGGCGACGTACTTCGCTTTCTGCGAAGGCCAGAGCATGCTCTCGAAGCCGAGCTCGCGCACGCCCATCTCCAGCAACGCCTCGCGAAGGGCCGGATGGTCGGTCTTGATGATCTTGCCCAGCCGCGCCAGGAAAGCGTGGCTCTGTCGAAGGTGACCGACGCCCCGGCGGCTCCAGTCGCGGAACGCCTCGTCCGCGTCGCCCGACGGCGGTTCGGGGTCCCGCTCGAGCAGCGTTACCTGGCGGCCGGTCGGCCCCAGCGCCAGCGCCGTGCACAGGCCCGCGATACCGGCGCCGATCACGAGAACCGTTTCGTCCATCCATCGCTCCGCTGGTCGCCGCCGCCTCGGCATAGTGCGTCTGGCCACAGTAAAGCTAGCCGATCCAGCGGCGATCCGCGCGACTGACGCCAAGTCATGCGATGAAAGGCGGCGCCCGGACGGGAGGTCGACAGACGCAGAATCTAGGCTGCGTCGAACTTGTCCTTGCGGCGGTGGCCGAACAGCAGCCGCGTCTCGAGTCGGCCGCGCAGCGCGGCGTAGTAGGCCGAGAGAAACGCCGCATCGGTCTCGCCCTCCCTGGGCCGCCAGCCGATCTTGCCGCGGATGCGATCGGCGACGGCCGCCATGGTCTTGGGTTCCTTGCGCCGCAGCACGTCCTCGAGCACGTGCAGCTCCTTGATGCCATAGGCGGCGGCCTGCTCGGTCGTGAAGGCGAAGCCGCCCTGCGCCGCCTCCTGGGCGTCCAGCAGGTCGATCGTCAGCTTCTGGCGCGGCGACTTCACCACCCAGGTTCCTGCGACGAAGTCGCCGACCCTGAGGCGGTCGCGGTTGAAGATGGGGAAGAGCGCGAACCCCCCGGTCCAGAGCAGACCCAGCAGCACCACCCAGCCCGCCACCGGATCACTCTGGCCGATGCCGGAGACGATCAGGAAGGTCAGCGGCAGGAACACCTCGATCTCGCGCATGGCGTTGCGGGCGAACACCGCCTCGGCGGTTAGCCGCCCGCCGTCGCGCGCGGCGACCCTCAGACCCATGATCCGCTTGCCCGGCGTCGCGCCCCGGCCGCTCAGCTCGAAGATCACGAAGTAGCCGTTGCGCAGCAGGAAGAAGCCGAGCAGCCAGACGATCAGCACGGCGCTGCCTAGTCCCTCGCGCGCGCCCTGCAGGCCGAGCTCGCCGGCTGCGCCGACCGCGAACCAGACCAGCACGACGAAGACGATCAGCGTGGTGACGAGGAAGACCGCGTCGAGCAGGAACGCGCCCGCCCGCTCGCCCGCCGAGCCGACCCGCAGGCGCAGGTCGACGCCCTCTGGCGTCACCAGCTCGCGCACCTGGCCCGCGGCCGGCGGCGGACCGGGCGTGGGCGTGGAAACGGTGCGGCCGACCACGGTCATGCGGCGCGCCTTTCGGGCCGGGGCAGGTAGAAGTAGCCGAGCCAGATCACCAGCGTCGACGCGGCGATCGCGTAGCGCGCCAAGTCGTCGGTGATCAGCTGCCGGGCGAAGCCTTCGAGCAGGCCGGCGACGATCAGCATCAGGACGACGCCGGCGATCACCGGCGCGGCCGCGCGGCCGGCCTCGGCGGCGGCGTCGAGCCTGGTCTTCTCGCCCGGGAACGCGACGCGCCAGCCGATCCGGAAGCCCGCAGCGCCGCCGAGGATGATCGCGAAGAGCTCGGTCACGCCGTGGATGAAGATCCAGCCGCCCAGTTGGAAGCCGAGCCCGTGCGCGCTGAAGAGCGCGAAGAAGGCGCCGAGCGTCAGCCCGTTCTGCGCCAGCAGGAACGCGGTCGGCAGGCAGAAGGCGAACCCGAGCGCAAAGGCGAAGATGGCGATCTGGGCGTTGTGGCTGAAGAGGTAGGTGGCCAGCAGCGCCAGCGGCGCATGGCCGCCGCTGGAGTAGAGCGTCTGGCGCAGATAGGCGGTCGTCGCGGTGGGGTCGCGCCCCTCCGAGAGGCCGTCGGGCACCATGCCGCCGAACCAGCTCGGGTCCTGCGCCACCAGCAGGTAGCCCACGAGCGCCGCGCCGAAGGTGATCGCGAACGACACCAGCGTCTCCCGCCAGAGGCCGCGAACCGCGCGGGGCCAGGTGTCGGCGAAGAACTGCGCCAGCCGCCGCCGCAACCCCGCCCGCGTGCCGTAGACGAAGAAGTAGGCGCGCGTGGAGAGGCTCTCGAGGTAGTCGATCAGGCTGTGGTCGAGCGACGTCGCCCGCGCCACCGAGAGCGACGAGAGCGTCGAGCGGTAGAGCACCGGGATCGCCAGCAACTCCTCGTCGGTCAGGCGCCTCGCCGAGCGCCCCTCGACCCGGGCCAGCAGAGATTCCAGCCGCCGCCAGTCCCCCTCCCGCTCGGCCCGAAACCGCCGGCTCTTGAGCTGGAGCTCCTTCATGGGCGCATTCCTATACGGCCCACGGCTTCAACCTTTCCCCCGCAAGCGGGTGAAAGGTCGCGAGGCCATCCCCGACGCGCCGCTGCGCGACTGCGCGCCGCTTTCCCCCAAAGAGGGAAGGGGTTGGAGGTGCGCCCGCGCCCTGATGTCGCTCACAGCAAGTCCCGCCGTTTCAGGTCGATGTAGGCCGAGAGCAGCGCCGGTCCAACCGACGCCGCCGGCGCGTCGACGATGTGGGCGCCGAGCCGGATCAAGCGGGCGATCACGACGTCGCGCTCACGCAGCAGCGCCTCGGCGGTGACCGCGCGTGAGACGGCCTCCGGATCGGTCGGCTCGCGCCCGCGGATCGCCTCCAGCTCCTCGTCCCGGAAGATCACGAACAGCACCAGGTGCCGCTGGATCAGCCGCCCGACGTTCTCGAGCATCAGCTCGGCGCTGGTGGAGTCGGCGAAGTCGGTGAAGATCACGATCAGCGCGCGCCGCTCGAGCGCGGCGCCCAGCTGGGTCAGCGCGAGCGTGTAGTTGGTCTCCTCCGGCGAATAGTCGAACCGGGCGGCGAGGCGCTGCAGGAACGGGAACGCGTGAGCGCCTGAGACCGCCCCGGAAAAGAGCCGCGGCCTGACGTCGAAGCCGTAGAACCCGACCCGGTCGCCGAGCTTGAGCGAGACGAACGCCATCAGGAGCGCGGCGTTGATCGCCCGGTCGATCCTCGGGACGCCGAGGAGCGGCTCGCACATCAGCCGCCCCGTATCGATCGCGAAGATCACCGGGTGGTTGCGCTCGGTGCGGAACTCCTTGGCGAGCAGCTTGCCGTGGCGGGCCGACTGCTTCCAGTCGATCGCGCGCTTGTCCATGCCGGGCGCGAGCTCGCGCAGGGCGTGGAACTCCGAGCCGTCGCCGGTCTCGAGCTGCGCCTTGATCCCGAACATCGCGTCGCGAGCGAAGAGCTTGATCGCCTCGTCCTTCACCGCGCCGACGTTCGGCGTGATCGGCACGATCCGACGCGGCGTCTCGGTCACCTGCTTCCAGACCAGGCCGAACGGGCCGCGCCAGCGCGCCCAGATCTTCTCGACCTCGCCCTCGCCGCGTCGCACCGGCGTCAGCTCGAACTCCGCGCGCGCCTCGCCGGCCCTGACCCGCGCGGCGATCCGCTCCGCAGTGAGGGCGAGCCGGGCGTTCACCTGCGCGGCGACCTCGGCGATCAACGGCGGGCGGCGCTCGAACGTCACCTGGAGGCGCATCGGCGCGGCGCCGGCGGTGGGCAGCGCGCCCGGCGCGTCGAGCGCCAGCGCCACCCGGTCGCGCGGCGCGCCCAGCACGGCGTCGGCGAGGCACAGCGCCAGCACGAGCACGACCCACGCCGCGCCGGCCACCCAGTAGCCTGGCTGGACGAGGCCGATCAGCAGCGCCGCTGGCGCCCCGACCGCCATCACCGCCACCGCGCGCGACGAGGGATAGATCACGAGACCCTCATCTGGGCGCTTCCACCCGATCGATCAGGCCCTGGACGATCTGGTCGACCTGCCGGCCCTCGATCTCGGCCGCCGGCGAGAGGATCACGCGGTGCCGTAGCGCCGGCAGCGCCAGCGCCTTCACATCGTCCGGGATCACGTAGTCGCGGCCCTGCAGCGCGGCCCGGGCGCGCGAGGCCGTCGCCAGCATCGCGCCGCTGCGGGGGCTGGCGCCGGTCTCGAGGTCGGGCGTCTCGCGGGTGGTGCGCACCAGGTTGACGACATAGGCGACCACCTCGTCCGCGAGCCGGATCTCGGTGATCGCCTTCACCGCCGCGTCCACCTCGGCGCGTTCGGCGACGATCCCGACGCCCATCTCGGCCGGATCGGGACTGCCCGTGCGCAGGCCGTGATAGGCGACGATCGCGCGCTCCTCCTCCGGGCTCGGATACTTCAGCGTCTGCTTGAAGAGGAACCGGTCGAGCTGCGCCTCGGGCAGCGGATAGGTACCCTGCTGCTCGATCGGGTTCTGGGTCGCCACCACCATGAACCGCTCGCTCAGGGGATTGGAGACGCCGTCGATGGTGACGTTACGCTCCTGCATCGCCTCCAGCAGCGCCGCCTGGGTCTTCGGCGGCGTGCGGTTGATCTCGTCGGCGAGCAGCAGCTCGCAGAAGATCGGGCCCCGCGTCAGCGTGAAGGTCGAAGTCTGGAAGTTGAACAGGTTGGAGCCGATGATGTCGCCCGGCATCAGGTCGGGCGTGAACTGGATGCGGCCGAACTGAAGTCCGAGCGTGCGGGCGAAGCACTGGGCGAGGAAGGTCTTGGCCGTGCCCGGCGGGCCTTCCAGCAGCATGTGGCCGCCGGCGAAGAGCGCCGTCAGCAGCAGCTCCACGGTGTCGGCCTGACCGATCACCGCCTTGGCGATCTCAGCGCGCACGCGGTCGGCCAGCGCCTTCAGCTCATTGACGTTCACGCGTCATCTCCAGTCTCCAGCGGTAGAGGCGCCCCGCCAGCGCCGTCAGCGCGGCGCGGCCGTCGATGCGGCCCGCCTCGTGGGCGAGGGTGGCGAGGTTGTCGGCGAGGCCGCGCTGCCGGCCCATGCGGTCGAGGAAGTCGGTCAGCGCCTGGCCGGCGAGCTCCTTCGGGGCGCCGACCGCGCGGGCGGCCGCCTTGCGGGTCAGCTCCGCGTAGCCCGGGGCCATCTTGGCCTCGCGCCCGGCCAGGCGGATCAGCTGCGCCGAGTTGTCGGTCAGCGCCTCCTTGCCGAGCGCCAGCGCGCGCTGCGCGCGCCGCACCGGGCCGAAGCGGAACGCCGACTGCAGCCCGGCCAGCGCCAGCGCGGCGACGAAGCAGAGCGTGACGGCCAGGAACGGCGGATCGAACATCAGCCGCAGCGGGCTGCGCTCGAGCTTGTAGCCGTTCAGGGTCACGTCGAAGATGACCGGCCCCTCGCCCGCCCGCAGCGCGCGCACGATCGCCACCGCGACGGGGAAGCCGTCGCGATCGCCGAGCGCCTGGGTGTTCAGCAAGTCCGGCTCGGAGAGCACGTAGATCTGCGTCGACGGCATCTGCGCGATCACGACGTGGCCCTGGTCATCGCTGAGGACGGGCGTCCAGTCCTTCGCGGTGAAGCTCTGCAGCTGGTCGATGGGGCCTGGCGTCAGCAACGCGTTCTCGAACGGCGTGTCGGGCGCGCCGGTCAGCCTCGGCCGTGCGACGCCTTTCTGGCGAGCGACGTTGACCTCGGCCAGCACGTCCTTCTTCGGCATCTCGTCGGGGTCGATCAGGCCCGCCTTCAGCCCCCAGCTCATATGTGCGGCGTCCGGCTGCACCTCCCACTTGGGCAGCACCACCAGCACCGGGCCGCCGAACCCGAGGCCGGCGATGTCGCTCCCGCGTCCCGGCTCGGGCGTCACGATCAGCAGCCCTTCGGTCCGGTGCGCCGGCAGCTTGGTGCGGCTCACCAGCGCGGGCGCGTTCTCCTGCTTCATCAGCGCCGCCAGAGCCGCGAAGCCGATCGCGCACTTCGAATAGACGTTGGCGCGGCAGTGGCTGTCGCGCTCGAGGTCGGGCGCGTAGGCCAGCAGCGTGACGAACGCCGAGAAGGCGAAGACGCCGACCAGCACCAGCGTGATCGCCGTCCGCGCCCGGAAGACCGGCCGCGCCTGCGCGTCCGTTTCGCTCAAGCCCAGGCCCCCGGGAAGGCGAACGCCTCGTAGGTGCGCCGACACTCGGCGAACGCGGCGGCGTCCACGCCGCGTCCGCCAAACAGGCTGCGCTCGACCACTGCGGCGATCGCCGAGAACGTCGTGCGCGCCGCCTCGGGGATCTCCGGCAGGCCGGCGATCTCGCGCGAGGTGAAGGCCGGGCGCACCAGCCTCGGCCGCCGGCCCTCGATCTCCTCGATGCTGCGGTGCAGGATCAGCCGCGCGGCCTCCGCGTAGCGGCCCTGCGCCGCCAGCTTGTCGGCCTCGTCGAGCAGCGCGCGGGCGACCGCCGCATCCGGCCGCCAGTCCTGCGGCTCGGTCTTGCCCGGGCGCTTGCGCTTGAAGAGGTCGGGCCAGCGGGCGCGGATGAACTCGCGCAGGATGAAGCCCAGCACGATCAGGAGCGCGATCACGAGACCGGCGATGAACACCCAGCCGAGGCCCTGGCCTACCCAGCCGAACACCTTGGCGAGCCACCGCAGCATCGCTTCCAGCCACGGCGGCAGATGGATCTGCGGCGGGGGTGGCGGCGCCTTGTTGAAGCTGAACTGCAGGCTGGGGTCGCGCATCAGCTGGCTCTGCGCGTCGCGCAGCGCCGCAGGCGACGGCTCAGGGCCGGCCGCGAACACGCCAGACTGGGCGGCCACCCCTCAAATCCTCCGGCAGGCAATCCCGACGGACCATCTTGACCGGGAATCGGCGGCGGGGCCACCACTGGTTGCCGCCGCAGGGTTAACGCGGCAGCGCGCTCTCGCCCATCAGGTATTCGTCGACCGCGCGGGCGCACTGGCGGCCCTCGCGGATCGCCCAGACCACCAGCGACTGACCGCGGCGCATGTCGCCGCAGGCGAAGACCCGCGGCGACGTGGAGCGGTAGTCGTCGGTGTTGGCGCTGACGTTGCCTCGCCCGTCGAGCTCGACGCCGGCCTGCTCGACGAGGCCGCCTTTGCGCGGTCCGACGAAGCCCATCGCCAGCAGCACGAGGTCGGCCGGCAGCGTGAACTCGCTGCCTACGACCGGCGTCATCTGCATGCGGCCGTCGGGGCCAGCGGTCCACTCGACGCGGACGCAGTCGATCGCCTCGACGTGGTTCTGGCCGACGATTCGGACGGTGGTCACCGCGAAATCGCGGTCGCAGCCCTCCTCGTGCGACGACGAGGTGCGCAGCTTCAGCGGCCAGTCGGGCCAGGTCAGCGCCTTGTCCTCGCGCTCGGGCGGCATCGGCATGAGCTCCAGGTTGGTGATCGACGCCGCGCCTTGCCGGCCCGACGTGCCGATGCAGTCCGAGCCGGTGTCGCCGCCGCCGATGACGATCACGTGCTTGCCCCTGGCGCTGATGGCGCCGGTCGGAGCGGCGACCGCTTCCGGATCGCCCGCGACGCGCTTGTTCTGCTGGGTCAGGAACTCCATTGCGAAATGGACGCCCGGCAGCTCGCGGCCGGGCACGGGCAGGTCGCGCGGCGCCTCGGCCCCGCCGGCCAGCACGACGGCGTCGTAGCCGCTGACGAGCTCGTCGACGGCGATGTCCTTGCCGACCTCGACCCCCGGCCGAAACGTCACGCCCTCCGCCTCCATCTGCGCCATGCGGCGGTCGATGAGGTGCTTCTCCATCTTGAAGTCGGGGATGCCGTAGCGGAGCAGGCCGCCGATCCGGTCGCTCTTCTCGAACAGCGTCACCTGATGGCCGGCTCGGGCCAGCTGCTGGCTGCAGGCGAGGCCCGCCGGGCCGGAGCCCACCACCGCCACGCGACGCCCGGTCGGGTTCGGATTGACCTGCGGCTCGATCCAGCCCTCGGCCCAGCCGCGGTCGACGACCTGGCATTCGATGGTTTTGATCGTGACCGGATTGTCGTCGATGTTGAGCGTGCACGAGGCCTCGCACGGCGCCGGGCAGACGCGGCCAGTGAACTCCGGGAAGTTGTTGGTCGAGTGCAGGTTCTCCAGCGCGACGCGCCACTGGTTGCGCCATACGAGGTCGTTCCAGTCCGGGATCTGGTTGTTGACCGGGCAACCCTGGTGACAGAACGGGATGCCGCAGCCCATGCAGCGCGCGGCCTGGCGCGTCAGCTCGCCCTCCGGCAGCGGATGCGTGAACTCGCGCCACGACTTCAGCCGCTCGGCCGGCTTGTCGTAGCTCCGCTCGCGCCGCTCGATCTCCAGGAAGCCGGTCGGCTTTCCCATCAGTGCAACTCCTGAAAGGCAAACCCTTCCCCCGCATGCGGGGGAAAGCGGCGAGCCGCGCACAGCGCGCTACGCCGATGGGGGAGGTCTTCCAAGCGGATTTCCCCCATGGCCGCTCCGCTACGCGGTCGCGACGTTTCCCCCGTCCGCGGGGGAAAGTGTTCGGCGCACGGCCGCGCCTCCGGCGGCTTCAGATCCCGGCCGAGCATGGGTCTACTCGGCCGCGACGGCTTTGGCGGCGGCGCGTTCGGCGGCCTGGTCTTCCAGGGCCCGACGATAGTCTTTCGGCGTCACTTTGACGAACGCCTTCAGCGCCGCGTCCCAGTCGCCGAGCAAGGCTTCGGCGCGGGCGCTGCCGGTGTAGAGGTAGTGCCGCTCGACCAGGATGCGCAGCCGCTCGGCGTCGAAGCGCAGCGGATCGCCCATGCCGGGGTTCTCGACGCTGACCGAACGCTGGCGGGGCCGATGGCCCTCGTCGTCGACCGGCGTCGGGCCGCCGACCGGCCCGATATCGACCATCGCCATGTTGCAGAGCGGCCCGAACCGGCCGTCGGGGTCGTAGACGTAGGCGATGCCGCCCGACATGCCGGCCGCGAAGTTGCGTCCGGTATCGCCGAGCACGGCGACGACGCCGCCGGTCATGTACTCGCAGCCGTGGTCGCCGAGACCCTCCACCACCGCGACGGCGCCGGAGTTGCGCACGGCGAACCGCTCGCCTGCGACGCCCTCGAAGTAGGCCTCGCCGGCGATCGCGCCATAGAGCACGGTGTTGCCGATGATGATGTTCTTGGTCGGATCGCGCGGCGTGCCGGCCGGATGGCGCACGACCACGCGGCCGCCCGAGAGGCCCTTGCCGACGTAGTCGTTGGCGTCGCCGGTGAGCTCCAGCGCCACGCCGCGGGCGAGGAACGCGCCGAAGCTCTGCCCGGCGTTGCCGGTGAGCTTCACCGAGATCGTGCCTTCCGCGAGGCCGGCGTGACCGAAGCGCCGCGCGACCTCGCCGGAGAGCATCGCGCCCACCGTGCGGTTCACGTTGCGGATCGCCCGCTCGATCACCACCGGACCCTTGCCGTCGAGCGCCGGGCCGGCCGCGGCGATCAGCTCGTGGTCGAGCGCGCCGCCGAGCCCATGGTCCTGGCGGTGCATGTTCCAGAGCCCCTTCACGTCGCCTTCCGGGGCCGCGTAGAGCAGCTTGGAGAGGTCGACGCCGTGCGCCTTCCAGTGCTCGACCGCCGGGCGCACGTCGATCCGATCGACCCGGCCGATCATCTCGTCGACCCTCCGGAAGCCCATCTCGGCCATGATCTGCCGCAGCTCTTCGGCGACGAAGAAGAAGTAGTTGATCACGTGCTCGGGCTTCCCCGTGAACCTGGCGCGCAGCACCGGATCCTGCGTCGCCACGCCCACCGGGCAGGTGTTGAGGTGGCACTTGCGCATCATCACGCAGCCGGCGGCGATCAGCGGCGCGGTCGCGAAGCCGAACTCGTCGGCGCCGAGCAGCGCTCCGATCGCGACGTCGCGGCCGGTGCGGACGCCGCCATCGACCTGCACCGCGATGCGGGTGCGTAGGCCGTTGAGGATCAACGTCTGCTGGGTCTCGGCGAGGCCGATCTCCCACGGCGAGCCGGCGTGCGTCAGCGACGTCAGCGGCGATGCGCCGGTACCGCCCTCGAAGCCCGAGATCGTCACGTGGTCGGACCTGGCCTTGGAGACGCCGGCGGCGACGGTGCCGACACCGATCCGCGAGACCAGCTTCACCGAGATCCGCGCCTTCGGGTTGACGTTCTTCAGGTCGTGGATCAGCTGGGCCAGATCCTCGATCGAGTAGATGTCGTGGTGCGGCGGCGGCGAGATCAGGCCGACGCCCGGCGTCGAGTGGCGCACCTTGGCGATATTGGCGTCGACCTTGTAGCCGGGCAGCTGGCCGCCTTCGCCGGGCTTGGCGCCCTGGGCCATCTTGATCTGGATGTCGTCGGCGTTGACCAGGTACTCGGCGGTGACGCCGAAGCGCCCCGACGCCACCTGCTTGATCGCCGAGCGCATGGAATCGCCGTTCGGCAACGGATTGAAGCGGTCCGCCTCCTCGCCGCCTTCGCCGGTGTTCGAGCGCCCGCCGATGCGGTTCATGGCGATCGCCAGCGTGGTGTGCGCTTCCCGGGAGATCGAGCCGAAGCTCATCGCCCCGGTCGAGAAGCGCTTGACGATCTCGGACGCCGGCTCGACCTCGTCGATCGGCACGGTCGTCTCGCCCGGCTTCAGGCGCATCAGCCCGCGGATGGTGAGCAGCCGGTGGTTCTGCTCGTTGATCGCGCTCGCGAACGCCTTGTATTCGTCCGGCAGATTGCCCCGCACCGCGTGCTGCAGCTTGCCGACCGTCTCCGGCGTCCAGGCATGGTCCTCGCCGCGCAGGCGCCAGGCGTAGGTCCCGCCGACGTCCAGC
>DATKMZ010000031.1:0-13115 GCA_035541575.1 Caulobacteraceae bacterium | reverse complement strand
TAGTGGTCGCCCATGTCCTCGCAACGGGTCTGCAGCGATGCGAGGTCCGATCCCGCGCCGGGCTCGGAGTAGCCTTGACACCAGCGCAACTCGCCGCGGCAGATCGGCGGGATGTGCTTGGCCTTCTGCTCCTCCGTCCCGTATTCGAGCAGCGTCGGACCGAACATCGAGACGCCCATGCCGCCGATCGGGTTACGGGCGCCGATCCGCGCCATTTCCTCGGCCAGCACCCGTGCTTCGAGGCGCGAGAGCCCGCCGCCGCCGTACTGCTTGGGCCAGGTGGGAACGCCCCAGCCCTTTGCGCCCATCCGCTCGCGCCAGAGCCGCGCGTCGGCGCTCTCGGCCATTCCGCCCATGGCCGCGGCCATCTGCGCGGCGGGGTTATCCTTCAGGCTCTTGGGGAAGTTCTCTTCCAGCCACGAGCGGGCCTCCAGCCGGAAGGCCTCGGCGTCGCCGCCAAAATCCGCCATGACGCTTCACCTCAAACAAACGTTCGAATTCGAAATACCTAATAGGCGCGCTGAAATGGCGCGCAAGGGCCGCCCTCTATTTCGGGTCGGGCAGGCCCAGCACGCGCTTGGAAACCACGTTCAGATTGATCTCGGACGTGCCGCCTTCGATCGAATTCGCCTTCGAGCGCAGCCAGCCGTGGACGGCGGTCAGCTCACCGTCGCTGAAGCCCTCGCCCTCCCAGCCGAGCCCCTGCCCGCCCATCGCCTCGACCATCAGCTCCGAGCGCTCCTGCGCGAAGGCGGCGGCGGCGTACTTGATGATCGAGGTCGCCGCCGAAGGCCCGTTGCCGGCGCGGGACTCCGAATTGATCCGCGCAAGGGTGAGCGCAAAGGCCTGGAAGTCCATCTTGTTGCGGGTGATGCGGCCCCGCAGGTCGGCGTCCGCGACCCGACCCGCCTCGTCGGCGCCGACGTAGCGCTTGGCGATCTCGCCGAGGTCGCCCGCCGCGCCGCCGGCTCCGCCTCCACCGCCGAAGCCGCCGGAGATGTTCTGCCGTTCGTACTGCAAGAGGCGCTTGGCGATGTCCCAGCCGTGGTTCAGCTGGCCGACCAGGTTCTCCTTGGGGATCCTCACGTCGGTGAAGAAGGTCTCGCAGAATGGGCTCTCGCCGGAAATCAGCTTGATCGGCCGCGTCTCCACCCCCGGCGAGGCCATGTCGATCAGCACGAAAGAGATGCCCTCGTGCTTCTTCGCGGTCGGATCGGTGCGAACCAGGCAGAAGCACCAGTCGGCCTTGTTGGCGTAGCTGGTCCAGATCTTCTGGCCGTTGATCAGCCAGTGGTCCCCCTTGTCCTCGCAGCGGGTCTGGAGCGAAGCGAGGTCGGAGCCCGAGCCCGGCTCGGAGTAGCCCTGGCACCAGCGGATCTCGCCCCTGACGATCTCGGGGATGTACCTCGCCTTCTGCGCCTCGTTGGCGAACTCCAGGAGCACCGGGCCTAGCATCCAGATGCCGAAGGAGACGAGCGGCGGGCGATAGCGGGCCAGCTCCTGCTCGACGACCCGCGCCTGGTCCGGGCTGAGGCCGCCGCCGCCGTACTGGGTGGGCCACGACGGCGCGGTCCAGCCGCGCGAAGCGACGCGCTTCATCCAGACGATCTGCGGGTCGTCGGAGCCGGCGAAGGCCCGGCCGCCCCACATCGCCTCCTCGCGGCCGGCGACAGGGCTCGCCAGCTCGGCCGGATAGTTGGCCTTCAGCCAGTCGCGGACCTCGACCCGGAAGGCGTCGAGATCGCCGCCGAAATCGGCCATGGGTCGTCCTCCGTGTTTCCCTTTCGCGCCTTACCTTACCTCGCCGTCCTGGCGCGGCAAACCGCCGGTCAGGCTGGCTCGCGGCGTTCGGCCGGCGCCGCGAAAGGCGTCAGCGCCACCGCCATCGACACGGCGCCGATCACGCCGAACTCGTCGACGAGCGACGCCGCGCCGAAGCCGGCGCCGACCTCCGGCCGCCAGTGCGTCGCCGCCCGCACGCCGACCCAGCCGCTGGCCGGCGGACGAAGCAGCTGGACGTTCAGCGTCGGGTTGGGATCGGCGAACACCCGCTCGGCCGGCCGCGCCAGGCCGTGCGCCCAGTCGGCCGCCGGCAGCACGCTCGCCAGCGGACCGGCGCCCGCGACCGGCGGCGTCCGGAGCTTGAACCAGCCGGCGCCGTCCGGGCCGAGCCGCGCCTCCATCGCGTCCATCATCCAACGGCCGCCGTGCGGCGCGGCGCGGCGTCGCTCGGGCAGCGTCGCCGGATCGAGCGATGGCGCGCCATTCGGCGAGGCAGGCGCCAGGGCGGAGAGGTCCCGTTCGGCGAGGAAGGTCACCCGCGCCACGGCCAGCGGCGCGTCGTCGTCCGGCGCCGATAGCATCGCGTCGACCACCGCCATCCGGCCGCGGGCGTGCAGCATCGAGGTCCGCGTCCGCAGCGGCTGGTCGGGCGCGGGGCGAAGGAACCAGGCGCTGACTCCGACGCCCGCGCTGTAGCCGGCCAAGGCGGCGCACCGCTCGGCTTCGGCGGTCAGCAGCGCCGCGACGGCGCCGCCCTGCAATCCGGCGAACGGTCCCCGCGCGAGCGGCGTCGGTCGCCAAGAGTCTGCGTCCTCATCGCGTTCGAAGATCGGCACGCAGATGCTCCGTTGAGTAAACAGGTCTGTGTAGCTACGATGCCCGCCGCGACCCTGCCCGGCAAGAGAAAAGTGCACAGATCGGTGTAATGAGCAGCGCGCGCGACACCTCGGCGATGACCGACCGAATCCTCCGGACCGCCGACCGGCTGTTCTATGAGCAGGGCATCCGCGCCGTCGGCGTCGACCTCGTCGCCGCCGAAGCCGGCGTCAGCAAGCGCACGCTCTACAATCACTTCCCGTCGAAGGACGCGCTGATCGTCGCCTACCTGCAGCGGCGGGCGCGGCCGGCGCGGATCACCGACGAGCCGCCGCAGACCCAGATTCTGCGGCTGTTCGAGCGGCTCGAGGCCGGGTTCGCCGAGCGCGGCTTCCATGGCTGCCCGTTCGTGAACGCGGTCGCCGAACTGGGCGAGCCGACGCATCCTGCCCGGGCCGTGGCGAAGGATTTCAAGGCCGAGCGACGCGCCTGGTTCCAGACACTGGTCGAGCGGATGGGCGTCGCCGACCCCAGGATGCTTGCGACGCAACTGGCGCTGCTGCTCGACGGCGCGATCTCGGCCGCGCTCGTCGGCGGCGACCCCAAGGTGGCCCGAGCCGCCCGCGACGCCGCGTCCCTGCTGCTGACGACTGCGAAGAGACGCGCCGTCCGCAAATAGCGGTATACTCTTCGCGACGAGGGCGGACTCTCAAGGGGCCAGATGCGCGCTCTGCGCGAACTTCAGCCGGCGGCGTTGGCTGTGGCCCCGTGGGCGCTGGCGATCCTGGTCGCGGCCTGCGGCGTGATGCTGCTGTTCTCGGGCGCGACGCCGTCGGACCCGATGCGGTTCCTCTGGCTCGCGCGCTACACGCCGATGATCCTCATCGAGGTCAGCCACTTCCTCTCGAGCATCATCGGTCTGGCGCTCGTGCTGGTGGCGTTCGGCCTCAGCCGGCGCCTGGGGGCGGCCTGGATCGCCTCGGTGCTGCTGCTGCCGGCAGCGGCGGCGCTGGCGCTCACCAAGGGGTTCGACTGGGAGGAATCGACGATCCTCACGGTCGCCATGCTGGCTCTGGTCCCGTTCCGCCGCGCCTTCCCCAGGGCCGCGCGCCTGACGCGGATGGAGGTGACGCCCGGCTGGATGCTGTCGGCCGCCGCGGCCATGGCGGGGGCGGCGGCGGTCGGCCTCTGGTCGTTCCAGAACGTCGACTACGGCCAGAAGACGGTTCTGGGCGCGATCTTCAATCCCGACGCCGACGCCGCGCGCGCCGTGCGCTCTTCGGCGGCGGCCGCGGCGCTGCTGCTGGCCTTCGGTCTCTGGCGGATGATCGCCACGCCGGCGATGCCGAAGGTGGCAGGCGAGGACGACCCGGAGTTTCTCCGCGTGCGGTCGATCCTGGCCACGGCGGAGGGCGCAGAGCCCGGCGCCAACCTGGCGCTGCTCGGCGACAAGCGCTTCCTGTTCTCACAGAGCGGCCGCTCGTTTCTGATGTTCGGCGTGCGCGGCCGCTCCTGGATCGCGATGGGCCCTCCGGTCGGCCGGCGCGACGAGCGCACCGAGCTGTTCTGGCGCTTCCGCGAATTGGCCGACGCTCATGCGGCGCGGCCCGGCTTCTATGCGCTCGGCCCCGACGACCTTCCCGACCTCGTCGAACTCGGCTTCTCGATCCAGAAGATCGGCGAGAGCGCGACCGTGCCGCTGGCCAGCTTCTCGCTCGAAGGGCGTCGCCGCGGCAACCTGCGGCGCAGCTGGCGCAAGACCGGCGAGGAGGGCGCGACTTTCGACGTGCTGTCGGGCGCGGCGGTGGTCGCGGCGATGGACGAGCTCAGGGCCGCCTCCGACGCCTGGCTGAAGCGACAGTCAGGCGGCGAGAAGACCTTCAGCCTCGGCCGCTTCGATCCCGCCTACGTCTCCGAGTTCCCGGTCGCCGTGGCGCGCATCGAGGGCCGGATCGTCGCCTTCGCCACGGTCTGGACGACGGCAGACCACGGCGCGTTCTCGATCGACCTGATGCGCTATGCCGACGACGCGCCCAAGGACGTGATGGACTTCCTGTTCGTCGAGCTGATCGCCTGGGGCGGCGAGCAGGGCTACCGCGCGTTCGAGTTCGGGATGGCGCCCCTGGCGGGGCTCGAGCACCGGCCGCTGGCGCCGCTGATGTCGCGCGTCGGCAACCTGCTCTTCGCGCGCGGCGAGGAGATCTACAATTTTCAGGGCGTGCGCCGGTACAAGGACAAGTACGACCCCGTCTGGGCGCCGCGTTACATCGCCGCCGCGCGCAAGTGGGCGATCCCGATCCTGCTGGCGGAGGTCGGGCTGCTTTCGTCCGGCGGGATGGCTGGCCTCGCCCGTCGTCGCCGGTCTGACGACCGCGTCGCCGAGCCCCTGCGCGCCGCCTGAGCCAAGCAACTCTACCGCGACGCGAAGTCGCAGGACAAACACCGCCAGGGAGTCGCGGCGAGAATCGCGCTAGTCAACAGGCCTGCGTGGCGCTGGACGCGGCGGGCGGCGACTTAACGTCTGCTTAACCATACCGGCCCTCAACTGAGCCCGCGATGGACGATAACCGCCGACGTCCACAGATGTGTGACATTGTCGCAAGATATAGCGGTCCGGCATCGTTTACACACTAGGAATCGGTGGTTAGCGTTCGAACTCCGGGCTGGGAGATCGATTCGGCATGACCGCGGGGGCCCCTCGTAGCGCAAGCTATTTCGACCGGACTGATCGCAATGAGGCCGAGGACCTGGCGCGCCGGGCCGGCATGACCCTCGACGAATGGGTGTCCAGACTCATGGCCGAGGGACCCGAAGACGCGACGTCGCAGGACGACTTCAGCCAACCGACCACACGTTACCTCGAGGAACCGCGCATGTCCGCCGAGCCCCGATACGAGACGCTCGGCCATCCGGCCGACGAAATCAGCCGCGTCACGCAGGCGATCGAGCGGCTCTCGGACCGCATCTCCACCGCCGAGAGCCGCCAGGCGTTGGCGATCGCCGGGATCGAGCGGTCGGTGCGCGAAGTGATCGATCGCCTCGACTCCGCCGAGCGAGAGCAGATGCAGGTCGCCGCCCGCTTCGAGGGAGACCTGCAGGACGTCCGCGCCCAGACGGTGAAGATGGCCGACCGGCTGCGTCAGCTGGAAGACGAGGCCGCAGGGCCGAGGTCGGCCGAGGCGCTTCGCGCGCTCGAGAGCGCGCTCGGCAAGGTGGCCAGCCACGTCTACGAAGGCGACAAGCACGCCCGGGAGATGCTGAGCGAGCTGAGGAGCCGGGTCGACCGCATCGACGCCGCGGGCGACGCCACGACCAGCGCCATCGCGGAGCTGAAGCAGAGCTGCACGGCCCTCGACGACCGGCTCGCCCTCGGCGAAAGCGGCGCCGAGGTGGGCGTCGAGCAGGCCGCCGAGAACCTCTCCAATCGGGTCGAGGCCGTCCGCGAGGAGCTGGGCCGGCAGCTGAGCGCCGCGACCGACGCGCGCTTCGACCGCGTCGAGCAGGCGCTCGCCGAGATGAGCGAGCACGTGCGCACGGCCGAGCGCCGTTCGGCTGGCGCGATCGAGCGCATGGGGCGCGAAGTGCTCGACGTCGCCCAGCTGCTGAACCGCCGGGTGCAGGCGGTGGAGCACGGCAGCGCCGACGCCGCCGGCCGCATGAGCGCGGAGATGTCGCGCATCGCCGGCGCGGTGGAAGACCGCCTCGCCCGCGCCGACAACATCCAGGCCCAGGCGCTCGAGAAACTGGGCGGCGAGATCGCCCGCATCACCGAGCGGCTCGCCGAGCGGATCGCCAACGCCGAGCGGCGCTCGGCGCAGGCGATCGACGACGTCGGCGAGCAGGTCGCCCGGGTCACCGAGCGGATCGGCCAGCGCAGCGACCGCGCCACCAGCGAGCTGGTCGAGCGCATCCGCCAGAGCGAGGAGCGCACTGCGCGCCTGCTCGACGAAGCGCGCCAGAAGATCGACGAACGGCTTGCCGACGGCCATCGCCGCCTCGCCGAGGCGGCCCGAAGCGCCACGGACTACGACGATCCAGACGAGTCGCTATTCGGCGAAGCGCCTTTCCCCGGCTTCGAGACGCCCCCGGCGGAAGCCGCGTCGCCGGTCGCCGAGATGCCCGCCGACGATGCACGCACATTCGACGAGCCTGCCGCGGTTGAGCCCGAGCCAGCGGTCTCCGCGCCGACGATCGCCAAGCTCGAGCCCACCGTGTTCGACGACGAGGACTTCGCCGCTGCGGCCTTGTTCGAGCCGAAGGCGGCGTCGGAGCCGGACGCAGAACCGGCCCCGGAGACCGAGCCGGAGCCTCGGGCGGCGGTCGCCTGGGAGCCCACGCCGCAACCCGTCCTGGAGACGGCGCCCGAGCCGGCCGCGGCCTTGTCCGAGCCTCAGCCCGCCGCGCCGGCCTCGGCCGCGCCGGCCATGCTGCCGGATCTCGAGGACGTCGAGCTCGAGCCTAACATCGGCTTCGACGTCGAGGACGAGCTGGTTGGCCCTGCGACCCACGCGTTCGGTCATGTGCCGCCGAGCGCCGAGGCGATCGCGCCGGCCGCGACCGAGCCCACCGCCGCCCACGAGGAGGCGCCGTTCGCGCCGGCGCACGAGGAGCCTGCGCCAGCCCAGGCGGCGCTGTCCGACGACGAGCCGACGCCGGACGCCGAACAGCCCCAGCTCGCCGCCGAGGCCGACGAAGAGTCGATCGAGGAAGCGCCCGCGCTGACCACCCGCGACGTGATCGAGCGGGCGCGAGCCGCGGCCCGCGCCGCCAATGGTCGCGACGGCCTGGGCCGCGCCGGAACCCGTTCGGCGGACTCCGTGCTGCAGAGCGTCGCCTTCGGCCACTCCCAGCGCAAGCCCGGCGGTACGACCGGGGCGCTGTTGGTGGCCAGCGTGTTGGCCGCAGTCGGCCTCTCCGCCGGCGGCTACATGGTGCTGGAAGGGAAGCCGGGCGGGAAGCTGCCCAAGCGCGTCTCCGACGCCCTCGCCGTGGTGCAGGGCCAGTCGCCCGATGCGAGCCCGGCCGGCGCCGGATCCGACTCGGCGCCGCTCGCGGCGGTGGCGCTGGCGCCGAAGCCGGCCGCGCAGGCCCCGGCCACGCCGGACACCTCGGCCGCCTACTCGGCCGCAGTCGCCAAGATCACCGCCGGTGAGGAAGCCGGCGGCGTGGCCGACCTCAGGAAGCTGGCCGACGACGGTTACGCGCCGGCGCAGTTCTACATCGCCGAGCTCTACCAGGACGGCAAGGCGGGCTTGAAGAAGGACCCGACCGCGGCCCGGCAATGGCTGCAGAAGGCCGCGGAAGGCGGCGACCGCACCGCCATGCACAATCTCGCGCTCGATATGCACGAGGGCATCGGCGGGGCGCGCAACGCCGTTGCGGCCGCCGAATGGTTCCGCCGCGCCGCAGAACTCGGCCTCCTGGACAGCCAGTTCAACCTGGCGGCCATCTACGAGCACGGCGACGGCGTCAGCCAGAACCCGGCCGAGGCCTACAAGTGGTACCTGATCGCTGGGCGCTCGGGCGACACGGAGGCCCGCGCTGGCGCCGTGCGCATGCGCGCCAGCCTGACGCCGGACGCGCGCTCGGTCGCCGAACGCGCCGCCGCCGAGTTCCAGCCGCAGACGCCGAACGCCTCGACCCTTCCGGCCGCCGCGGTCGCGGCCGCTGCGCCGCAGACGACAGCGCCCGACATCGTCACCGCGCAACGCGCGCTGAACCAGCTCGGCTACTATCAAGGTCCGACCGACGGGACCGCCTCGCCCGCGCTGAAGCTCGCGATCGCCGCCTACCAGCGCGACCAGGGCCTCCCCGTCAGCGGCGCGCCCGACGCGGCGACGATCGGCAAGCTCTCGGTCTACACCCGCTAGACCAGAAACTCGGGCCGTCAGCCCACGCTGGTCACCGCACCGTTGTGCGGTCGATGTCGGCGAGCGTCGGGCGACCGGCAAGGGCCATGGCGAGTTGCAGCTCGGCCTTGAGCATCCCGAGCACGTCCGCCACGCCGTCCGCGCCAGCGGCGGCAAGGCCCCACAGCACGGGCCGGCCCACCATCACCGCCTTCGCGCCAAGCGCGATCGCTTTCAGCACGTCGGTCCCCCGCCGCACGCCGCCGTCGAGGTAGATCTCGCAGCGGCCCCCAGCTTCGGCGACCACCTCCGGCAGCGCATCGAGGCTGGCCACGGCGCCGTCGAGCTGCCGCCCGCCGTGATTGGAGACGACGATCCCGGCCACGCCTCGGGCGGCCGCGATCGTCGCGTCCTCGCCGGTGAGGACGCCTTTCAGCACCAACGGCAGCGGAGTCTCCGATTGCAGCCAGTCGACGTCAGCCCAGGTGGCTGGCGCGCCGCGGACAAACGGCAACCTCGCCGGCGGCAGGCCGGCGAGGTTGCCGTGTTCCGGCCAGTCGAACTGGTCTTCCGTGCGCAGACTCCGCTCCTTGCGACCGAAGCGTGGCGAGTCCGCCGTCAGCATGATCGCTCGGCACCCGGCCGCCTCGGCGCGCCGGACGAGGGCCAGCGTGCGTTCGCGCTCGGGATAGAGGTAGAGCTGCAGCCAGAGCGGCGCGGTCGCCGCGGCGGCGATCTCCTCGATCGTTCGGTTCGAGCCCGACGGCGCGACGATGAGCACCCCGGCGCGACCGGCCGCCTCGGCGGTCGCCACCTCGCCCTCGGCGCAGACCGCGCCCTGCGGGCCTGTCGGCGCGACCATCACCGGCGCGGCGACCTCATCGCCCAGGAGCTGCGTGGTCATGTTGATCCGGCTGACGTCGACCAGGACGCGCGGCCTGATCGCGACGCGCTCGAACGCACGACGGTTCTCCGCCAGGGTCACGCCGTCATCCGCGCCGGCGGCGACGAAGTCCCAGACGGGACCTGGCATCCGCTCTTGCGCCAAGCTCTCGTAGTCGAGGAGGTTCAGCACGGGCTCGCTCATTCAGGTTCCTTGTGGATACGCCAGCACACGGGCCGCGCGCGGCCGGGCGACGGACGGCGCTCCAACCACGCAAGCCGCACCGATCGAGCGTGGGCCGCGACACTTTGCCCGGACGCGAAGACCGCGAACCTCTGCTCAGTTTAGGAGGGGGGTTGGGCCGGGACGAGTCTACGCGACGCGCTCTGTGTGCGCCGCTGGGCGCATGGATCCGGCCAAGGCTGTGCGAATGACCGCTGACGACGATCTCGCCGGGTGGCTTGCGACCAACATCGAGACCTTCAGCACGCTGTTCGACTCCGCCGGGTTGCTGGCCGGCGTGATCGAGGAGGCCGGCGACGACTTTCGCTATGTCGCCGCCAACGCGAACACCGCCCATCGTTACGGCGTGTCGCCCGGAGGCATGCGCGGGCGAACCGGCCGGTCACTGGGCTCTCCCGAGGACGCGATCCAGCGGACCCTCGCCCATATCGACCAGTGCCATCGCGACGGACCGAGTCAGAGTGAGATTCGGCGCGCCGTGGACGGGCGCGATCAGCACTACATCACGATCCGCGCGCCCGCCGCCGCCGGATCGGATGGCGCGCGGCGGGAAGCCTTCGTATCGCTGGACGTCAGCGCCCTGAAGAGCGCCGAGGTCGAGGCGGCGAGACAACAGTCGCTGGTGGATGTCGCCTTGGACGCCGCGGCGATGGGAATCTGGGAATACGACATCGTCGCCGATCGTTTGAGCTGGGATCGGCGCGGCGCCGCCTTGATCGGCTTCACCGGCGATCCGATCTCTCTCAACGCCTTCATGAGCCTCGTGCATCCCGACGACGTGGAGCGGGTCGCGGCCGCCCAGGATGCGGCCGAGCGCGGCGACGGCGGCGGTTACTATCGCATCGAGCACCGCCTGCTCCTGCCCGACGGGCGCGCCCGCTGGATCGAGATCACCGGACGGCTGTTCTTCGACGCCGAGGGTATCGCCACGCGGGCCGTGGGCACGGTGCGCGACGTCGACGAGGAGGTGGCCGACCGCGAGCGCCAGGCCATCCTGGCGGCCGAGCTCGACCACCGGGTGAAGAACAGCCTGTCCCTGGTGCTCGCGATCGTCGACCAGGCGCGGCGCACCTCGCGCTCGCCCGGCGACCTCACCGATCGCATCCGAAACCGCGTACTCGCCCTGTCCAAGACGCACAACATCCTGGCCGCCCGCAACTGGCGCGAAGTCGATATCCGCGAGCTGCTCGCCGATGAGTTGGTCCCGTACGGGCTCGGCGAGACCGAGCGCATCCAGCTGACCGGCGCGCCGGCGCCGATCGGACCGAAGGGCGCGGTCTCGCTCGGCATGCTGTTTCACGAGCTGGCGACGAACGCGGCCAGGCACGGCGCCCTCGCCAGCGAACACGGCCGGTTGTCAGTCGCCTGGTCGGTGGCGTCGGGCGCCGCCGGCGACGAGATCGTCCTGACATGGAAGGAGTCCGGCGGTCCGCCGGTGCCGCAACAACGCCGCAAGGGTTTCGGCACGCTGATGATCGAGCGGGGCCTCATGCGTGAGCACCCCGGCGGCGTGCGCCTGCTGTTCGAGCCCGACGGCGTGCGCTGCGAACTGAAACTGGCGCTCAACCGGTTGATGGCCTCCTGATGACCGACCGGCTGCAAGCCTGCGCGCGCCTCGCGGGGCTGCGGCTGCTGATCGCCGAGGACGATGGACTTCTCGGCATGCATCTCGAGGACCAGCTTAGAGACGCCGGCTGCGAGGTCGTCGGGTTCGCCACGTCACTGAAGCAGGCCGTCGATCTGGCCCGGAGCAGCGCCACCGACGGCGCCGTCCTGGACATCAACCTCGGCGGCGAGATGGTCTACGAGGCCGCCGAGGCCCTGCGCGATCGAGGAATCCCGTTCGTGTTCCTCACCGGCTACGAAGGGATGACCATACCGCCGAGCTTCCGAGGGCGGCCCGTGGTTCAGAAGCCGTTCCGTTTCGACGACCTGGCCAGGCTCATGAGCGCCTGGCGCAAGTAGTCGCTGCGGCGGAGAACGTCAGTCAGGTCCCAGTTGTCGCCAGGCGACAGGGTGGGCGCGGCGCTCGCCCAGCGCCACCGCGAGCGGCGCGCGGACGAAGAGGCCGCGGAACGCCGTGTCCCGAACGTTGAGCCCGCCCGCGAAGGCGCCGAACGCCGGCATCACGAGCCGCTCGCCGTCGGTGACGAACGCGCGACGGCGCACGCTGCCGACACGCCCCTTCACCTTCACGCAGGGATGCAGGTGACCCGCGACTTCGCCGAAGCGCGGCGCGGCTTGCGGCTCATGGGTCAGCGTGAGCGCCCCCGCGCTCCAGCCCGAGGCGTTCTCCCCCGGCAGCGCGCGGCGGCCGTCCACGTCATGGTTGCCGACCACCCAGACCAAGTCAGCGACCGATGCGAGGGTCATCAGAGTACGGACGTCGTCGGCCGCCAGCCGCGACTCTGCGTCGACGTCATGCAGCGTATCTCCGAGCAACACCACCGTAGACGGACGAAGCTGTGCGACCTCCGCGGCCAGACGCGCCAGTGTCTCTCGGGTGTCGTAAGGCGGCAGCATCTGGCCGCGCGCGGCGTAAGCCGAGCCCTTCTCGAGGTGCAAGTCGGCGACCACCAGCAACCGCTCGCTCTGCAGCCAGAGCGCGCCGGAGGCGCGCAGCAGCACCTCTGTCCCCGCAAGCTCCACCGCGAGAGCCCCGCACGGGCTGGCGGCGTAGGCGTATCGGAAGGCGGGCTCGGCGCTCACGCGATCGCCTCGGCGATCAGGGTGTCGGCGGCCTCGGCGAGGATCATCTCGCCCGCGCCCCCCGGTGAGCGCTGCTGCCCGATCTCGAGGATCATGGGAACCGAGAACGGCGAGAGGTGGTCGAGCGCCGCATGGCGGATCCGACCCTTGATCCGCGCCAGCAGCTGGCCGAGCCGGGCGACATCGACGAGGCCCCGCGCCGCGTCGGCGCGGGCGCAGCGGAGCAGTAGATGGTCGGGCTGGTGGCGGCGCAGCACGTCGTAGACGAGGTCGGTCGAGAAGGTGATCTGACGACCGCTCTTCTGGTCGCCGCGGAACCGCCGCTCGACCAGTCCGGAGATCAACGCACAAGCCTTGAAAGCGCCCTTCATCATCGCGCTCTCGAGAAGCCAGGATTCGAGATCATCGCCAAGCATGTCCTCGGCGAAGAGGTCGTCCATGTCGAGCCGGTCCATGGGTTTCAGCGACCAGATCGCGACCGCATAGTCGTTGCAGACGAAGCCGAGCGGGCCGGCGCCGGCGCGCTCAAGCCGCCGCGTCAGCAGCATGGCGAGCGTCGTATGCGCCAGGCGCCCCTCGAAGGCGTAGGCGACCATGTAGTGGCGATGTCCGCGCGGGAACGTCTCCAGCAGCATCTCGTCCTCGGCCGGGATCGCCGAGCGGTCCCTCTGGATCTCCAGCCACTCGCGAGTGTCGTCGGGCAGCACGTCCCAGTGCGCGCTCTCGCTCATCAGATGGCGGACTTTCTTGGCCAGGAAGGTCGAAAGCGCGAACTTCGAGCCGCCCCACGAGGGCATCTTCGGCGTCTTGTCGCCGGCGGGCCGGACCAGCAC
>DATKMZ010000030.1:0-73504 GCA_035541575.1 Caulobacteraceae bacterium | reverse complement strand
AAGCGCTTCATGCCTGGCTGCGAAGACGCCAAGCTGCGCAACTTCGGAATGACCATCGGCGTGCGCGACACACGCAAGATCGACGCAGCCTTCAACCTCACCGCAGACGACGTACGCGGTCAGGCGAGGTTCGATGACTCGGTCGGCATCTTCCCGGAATTCATCGATGGCTACGGCGTGCTGATCCTGCCGACCAACGGCCGCTACTTCCAAGTGCCGTACAGGTCGCTGTTGCCAAAAGGTGTCGGCAATCTGCTAGTGGCCGGCCGCTCGATCGGCGGCGACAAGCTGAGTCACGCAGCGGTGCGCAACATGATGTGCTGCACTGTCTCTGGACAAGGCGCTGGCGTCGCGGCGGCTGTGTCGGTGAAGACCGGACAGCCGGTGGATCACGTTGCGATCGCCGACGTACAGGCCGAACTGCGCCGCCAGGGTGTGAGGATCGCGTGAGGCGCACAGGCTGGCTACCGTGGCTCGCGCTGCTGCTCGCAGCGTTGACCAACGCAGGGAACTACTACGCGTACGACTCAATCGCCCCAGTGGCGGACCTGCTGCGCCGCCAGCACGCGCTTACACAAGGCCAGATCGGCCTGCTAAACGCGATCGCCAGCCTGCCAAACATACCGCTTTCGCTGGTAGGGGGCTTGCTGATCGACCGCTTCGGCGCAGCGCGGACCGCGCTGCTCATGGCTGCCCTCGGCTTCGCTGGCTCTGTCCTGACCGCCGTCGGCGAACCCTTCGCGTTGATGGCGACCGGTCGCTTCATCTTCGGCTTCGGGGAGGAGACGCTGCTCATTTGCGTCCTGACCGGCGTCGCGCAGTGGTTCTCGGCCAAGCGCGCGGCGCTGGCGATGTCACTGCTTTTCAGCATGGCTCGGGTCGGCTCCTACGCAGCCGACGTCTCGCCGCGCTGGGCCCCGCAGTTCTATGCCGGCGGCTGGCGACCGCCGCTCATGTTGGCCGCCGGTCTGACAGCGGTGAGTTTGGCGGCCGCCGTCGCCTTGCTGCTCATCGACCGCTATCGCGGGCCCGCCAGCCGTCGTCCCGGCGAGCGAATCGACCTTCGAGCCATCGCCCATTTCGACCGCTCCTACTGGTACATTCTGGGCCTCAACGTATTGTTCGCGTCGGTTTTCTTCCCGTTTCGCTCAACGTTCGCGATCGTTTTCTTCCAGGACGCCAAGCACAAGACACTGGCTGAAGCGGGCCAGATGAACAGTTGGGTGTTCTTCGCGGCGATCTTTGCGACGCCGGTCATCGGATGGCTCGCCGATCGCATCGGGCGACGTGCGGCCCTGCTCAGTCTTGGCGCCGGCCTGGTGCCGATCACCTTCCTGCTACTCGGAGCGACCGACGCCAGCCTCTGGGTCTCGACCGCGACGATGGGGGTCGCGTTCTCCGTGGTCCCGGCCGTGATCTGGCCGGCGACCGCGATGCTCGTTGACGAGAAGCGCCTCGGGACCGCCTACGGCCTCATCAACGTCCTGCAGAGCTCCGGCATGTTCGCGTGCAATTGGGCGGCCGGCGCGTTGAACGACCGCTTCCACGCCGGCCCGGCTCACCCCGACGGGTATAGGCCAATGATCGCGATGTTTGGCGCCCTCAGCCTGATCGCACTGGCCTCGACGCTGGCGCTGTGGCGACGCGAGTTGGGGCCGCACGCGCACGGGCTGGAGGCGCCGGCGACAATCCAGGCAGCCTAGACTAGTGTTCGCGACTGTCTCCCGGCGGACGTACCGTGGGTACTGACGCATTGGCGTTCGAGTCTGGAGGAGCCGCCGGCGCGTTGACGTCGGCGCCTTGTCCGGCCGGCGCCGCGAGGGCATCCAGGATCATCAGCATGACGTTGACGTCGGGCATCGGCGCCACGTTGCTGACCTCGGCCGGCATGCGGCCCGCGACCAGCGGGTTGGTGGTCGCGCCGATCGCGCCGAGAGGTCCGCGAAAGCCATGATCCTGCCACCCGATCGTCTGCAGCTCCTGGCTCATCATCGCGTCGATCAGCGGCAGCGATCCTTGCGTGAGGGCGATCAGCGGGTGCGCTGAGTAGACGGTTGGCTGAGGATAGAGCGTCACCGGCTGCGAGACGGGGCTTTGCAGCACCCGCTTCCACCGGTCCGGATCGGCCATGATCCACTCGACAAGCTGGTTCTCGTAGCCGACCACCAGCGGATCGGCGCCGGGGCCGCCGGCGATGAAATCGTCGAACACCTGGCCAGACGAGCCCGACTTGAAACCCATGATGCGGAACAGCTCGACCACCTGCGGCAGCACCTTGGGCAGGTTCGTCTCGTCGGCGACGTCGCCGGCCAACAGGTTCGCGGTCAGCCCGGCGAACATGAATCCGGAGTTCGACTTGTTCGGATCCGTCGCGATCAGCCGCACATGTCCGTAGAGGTTCGCCTGGCCGAGCTCGCTCCAGGGCTTGCCGGCGAGCACAGCGCTGACGAGCGCCTTGCAGTCCACCGTATAGTGCGCGGCCTCCTTCGTCGCGAGCCCGGCCTTGACCAGCCCGTCGGCGATCGGCGCCCAAGAGTAGATCACAATCGGGGAATTGAAGATCACCTGGTCTTTCAGCACCTTGGCGTTCTTCTTGGCGAGTTCGACCAGCGGCGCCGAACTCGGCCAGAGGAAGTCGGGCTTGCGACCCAGCAGCACTGGGTCACGCACCTGGTCGACCGAGCCCTCGCGGTCGGCGTTCATGACGAGACCGCGCCGCTTGAGCGCGTCGACGGTCTTCGGGTTCTGGATGAATGCTATCTTCTCGCCGCCCGCGTAGCCGCTCACTGTCGCGGATTCTCCAACCAGGCCGCGCATGTCCGGCCGGTCGCGCAGGAACACGTACGAGGCGGTGGCCGCCGCGCTGAGCCCGAGCACGCCGAGGCCGATCACGGCCCTTCGATCGAGGCTCATGCGGTCTTCTCCAGGTCGGCCTTCAGCGCATCGTTGACGACCTTGAGGTCGACGTCGAGCGTCTGCATCTGCGGCTCGACGAGCTCGTCGGAAAATTTGGCGAAGGCTTCGTTCAAGGAACGCAGCGTCTGGCCGGTCTGGGCCATCCGTTCCGGCGACGGCGTCGCCTTGCTCTCCAGCGCCACCCACCCCTCTGCGATGCTCGCGGCGTTGGGCAGGTAGAACGTCAGCAACCGCCGGACGGCCATCGCGCGTGACGGATTGACCCGCACGTCACCGACCACTTTCTGTCCGGTTCGGACAAGACCGTCGATCTGGCCGCGCACCCCCGGGTCTTTGATCTGGCCCAACGCTCTCTTCAGACGCTCCAACGCCGCAGACGCATCGGGGATGAGGCCGCGGGCGGTCTGATTCTGCGCTTCGGAGAGCGCTTCCTCGTCAAGCGCGGCCTGTTTGCCAGAGCGCAGCAGCAGATAGCCGCCGGCGAAAGCGCCGCCCGAGAGCCCCAGGTCGAGCCACAAGGGCAGGTGCAGGCCTATGGCGCCAGCCGGCAGCACCACGGCGGCGGCCATGGCGGCCAGCAGAATCGCCGTGCCGCGACCTAGTGTCATCAACTCAATTGTAGCCTCTGGCGGAGCGGAACGCCGCCGTGAGATCGGCGTGGCCGTCGAATACGCGCGCCTGGGAGAGCTCGGCCAAGCTGTTGAGCTGGGTCGGATCGGCGTCGCCGAACGTCACGCCGAAGATCGGCACCTGCCGCCCCTGGCTGCGCCAGATCTCGGGGAAATTGTTCCGCTCGTCGGAGCGGCCATCGGTCATGATCACCACGGCGGGCAGATAGTTGTTGTTCGGGGTCGAGAGGTAGGGCGCCATCGCGTCGAAAGCCTTCTCCGCGCAAGCGTACATGTCGGTCCCGCCGCCCGCCTCCTCCGCCTGGATCCTGGTGAGCAGCTGCGCCTGTGAGGCCGCCGTCCCGTCCGCCGCGGCTTCCCAGCGCGGCGTGGCGTCGAATGGAATGACGATGATGTGGTCCTGCGGCGTCCACTGGATCAGGTTCTGGGCTGCCTCGGCGGGCGTCAGGATGCTCGCCATCGCCGCTTTCAGACCGGTCTCGCCGTCGCCGGACATCGAACCCGAGAAGTCCAGGCAGATCGCCGTGAGCGACGGTCGGCGCAGCGCTTCCTGATAGATGGTGAGCGCGCGTGCGATGACGTCGGGCTCCGGCAACGCGATCGAAGGGACGACCCGGGCCGGGTCGAAGTTCCAGCTGGGGTCGGGCCTCGGCTGCGCCGCCACGCCGGGCGCCGTTCGGCGTCCGTCCTCCGCGACCTTGGCCTGCGCCTCCGGCGAGAGCAGGTAGGCCTGCAGGGCGGCGAAGAAGTCGTGAGTCGTCTTGGGTTGCCCGTGATCGACATAACCCAGCGGCGCGTCGGCGTACGCAGAGCCCTCAGCCGGATAGATCGCGTAGAGCGGCTCCTGGCCGGCCTGCGCAAGCTCGCCGTTCACCTCCTTGAGCATGAACTCGTAATTCCACATGGCATCGAACGGTTGACCCGCCTTCGCCGTCTTGACGTATAGGTCTCCGAGCCAGCCGGACGAGCCGGCCGAGCGCGCGACGCCGCCCAGAAGCGTCTTGACCTTCGAACGGGCCGCCTCGTCGTCGAGTGCGCGCGGATCGAGGCGGGAGCCGTCCCCAAACGCCGACGCCATCATCGCCAGGTAGGCGGACGCGCCGGAGTTGGACTGGGTCGCAGAGGTCATCAGGAACTTTAGCTTCCCCGCCTGCACGGCCTGCAGGATGTCATCCATCTTCACCGGCTTGCCGCCGGTCCAGCCCAACTCTTTGGCCTTCGAGAGCTTGACGCCCAGCACGACCGGCGACTGGGCGATCGACTTCAGGTCCTTCACGACACGGGCTTTGTCGTACATCTCGATCCAAAGGCTCGAGGCCGGCCAGACCGCGTCAACGCTCTTCGCTCCGGCGGGCGAGCTCACCATCTGGCCGATGTCGAGCGAACCCTTGTAATCTATCGAACATTCCACGTGCTGTTTTGCGCAGAAGCCGAGCACCAAAGGCTCCAGCGACTTCTGCTCAGACCCGGCGACGATGTGGAATTGGGTCTTCGGACCGCCGCAAGCCGCCAGCGCGAACGCGGCCACGGCGATTGCGGCGAGGCGACGGATCACGGCGTCGGCCCCTGGACCAGCGCGCGCTTCAGGTCGTCGGTTTGCCGCTGCATCAGAAGCTCGATCTCGGCGCGCTTGCGCCGTCCCTCGCTCTGCGCCTGCAAGACGCCGCCGATCGTGTCGATCAGGTCTTGATTGGTCTGCTGCAACGTCTCGACATCGACGATGCCCTTCTGCGACTGCTGCTCGATCTCGACGGCTTGCGTCTTCATCATCTCGGACGCCTGCTTCAGCATCTGGTTGGTTGTGTCGGTGACCTGCTTTTGCATTGCCAGCGCTTCCTGCTGGCGGGTGAGGCCGAGCAGAAGCACCATCTTCTGCTTCCACACCGGGATGGTGAGGTTGACCGAGGCTTGCAGGCTCTCGATCAGGGTCGAGTCGCCGTTCTGGACGATGCGGATCTGCGGCAGTTGCTGAATTGCGATCTGGCGCGCCTGCTGCAGGTAGAGCACTCGCTTCTCGAGCCGATCGAGCGCCTGCACCGCGTCCTGGTAGTCCTGCGCGGCCATCAGGTCTTGGCTGCCGTCGCTGGAGGGCCTGGTCGTCGCAGCTTGAAGGGTGACGAGCTGGCCCGTGCGGAACTCGTCTGCGAACGCCTTGCCGGCCGCGATGAAGGTGTCGAGCCGCCCGATCGAGCCTTTCGTCTCGTCGTGCAGGCTGTCCAGCATGGTGATGTCGCGGCGCATTCGGTCGACGCGCTTCTCGAGCTCGATCGTGATCGCGTCGATCTGCGAGGCGACGGTCTGGAACCTCGACTGGAAGCGGAACAATCGCCGGCGCAGGCCGCCGAACATCTGGCTGAGGAAGTCGGCCTTCTGCAGGTCGGCTGGATCGAGTCCCTTGGCCTTGGCGATTACGTCGGACAGCAGCTCGCCAGTGTCACCAAGCTCGCGATTCTTGGTTTGCTCCAGGATGCGGTCGGCGAAGCCGGCGACCCGGCGCTGAGCCTCCTCGCCGAAGGCCGTAATCTGCGCGGTGTCGGCAATGTTGATCTGCGACTTGATGGACGTGACTTCGGCCGACGGTGGCGGTGGCGGCTCCGAGGCGGCCATAGCCACCGTCATGGGCGCTGGCGCAGGCGCCGCGGGTACGTCGGGCCTCGTCGGATCGGTCATCTTCGCGTCTCCCCGCCGTCAAAGCTGCGACAGCATCCAGAGCTTTGACGACACTTTCTTGAAGCTGGCGACGCTATATCGAAACGTCAGTGACGTCGAAGGAGCTGAAGCGCGGACAGTCGATGACAATCCGCAGACTCGACCCCAGGGGCGCAGTCGAGCCGAGTTCGCGATGTGGCGGGAGTCTGGTCTGGCGCGGCTGACGGCGAGAATCGCTAATCCGACCGTCACCGAAGTTGCACACATGCCGGCGACAATCTCGATCAGCGTGGACGACGTCGGGCCGCCAGCGGAGCCAGAGATTGACACAAGAGCCCCTTGGCGATCCGCGGCTGCGCCAGAGCCTGAAGCGTCGCCACATGACAATGATCGCGATCGGCGGCGTGATCGGCGCCGGGCTGTTCGTCGGCAGCCGCGTGGTGATCCAGTCCGCGGGGCCGGCGGCGAGCTTGTCCTTCTTGCTGACGGGCCTGCTTGTCGTGCTCGTCATTCGGATGCTCGGCGAACTGGCGACGGCCCTGCCCGCAGCGGGGTCGTTCTACGAATACGCTCGGCTCGCGCTCGGAGACCTCGCGGGGTTCATAACCGGCTGGATGTATTGGTACTTCTGGGTGGGTGTGGTGGCGTTCGAGGCGATCGCCGGCGCCGATCTGATCCGGTTCTGGATCCCCGAACTGCCGCAGTGGCTGTTGGCGCTCCTGTTGTTGCTGATCATGACCGCCACCAACCTGCGCTCGGTCCGCGCCTACGGTGAGTTCGAATTCTGGTTCGCCTCGATCAAGGTGGGCGCGATCGTCGTCTTCCTGGTGACTGGCGGCCTCTATGTCGCGGGACTCTGGTTCGGCGCCGGCCCGCATGTGGCCAACCTCACCGCCCACGGCGGGTTCGCGCCGCGTGGGTTGCTCCCGATCTTCACCGGCGCGGTGGCCGCCACCGGCTTCTACTTCGGGGCCGAGATAGTGTCGGTGGCGGCGGCGGAGTCGGCCGAGCCGTCGGCTGCCGTGGCGCGCGCCGCGACTACGGTCATCTGGCGGATTCTGCTCTTCTACATCGGCTCGATCGTGCTGGTGGTGGCGATCGTGCCGTGGAATTCGCCCGCCATCACCACGCCCTATGTGAGCGCGCTCGCCGCCATCGGCCTGCCGGCGGCCGCGCACGTGATGAACGCGGTCATCCTGACCGCCGTACTCTCGGCGCTGAACTCTGGGCTCTACGTGTCATCGCGTATGCTGCTGGCGATGACACGCCACCGCGACGCGCCGCAGTTGCTGGCGCGGGTCAACGAGCACGGCACGCCGGTGCGGGCCATCCTCGCCGGCACGGTTGTCGGCTTCATCGCGGTGATCATGTCGTACATCTCGCCCGACGCGGTCTTCCCGTTCCTGGTCAAGTCGAACGGCACGGTGGCGCTGTTCGTCTACCTGCTGATCGCGCTCTCGGAGCTGAGGCTGCGCCTCAAGCTCGAGCGCGATAGCCCCGAGCGCATCGTCGTGCGTATGTGGCTGTATCCTTGGCTGACGATCGCGGCGATCGCGGCGATGCTGGGAATCCTGGCCGCGATGGCGTTCATCCCGGACCAGCGCGTGCCGTTAGCGACAGGCCTCGCTAGTCTCGCTATTGCCGTGGCTCTGTTCTGGCTCCGGGGCGTTCTCTTACACGGCCGCTCTAGCGGCGCGGGGCAACCGCAGCGCTTGAGACTACCGCCATCTATTGAACCGCCGACGTCACACTGAGCCTGAGACGCGGCCGGCGGCGGGCGTTGACGCAGGTCAAGGCCGGCGGGCGGGGGCTCTTTAGGCTGGCGATCTCGAAGGAGGCCGCCTCATGGACCCGGACACCGTCAACCTCAGCCTGTCGCCAGAGCAGGCCTACTTCATCCTGCTGCGAGCGCGCGAGTTCGACGAGAAGGTCGAGGACACCGATCCGGACAGCGGGTCCAACGCCAGCGACGACGGCGCGGTCGACGTGCTCGAGGACAACCCCGACGATACGACCGAGGCCGAGCTGACTGCGGCCGTGCGCCGCCTGAACGACGACGAGCTGCGCGATCTGATCGCGCTGATCTGGATCGGCCGCGGCGACTTCTCAGCCGAGGAGTGGGACGACGCCCGCAACGCGGCCAGCGACATCGGCCGGGAGCGCGCGCCGCGCTACGTGAGGGGCATCCCGCTTGTCAGCGACTACCTCGAGGAGGGCCTCTCGGAGCTGGGGTTCTCGCTCGCCGACTACGTCGACACCCACTGACGACGCGTCACGAACCCGCGCGTCGCCGCGCGAGTTGATCGAGGTCAAGACGCCGCCGGACGAACGCCGGTAACTGTTGGACGTCCTTGGCCGCCCTATCGAGGAACCCAGGCATGAGCACCACCGGGCTGCCCGTCTTCGACACCACCGTCAATGAGACCAACGTCTGGCTGAAAGCGCTCGAGGACGAGCTGCTCTGCGACCGCCACAAGGCCTACCAGATCATGCGCGCCGTGCTGCATGCGCTACGCGACCGGCTGGCGCCCGGCGGCGCGATGCGCCTGGCCGCGCAATTGCCGCTGCTGATGCGCGGAATCTACGTCGAGGGCTGGCGCCCGGACGAGACGCCGATCCGCACGCACACGGCGCAGGACTTCGTCGCGCGCGTCGCCGAGGCCCTGCCGCCGCGGTTCGACGTCGATCCGGAGGTCGCCACGCGGGCGGCGATGCTCGTGCTCTGGCGCCAGATGGACGGCGGGGCGATGGAGAAGGCGCGCGAAGAGGTGCCGGAGGACATCCGCACGCTCTGGCCCGAACCGTTCCTGATCGCCTGAGCCGCCGCGGAGACCCCGATGCCTCACCAACGCAAGCTGATCTATGTCCTGGCCGACGGCGCCCACGCGCGGTTCGTCGAGCGGGCGGCTGACACCGGGGCGTTCGTCACGGTGCAGCGCATGAACGGCGAGGCCCGGCTCGACGTGATCCGGGCGGAGGAACGCAACGAGCAACCGGGACGAACCTTCGAGAGCGCCACCACGGGAAGCCACGGCGTGGGACGCAGCGACGCCTATCGCCGCGCCAAGGAGAGCTTCATCGCCGATGTCGGCCGCACGCTGGGCGAGGTGCTCGAGCGCCGGCCGGTGGAGGGCGTAGTGCTGGCCGCGCCGTCGCGGCTGCTGAAACCCCTGCGCTCGAGCCTGCCGCCGCGCACGGTCGTCGTCGCCGAGATCGGCAAGGATCTGATCAAGACGCCGGACCACGAACTCGAGACATGGCTCGGACCGCTGCCGCTGGCGGCCCGCCAGGCCTGAGGCAGGCGCGGGCCGTCGTCTCGGCGAACGGGCGTCAGGCGTGCGCCGGCGCGGTCTCGATCCAGCGGATCTCCGCGGGACGGCGGCCGGGCCGTGGCGGCAAGCTGACGGGCCGGCCGAGGATGATCGGGGCCACCGGAACGCACCCGTCTGGAACGCCGAGCCGGGCGCGACCCTCCGTCGAGGCGAGCCAGCCCTCCGAGAAGCCGATCCAGCAGGTTCCGAGACCGCGATCATGCGCCGCCAGCATCAAATTCGCGGCGGCCAAGCAACAGTCCTTCACGGACATCGGATCGGCGTTCGTGGCGCAGATCACCACCAGCGCAGGCGCGTTGTAGAAGATGTCGAACGCTTCGTCCTTCAGCACGTCCGCCAGGCCGCCGGGCAGCGCGACACCGGAACCCAGGATGTGAGCCTTCGCCAGGCGCGACCATTCCGCCAGGATCGGCCGGCCGCAGATGACTGCGAAGGTCCAGGGCTGCAGGTTCACGCCGTTCGGCGCCTGGATCGCCGCCTCGATCAGCGCCTCGATCTCCTCGCGGGGCGGAGCGGCCACCGCGTAGTCCCGGATCGACCTGCGGCCATAGATGGCGTCGACAGCGTCCATTTCGGGCCTCCTCGTCGTAAGGCGACGCGTTGTGGACCCCGCCGGCGGCCGCGCCTTGTCGCAGATCAATTCTAGGCGCGCCCGGCGGTCTTGACCTGCCGCAATGCGGGCGGCGCAGCGCCGGGCAAGCTGCCCCTGACGACCAACCCGGAGGAAACCATGACGATCCCGCTGCAGATCGCCTACGAGGGCGGACTCGAGGCGAGCCCGGCCATGCAGGCCCGGATCGAGCACGAGGCGACGAAGCTCGAACGCTTCGCCGAGCGGATTCACAGCTGCCACGTGGCGGTCGTCGGCCGCAGCGGCCGCCGTCGCCACGGCGACCTCTACGGCGTGCGGATCCGCATCACGCGTCCCGGTCAGACCGACGTGGTGGTCGACCGCAACCCGAACGCGGACCATGCGCACGAAGACGTCTACGTCGCCATCCGCGACGCCTTCAACGCCGCGCGCCGCCGTCTGCAGGATCGCGAGCGGCGCGTCGCCGGCCAGGTCAAGCGTCACGAGGCGCCGCCTCAGGGACACGTCAGCCGGCTGTTGCGGGACGAAGGCTACGGCTTCATCGAGACCGCCGACGGCCTGGAGCTCTACTTCCATCGCAACGCCGTGCTGAACGACGGTTTCGAGCGCATGCGCGAGGGGGACGAGGTCAGGTTCGCGGAGGAGGCGGGCGAGAAAGGCCCGCAAGCCTCGACGGTGCGCCTGGTCCCCCACGCTCGGGAAACAGCGCGATAGGCTCGGCGGCGAGCCGGCGACGCGCGGCGCGCGAGCCCCGGCGGCTTGCCGGCCGGGCCGTGGCGGCGTCGAATGGGGCTTCCGCGAGGCCGAGATGAACCCAGCCGAAAGCCTGCTTCTCACCGACCTCTACCAGCTGAACATGCTCCAGGCCTATCTGGAGAGCGGCCAGACCGGGACGGCGGTGTTCGAGTTCTTCGTGCGCAAGCTGCCCGCGCGTCGCGGCTTCCTGATGGCGGCCGGCCTCGAGCAGGCGCTCGACTGGCTGGAGGCGCTGTGTTTTTCCGACGATGAGATCGACTGGCTGCGCGCCTCGGGGCGCTTCACCCCGGCGCTGCTGGAGTCGCTGAAGGCCCTGCGCTTCACGGGCGACGTCGAGGCGATGGCCGAGGGCGGCGTCTTCTTCGCCGACGAGCCGATCCTGCGCGTCGTCGCGCCGCTGCCGCAGGCGCAGCTGGTCGAGTCGCGGCTGATCAACCTGCTGCACTTCCAGACCGTGGTCGCGTCCAAGGCGGCGCGGATGGTGCTGGCCGCGCCGGGCAAGGCCCTGGTCGACTTCGGCCTGCGGCGCGCCCACGGCGCCGAGGCGGGCCTGCTCGCGGCCCGTGCGAGCTATGTCGCCGGCTTCGACGCCACGGCGACCATCCTCGCCGGTGCGCGCTTCGGCATCCCGTTGAGCGGCACCATGGCCCACTCGTTCGTGCAGGTGTTCGACGACGAGTCCCAGGCTTTCGAGGCCTTTGCGAAAGCTCGGCCCGAGAACCTCGTCCTCCTGATCGACACCTACGACACCGAGGCGGCGGCCCGAAAGGTCGTGGCGCTGGCGCCGAAGCTGCGCCAGATGGGCGTGCGGTTGCATGGAGTTCGGCTGGACAGCGGCGATCTCGTCGCGCTCTCACGCGCGGTGCGCGGCATCCTGGACGCGGGCGGGTTGCAGGACGTGACCATCTTCGCCAGCGGCGGCCTCGACGAGGACGACCTCGTGCGCTTCGCCCAACAGGGCGCTCCGATCGACGGCTACGGTCTCGGCACGAGCCTGACGACGTCGTTCGACGCGCCGGCGCTCGATTGCGCCTACAAGCTCGAGGAATATGCCGGAGTCGCGCGGCGCAAACGGTCGAGCGGCAAGGAGACCTGGCCCGGCCGCAAGCAGGTCTGGCGCGCCTACGGTCCGGATGGCCGCATGGCCGGCGACCTGATCTCGCTCGAGGGCGATGCGTCCCGCGGCGAGCCGAGGCTTTCGCCGGTGATGCGGGTGGGGCGGCGCATCGCGCCGTCGCCCTCGCTGGCCGAGGTCCGTGCGCACGCCGCCGAGGAGCTGCGGCGCCTGCCCGAGCCGCTGCGCCGGCTGGAACCCGGCGCGGATTACCCGGTCGAGATCGCGCCGGCGCTGAGGCGGCTGGCCGAGGAGGTTGACCAACGGATACCGGTCGGCGCCCACCCATGACCGCCGGGGACGCCCTCATCGTCGTCGATGTGCAGAACGACTTCTGTCCGGGCGGCCGCCTGCCCGTGCCGCTGGGCGACGAGGTGGTCGCGCCGGTCAACCAGCTGATCGCGCGCTTCGACCACGTGATCCTCACGCAGGACTGGCACCCGCCGAGCCACAGCTCCTTCGCGTCCGCGCACCCCGGGACCCGGCCTTACGACATCTTCGAAGCCGCCTACGGCCCGCAGACGCTCTGGCCCGACCATTGCGTTCAAGGCTCGCCCGGCGCGGAGTTCCACCCGGCGCTGGTGGCGACCAAGGCCGAGCTGGTGGTGCGCAAGGGATACCATCGCGAGATCGATTCCTACTCGGCGTTCTTCGAGAACGACCGCATGACCCCGACCGGCCTCGGCGGCTACCTGCGCGAGCGCGGTTTCCGGCGCCTCTATCTGGCCGGGCTCGCGCTCGACTACTGCGTCGCCTGGTCGGCGGAGGACGCCCGGCGCCTCGGCTTCGAGGTGGTGGTGGTCGAGGATGCGTGCCGCGCGCTCGACGTCGCTGGCTCGAAGGCCGAGGCGCTCGCGCGGCTGGACCGGGCCGGAGTGGGTAGAGTGGCCGCTGCGGCGCTCGGCGGATGATCGCAAGCCGCGGGAAGAAGCCGGAACGCGGATGCTGATCGCGGTCGTCGGACCCTCCGGCGTCGGCAAGGACGCGTTGATCGCCGGCGCCAAGGCCGCGCTCTCCGGCGACCCCGATTTCGTCTTCCCGCTCCGGGAGATCACCCGGCCGGCCGGCGCGCCCGGCGAGACATTCGTCGCGGTCGACGAGGCGACGTTCGAGGCGCGGCGGCGCGCGGGCGGCTACGCGCTCGCCTGGCGGGCGCACGGACTCGCCTACGGTGTGCCGACGTCGGCCGCACGTGAGGCGCGAGCCGGGAAGCGCGTGGTGGTGAACGTGTCGCGAAGCGTGCTCGCAGACGTTCGGGCCGGCTTTCCCGTGCGGCGCATCGTGCTCGTCACCGCCGCTCGCGAGACGGTCGAGCGGCGGCTGCGCGCTCGGGGCCGCGAAACCGAGGCGCAGATCGCCGAGCGACTGTCGGGCTTCGATGGGGGCGACGTGACCGGCGACGACGTCGTCGTGGTCCGCAACGACGGCGCGCTCGAAGCCGGCGTCGCCGCTTTCCTGGCCGCCATTCGCGCCTAGGCCGCGACCCTCAGTCAGGCTCGCGAAGCCGTCGTCAGCCGAGTGTGACCTCGATCCGATGGTCGGCGCCGTCATCCTTCAGCGGCGCACGCAGCGGCCGGCCGAGCAGCATAGCGCCGTCGAGCTTGCCGGTCAGAACGCCGCGGGACACGCCGTTCGGGTTCTCGACGACGATTTCGTAACGCGAGGCGCCGACGCGCACGGTCGCCTGGAAGCCGGGCCAGCTCCGTGGGACGCAAGGGTCGATCTCCAGAAAGCCGGCGCGGATGCGCAGGCCGAGAACGCCTTCCACGCCCGCCCGCTGCAGCCAGCCCGCCGAGCCCGTGTACCAGGTCCAGCCGCCGCGCCCGGCCTGGCCGGGCGCGGAGTAGACGTCGCCGGCGACGACGTAGGGTTCGACCTTGTAGCGGTGGGCGTCGGTGCGGGTTCGGGCGTGGTTGATCGGATTGAGCATCCAGAACAGCGCCCCGGCCTTGTCGCCCTCGCCGAGCGCCGCGAACGCCATCACCGACCAGGCGGCTGCGTGCGTGTACTGCCCGCCGTTCTCGCGCAGGCCGGGCGGATAGCCCTTGATGTAGCCAGGATCATGCGCCGAACGGTCGAACGGCGGGGTGAAGAGCAGCGCCATGTTGTCCTGCGGCTGGATGAGCTCGCGCTCGACGGCGCCCATTGCGCGGGCCGCCCGCTCCGGCGCGCCGCCGCCGGAGAGGACCGCCCACGACTGGGCGATCGAGTCGATGCGGCACTCTTCGCTGGCGGCCGAGCCGAATGGCGTTCCGTCGTCGAACCAGCCGCGCCGATACCATTCCCCGTCCCAGGCCTCTTGTTCGAGCGCGGACTGCAGCGCGGTTGCGTGCGTGCGCCACCGGCCCGCGCGGGCCCCATCGCCGCGCGCGTCTGCGATCTCGGCAAACCGTCGAAGGTTCGCGAGCAGGAACCAGCCAAGCCAGACACTTTCGCCTTCCCCGGCCAGGCCGACGCGGTTCATGCCGTCGTTCCAATCGCCGCCGCCGATCAGCGGCAGGCCGTGCCGCCCGACGGCGAGGCTGGCGTCCAGCCCCCGCGCGCAATGCTCGTAGATGTCGGCTGTCTCCGCCGACGCCTCCGGCAGGAAGAAACGCTCAGCCTCGTCAGGCTCGAGCGGCGCCGCCTCGAGGAACGGGGCGCGCTCGGCGAGCACCGCCGCGTCGCCGGTCACGTCGATGTAGTGGGCGACGACGTAAGGAAGCCAGAGGCGATCGTCGGAGATGCGCGTGCGCACGCCCTGACCGGAGTGGGGGAGCCACCAGTGCTGCACGTCGCCTTCGACGAACTGGCGCGCGGCGCTGCGCACGATCTGCGCGCGGGCGAGCCCCGGCCGGCTGGGGCAGAGCGCCATCACGTCCTGCAGCTGGTCGCGGAACCCGTAGGCGCCGCTCGCCTGATAGAAACCAGCCCGCGCCCAGAGGCGGCAGCCCAGGGTCTGATAGAGCAGCCAGCCGTTCAGCATGATGTCCATGGACCGGTCGGGCGTCTTGACCTGCAGCGCGCCCAGCGTCTCGCTCCAGCGCCGGCGCACGTCGGCCAGCGCCGCGTCGAGATCGGCCGTGCGGTAGGCGTGCACGAGGCGGACCGCGTCCCCTTCCGTCGCCCCGTCGCCCAGCAGAAGCACGACCTCCGCGCTCGCTCCCGGCTCGAGCACCAGCTGGGTCTGCAACACGCCGCAGGGATCGAACCCCGCGCCGACGCGGCCGGAGAGCGGCGGTCCGCCTTCGGCGAGCGCCTGCGGGTAGGCCAGCGAGCCGTTGCGGCCAATGAATTCGCGCCGATCGGCGGTCCAGCGGCTCTGCCGGCCGCGAAGGTCGATGAACGCCGTGCGCTCGGCGAAGGCCGGGGTCCAGCGGTTCGCCGCCAGCAAGGCGCCTGTCGCCGGGTCGATCCAGGTGCGCACGAACGGCGCGGCGGCTTCGCGCGAGGGTCCAAGGGCCCACTCGGCGTAGGCGGTCACCGACAGACTGCGCCGCACCGCGCTGGTGTTGCGCAGGGTCAGTCGGGAAACCCGCACGGGATCGTCGCCGGGAATGAATTCGAGCAGATCGAGCGCCAGTCCGCGCGCGGCGTGCTGGAAGCGGCTGTAACCGAAACCGTGCCGCGCCGTGTAAGTCGACGCTTCGTCGCGCAACGGCTCGGCCGTGGCGGTCCAGAGCTCGCCGCTGCCCTCGTCACGGACGAACAGCGTCTGTCCGGGCTGGTCCGTGGTCGGATCGTTGAACCAGGGCGTGAGCTGATGCTCCTTCGCGTTGACCGACCACGCGTAGCCGCCGCCCTCGGACGAGACCTGGAATCCGAATCCCTCGTTGGCGATCACGTTGATCCACGGCGCCGGCGTCGACTGGCCGGGGCCGATGATGGTGACGTACTCCCGCCCGCCATCACCGAACCCGCCTAGGCCGTTGAAGTACTCCAGGTCCGGCGCCGGTCTGGCGATCTGCAGCTCCGTCGGCGTCGGCAGGCGGCGCAGCGCCTCGCGGGCCAGCGGATGCGCCTGCGGCGCGTAGGCCATCTGGTCGGCGATGCGGCCACGCTCACCGACAAGCACGATGCGCGCCACCGCCGCCAAGAGCGAGGCTGCCTCGGGCGTAACCAGATCGGCGCGCAGCAGGAAGATGTGGCCGGGAGCCCGCTCCGGATCCATCTGCGGCCGCGACTGGCTCGCGCGCACCAGCGTCTCGAGCGCCACCTGCAAGTCTTGCACGTAGGAGGCGCCGCGCTCGTTCAGGATCACGAGGTCGACCGGCAGGCGCTTGCTGCGCCAGTACTCCAGCGCCATCAGAGCCTCACGCGCCAGCTCCAGGTGATGCTGTTCCGAGATCCGCACGAGGATGATGGGCAAGTCGCCGGAGACCCCGAGCGCCCAGAGGCCCGGCTGGCCGCCGGCGCCGGCCTGGATCGTCTCTGACGGCGGCCGCAGGGTCGGCGCCGCGTAGAGGAGGTGGCCGGCGAGGCGCTGGAGCTGAGCGGCCCGCGCCCCGTCGAGTCCGAGGTGGTGCAGCTGCACCTGGCCTTGCGTCCAGGCCAGCGCCGCCGCGCGCTCGAACGCGCCGATGTCGTGGTGCTTGTCGATCAGCCCCAGCACTTCAGCGCGCGAGCCGCCGACCATCGTCCAGAAGTCGATCCGCGCGCTGCGGCCGGGCTCCAGGCGCACGCGGCGGCGCAAGGTGAAGATGGGATCGAGCACCGTTCCGGTCACGCCCGACAGCGGACGTCCGCTCATGATCGCGGCCGGCGCGCGCACGCCGCGTCCGCGGCCGATGAAGCGCATCCGATCGGTCCCGAACTCGCGCGTGCCGATCGCCTCTCCCTCGATCACGGCCAGGTGAGCGGCCCAGATCTCGGGTTCCGTCGGCGCGCGCCGGCGCCGATGTGCGAGCAGGGCGCCGGTCGCGGGGAGGTGCTCGGTCACGACAAACAGCTTGGAGAACGCCGGATGGGCGGCGTCCGCGGCCGGAGGCGCCAGCGCGAGCTCCAGACAGGAGGTGATCTCGATCTCTCGCGTCCGTGCTCCGGTGTTGGCGACCGTGACCCGCCTGACCTCGGCGTCGTCCTCGGCCGAAACGACGACCTCGAGCGTCGTGGCGATGGCGCCGTCCCGGCGCGCGATCTCGACGCGGTCTTCGTTGAAGACGACGTTGTAGGCGTCGTGCGCGGCGCCGGTGGGCTGCAGTCCCGCCGACCAGACCTCTCCTGACACGGAGTCGCGCAGGTAGATCCACGCGCCCCAGTCATCGCAGGTGGAATCCTCGCGCCAGCGGGTGACCGCCATATCGCGCCAGGTCGCAAACCCTCCGCCGGCCGCCGTGACCATCGTCGAATAGCGGCCGTTGGAGAGGAGCTGAGTGTCGGGAGTCGCGCTCCAGGGATTGGCGCTGCGGGCGCCCGTCGGATCGACGACATGGGTCCGAGCCACGGCGGACTCCGCGACCGACGGCGGCGCGACGATGACGTCGCGCGGCACCCGCTCCTGCAGCAGCAGCTCGGTCGCCCGGACGAACGGGTCGGCGTGGAACCGCGCCCGCATCCGGCCGTCCAGCAGGGCGTCCTCGATCGCGACGATCGTCATGCCCTGGTGATGCGCCATGAAGGCGCGCACGATCGCACTCCTCTGGCCTTCCGGGACCCGGGCCGGGGTGAAGTCGAGCGCCTCGTAGAAGCCGTAGCGGCCCTCCGCGCCAGCCTCGCGCAGGGCTGCGAGGTTGCGAGCCGCCGCGCGTGGCTCGACCATGGCGGCGAGAGCGGTGGCGTAGGGGGCGATGACGGTGTTGTCGGCAAGCCCCCGCTTCAGTCCGAGGCCGGGCACGCCGAAGTTCGAGTACTGATACGTGAACTCGAGATCGCGCGCGTTGTACGCCGACTCCGAGACCCCCCACGGCAGGTCAAGACGCTGGCCGTACTCGATCTGGCGCCGGACGATGAGCCGGTTGGTCGACTCCGTCAGGCTCTCGGCCGGCGCCTGCATGACCAGCGACGGCATCAGGTATTCGAACATCGACCCCGACCAGGAGATCAGCGCCGCGCCGTGGGCGACCGGCGTCACCGCCCGGCCCAGCCGGAACCAGTGCCTCGCCGGGGCGTCGCCCTTGGCGATCGCGATGAAGCTCGCTAGGCGCGCCTCCGACGCCAGCAGGTCGTAGCAGCTGGGATCGCGCTGCCCCTCGACCGTCTGATAGCCGATGGAGAGCAGCAGGCGGTCGCGGTCCAGCAGGAACGCAAAGTCCATCCCAATCGCCGTTGACCTCGCCTGCCGCGCGAGGCCCTCGAGTCGCGGCCTCAGCCGGGCGCGCGCGCCCGGCGACGCGTCTCGGCCGTGGCTTTCGATCGCCCGCCTCGCCGCATCTATCCAGTAGAGGGCGTCGGCCGCCGCCTCGCCCTCCTCGACCGCGAGGGCCTGCGCCGCGTCCGCTGCGCGCTCGACCTCTGCGGCGAGGCTCGCCCATCGGTCGTCGCCGCCCTCGGCGACGCTCCGCGACAGCACGTCGAGTTCGCCAAGCAACCGCACGCGAAGGGCGTCGCGCGCTGGGCCGACGGACTCACGGGCGAGCGTCAAAGCGTCGAGAACTCCGCGAACGCTGACGGTGGACGAAGGCGGGGCGACCAGCCACTCGGCGCAGGCGCCGGCGAGCGCGATCAGGTGTCCGGAGAGATTGCCGCTGTCGACGGAGGAGACATACTTCGGATCGAGCGGACGCAGGTCCTTCGTGTCGTACCAGTTGTAGAAGTGACCACGGAAGCGCTCCAACCGGCTCATCGTCGCCAGCGTCGCCTCGAGCCGGTCAGCGGCCTCGGCGTCGCCGATCCAGCCCAGATCGCGGGCGCAGGCGGTGGAGAGCAGATAGAGCCCGATGTTGGTCGGCGACGTGCGGTGGGCGACCACCGGCTCGGGCGTCTCCTGGAAATTGTCCGGCGGAAGCTGGTTGGATTCGTGTGTCACGAACGTCTCGAAGAACCGCCACGTCCGCCGCGCCACCAGCCTCAGGGCGTCGGCGTCGTCTTCCGGCAACGGACGGCGTCCGAGGACACGCGGGGACTGGCTGGCCCAAAGCGCGATCGCCGGCGCTGCGATCCAGGCCAGCAGCACCGGCGACGACCAGAGCAGATTGTCGCCGTACCAGGCGACCGCGCCGCCGCCCGCGGCGATGATCAGGCCTCCCGACATGCGCCGATAAAAGGCGCCGACGGTGGCCAGTGGTCCGAAGGCGGCCTGCGCCGCCGGGGTCCATTCCAGCAGGCGCCGTCGCGTGACCGCAAGCCGGAACAGAGTCCGCGCGATGGCGTCCGCCATCAGCCACGCCTGGTGCGCCAGGAATACGATCATCAGCGCAACCTGGATCAGCGCGACCCGCAGATCCGCGCCGACCGCAAGCAGATGATTTCGCAGAGCGACCCCGGGCCGCCGTTCGGGCAGGGCGGCGAGGGCCGGCAGCAGCGGCGGGGCGGCCATCGTGACCAACAGGAACAGAGACCACAGGGCCGCGGTGGACCCCGGCGCCGCCCAGCCGGCGATCAGGGCGGCGACGATCGACGGCGCCGAGAGCGAACGACGCAGGTTGTCCAGCATCTTCCAGCGGCCGATCATCGGCACGCCGCCGCCCGTCTCCGGCTTCGGGCCGATCCCGAGCAGCCAGGGCAGCAGTTGCCAATCGCCGCGCGCCCACCTGTGGTGACGCAGCGCCGCTGCGTCGTAGCGCGACGGGAAATCCTCCACGACCTCGACGTCGGATGCGAGCCCGGCGCGCGCGAAGATGCCCTCGAACAGATCGTGGCTCAGCAGCATCGACTCCGGCACGCGACCGGCGAGCGCCGCCTCGAAGGCGTCGACGTCGTAGATCCCTTTGCCGGTGTAGGAGCCCTCCCCGAACAGGTCCTGGTACACATCGGACACGGCCGCGGCGTAGGGGTCGATCCCGGTAGCGCTCGAGAAGATGCGCAGGAACAGCGAGCCCTCGCGCCCGACGGGCAGGGAAGGCGTCACCCTGGGCTGCAGGATCGCGTAACCCTCGACAACGCGGCTGAGCGCCGGGTCCAGTCGCGGCCGGTTGAGCGGGTGCGCCATCTTGCCGATCAGTCGCCGGGCGGTGTCGCGTGGCAGCTTGGTGTCGGCGTCGAGGGTGATCACGTAGCGAACGCCCGGGGGTATCGGCGGCGGATCGATGAAGGTCGTGGGCGCTCCGCCTCGGAGGAGCCGGTTGAGCTCGGTCAGCTTGCCGCGCTTGCGCTCCCAGCCGATCCAGCGGTGTTCGCTCTCGTTCCAGACCCGGCCGCGATGGAGCAGGAGGAACCGATCACCGCCCGGCGCGGGCCCGTGACGGCGATTGAGCTCGGCGATCCCGTCGCGGGCCAGAGCGAGCAGGGGCTCGTCGCCGTCGACATGCTCGGCGTCAGCGTCGGTCCAGTCGGTCAGCAGGGCGAAGTGCAGGTCGCCCTCGGGACTCGCCAGGTAGTGGATCTCGAGCCGCTCGACCTGCTCGGCGATCGATTTCGGCGATGCGAGCAGCGTCGGGACCGCCACGAGTGTGCGAAGGGTGTCCGGGACGCCTTGCCGTAGCTCCAGCCCGGGCAGCAGCGTGGCGCGAAAACCCCGCGTCACGGCGTGGTTCACCAGCGCCACGGCCAGGTCGACCGCCGGGGCGACGCCGAGCACCCCGAGGATCCAGAGCCAGATCGCCGGAACGTCCATCCGCGCCAGGATGACGAGAGGGATCGTGAGCACCATCGAGGCGATCAGCGCGCCAGCACTTACGTACCCGCCGATGCCGAGCGCCCGGTAGAGCCGCCCTGGAAGGGCCTGCAGCGGGGCACGGAACCCAAGTGCGCGTTCGAACGCCGTCCGCCCGGCGCCGATCAGGTAGTAGCCGGGGTCGGCGTAACGTTCGTCGTCGCCGTCGTCCGCTTCCTGCGCCGCGACGAGCGCGCTGCGCGCCACGTCGAGTTCGGCGACACCCGATCCTCTGGCCAGCTCCTCGACGGCGCTGCGGTAGAGGTTGCGGGTGGCGAAATCCATCTCGCCGAAGCGGCTCTGAGCGCAGAAGACGTCGTCGATCAGGCTGATGCGTTCGACGAGCTCGGACCAGTCGACGTCCGAGATCAGCCGCATGCTGGTGATGATGTTGCGCACCGTGACGCTTGCCGAGACCTGGCGCTGGTGTTCGTCGCGAACGACGGCGTCCGGCGTCGTGCCGCGCGCCGCCAGACGCTCCTCCAGCCAGGCCAATGCGGGGGCGATGCTCGGGTCCTGGTCGCGCAACCGCTGCGTCAGCTGAACGAAGAACGCGTCAGTCAGCGCGGCGTCGTTCTTCGGAAGCGCCTCCGAAGCAAGCTCGGTGGGCAGGCCCTTGGCGCCGAGCAGCCGATCGGCGAGCGAGTCGGCCTGGGCTCGCGCGGCGCGGCTTGCCGCCACCCGCGCCGCGATCCGGCGCAGGTTCTCCACCAGCGCGATGCGAAGGGTGATCGCAACCGCCCAAAGCTCACCCACGGTGAGCGGCTGCACATCCTGGTAGGCGCGGACGTAGCGACCGAGAACCTCCGGGTCGAACAGGCTGTCGGTGTGGGCGACGAATGCCCAGACGAGGCCGAACACACGGGGCAGTCCGGCGAATGGGCCGCCGGCGAGCTTGGGGAGCTGGCGGTAGTAGCCCGCCGGCAAGTCCATCCGCACTTCGCGGATCTGCTCTTCGACGACGTGGAAGTTGTCGATCAGCCACTCGGCCGCGGGCGTGATGGCGACGCCCTGCGCGATCGCGTTCGCCGTGTCTCGATAGGCGCTGATGAGGACCGCCTCGTTGTCGCCGAGGCGCGTGGCGAGGTCGCGGCCGCGCGGCGGGCGCGCCGCGATCTCCTGTGCGGCCGCAAGACTGCGAGCGTGTTCCTCGAGCCGCTCGACGCTGAACAGCTCGGCGCGGATCGGCCGATCGTCCCAGATCGAGCGTCGCGTCCCGAGCAGGGCTCCCGCCGACGAGAGCCTGGCCCTGACGGCGAGGGGACGAGTCTGCAGGGTGATCTCCGCCACCTCTCGCCCCTCAGGCGACGAGGCGGCGGTCTGTCGGGTAGGCGACCTCAGTCATCACGGCGAAAAAGCGCGCCCAGGCGAAGCCGCATTGCGCGGTCCAGCGGCCGGGGCTTTTCGCCGGCGTCGTGCGCCTCGACGACGACTTGGGCGATCTCGCCGTGCCGGCGCAAGGCCTCGCACAGGCAGTTGGCTTCCTCGATGGCCTGGTTGCGCGACCGGAAAGGCGTGGTCATCGCGTCACCCATCCGCACCGCCCAGCCATCGCGCTCCTTGACGACCTTGAAGACGTGCATGGCGCAATCTCGGAATGTGGCGAGCCGTCCCAGCCCGCGCTGGTCCAGCGCGCCCGAATAAGCGGCTCAGGCGAATACTTCGCCTTGCGATATGTCAAGACAGAGGCCGAATCTCCGCCCTCAAGCCGCCGCGCGGCGCGCTCCCGCCGCCGGGGCGCACGCGTCACCAGAAGTGGTGCGGCGCGACCCTGGCTCCGGCGCCGGCTGGCGCGGGCCACAAGCTCCGGCGTTGCCTGGCCGAACGCTGAAAGATACCAACCCCGGCGAACCGGCGAGGAGGAGCAGCTCTGAACGCCGAGCCTGCGAGTGTCGTTGAGGCGATCGAGCTCACGCGGCGGTTTGGCCGGTTCACCGCGGTGGACCGTGTGAGCTTCAGCATTCCGCCGGGCGAGACGTTCGCGCTGATCGGCCCGAACGGCGCCGGCAAGTCGACCCTGATGAAGATGCTGACCACGATGCTTCCGCCCACCTCCGGCCGGGCCATGGTCGCCGGCTACGACGTCGCCCGACAGCCTCAGTCAGTCCGCGCTCACATCGGCTACGTGCCCCAGGTGCTCTCCGCCGACGGCGAGCTGACCGGGGAGGACAACATGCGCCTGTCGGCGCGCCTTTACCTGATCCCGGCGGCCGAGAGGGCGCAACGGATCGCCGGCGCGCTCGCGATGATGGGCCTGACCGACGCCAAGGACCGCCTCGTGCGCACCTTTTCGGGCGGCATGGCCCGCCGGCTCGAGATCGCCCAGTCCACGCTGCATCACCCTCGCGTGCTCTTCATGGACGAGCCTACGGTGGGTCTCGATCCGGGCGGACGCCGCGCGGTCTGGTCGCACGTCGCGCGGCTCAAGGCCGAGATCGGCGCCGCGGTGGTCTTCTCCACCCATTACATGGACGAGGCCGAGGAGGTCGCCGCCCGCATCGGCCTGATCAGCGACGGCCGGCTGGCCGCGCTGGGCTCGCCGGAGGAGCTGAAGACCCGCCTGGGCGGCCAGGCCACGCTCGACGACGTCTTCACTGCGCTCACCGGCGCGCGCATCGGTCCGGGAGGCCAGACGCAATGACTGTGGGAACCATCCGCAGCGCCGATCCCGTCGCGATGGACGGCGTGTCGGCCTACTTGACGCAAGTCTGGGCTGTGGCCGCGGCCGAGGCGGTGAAACTGCGCCACGATCCGATGGATCTCGTCAGCCGCGCCGTGCAGCCGATCCTCTGGCTGCTGCTCTTCGGCCAGGTGATGGCCAAGGTCCGGGGGCTCGGCGCCGGCGGCTCCTATCTCGACTTCCTCGCGCCCGGTGTTCTGGCCCAGAGCGTCCTCTTCGTCGCCATATTCTACGGGCTCTCGGCGATCTGGGAGCGTGACCTCGGCGTGCTTCACCGGTACCTCGTGAGCCCCGCGCCGCGCAGCGCGCTGGTGATCGGCAAGGCGCTCGCCTCGAGCCTTCGCGGCCTCGCGCAGTCGCTTGTGATCTATGTCTGCGCGGCCGCGCTCGGCGTCGACCTTAGCTTGGCGCCTTCGCATGTCCTGGGCGTCGTCGCGTTCGTTGTCCTGGCCTCGGCGCTGTTCTCGACCTTCTCCCTGGTGATCGCCTGCCTCGTGAAGACCCGCGAGCGGTTCATGGGCATCGGCCAGTTCCTCACGATGCCGATCTTCTTCGCCAGCAACGCGATCTATCCGATCGCCGTGATGCCGGACTGGTTGCGGGTGATCGCCCGCGTCAACCCGCTGAGCTACGAGGTCGACGGTCTGAGAGCCTTGATGCTCGAGCGCGGGGCCAGCCAGTTCGGCCTGGCGCTCGATTACGGGGCGCTCATCGCGGTGGCGACGGTCTTTATCGTTCTCGCGACGTCCATGTACCCGCGCCTCACCCAGTGACCCGTGGCGCGCGTGACCGTCAGGCTGGTGATCCGGGGTCGCGTCCAAGGTGTCGGCTTTCGCTGGTGGGCGCGGGAAGAGGCCGAGCGCCTGGCGCTCGAAGGCTGGGTGCGCAACCGCGCCGACGGGACCGTCGAGCTCGTCGCGTCCGGCGCGGCCGAGGCGGTGGAAGAGTTGGCTCAGGCGTGCTGGCGCGGTCCTTTCGCCGCGCGAGTCACGTCGGTGCAGCGCTGGTCCGCCGCGCCGGAACCCTTCGCGGGCTTCGAGCAGCGGCCGACTGACTGAGCGGCAGACGAAGAACGGCGGAGACCGCTCAGGCCCCCGCCGCCCCGTCTTTCCAATCGGTTCAGCGTCAGAAGGTGATCCAGACGCCGTTGCGGTAGTAGCCGCGGTCGAACCGGTCGTGGCGCCAGCGCCAGTGATAGTTGTGATGGTGATAGGCCCAATAGTCGTTGTGGAAGACGACGCCCGCGTCCGGCGGATAGGCGTATCGCTCGCGGACGCGCCAGCATTCGCCGGCGCCGTTGCAGGCCACGTAGGCCGAAGCCGATGTCGCCGTCGCCGCCAGCGCGCCGCCGGCGATCGCGCCGAGCACGGCGCCCTTAAGCAAGATGGGTTTGAGGAAGGTCAAGAGTTCAGCTCCGTTGTAGATGAGCCCCCCTCACTCGATCTCAAACGACCGCAGAACATCTGCGTTCCTCTGGCTAAGATGTACTTTCTAGGTGGCGCTCCTGGTTTCTCAACACACGGTTCTCGGAACCATGCCGCCAGGAAAGACTTTGATGCATAGAAATCGAAGCTCGATGCCGGCGTTGGCGTCGAGGAGTCGACGGGAGGATCATATGCCGCGTGGCGACAAGTCGAAGTACACCGACAAGCAAGAGCGCAAGGCCGATCACATCGCCCAAGGCTACGAGCAACGCGGCGTTTCCGAGTCCGAGGCGGAGCGGCGCGCCTGGGCCACTGTCAACAAGGAGGACCATGGGGGAAAGCGCAGTGGCGCCGGTCGGGGCAAGGCGACGAACCATGCGTCGTCGGCGAAGGGCGGCCGCGTCGCGCAGTCTCATCGCACCGCGGCGGAGCGCTCGAGCGCGGCCAAGAAGGCCGCGGCGACCCGCCGGCGCGACGCCGAACACCGCGCCCGCTAGCCCTGGAACACGGCTCCGTCATCGCGGGAACCAAACCGCGCCGCGGCGGGCTTAGGAAGAGCGGCCGCAGGCGCGCGCCGCGAGTACACAGAGGGACGCGACGCGTATGAAGATCGCCCAGATTCCGCCGCTCTACGAAGCCGTACCGCCCCGGCTCTACGGCGGGACCGAGCGCGTGGTGGCCCAGCTTTGCGAGGCGCTTGTCGACCTCGGCCACGAGGTGACGCTGTTTGCGAGCGCCGACGCCCGGACGCGGGCCACGGTTGTCCCGGTCCGCGACCAGGCGATCCGGCTCGACGAGACCCCGCAGAAGTCGGATCTGGCGGCGCACATGACGATGCTGGCCGAGGTGCGCGAGCGGCGCGACCACTTCGACCTGATCCACTTCCACACCGACCTGCTGCACTTCGCCATGTTCGATGACATGGCCGCGCGGACGGTGACGACGCTGCACGGACGCCTCGACCTGAAGGACCTGCCGCCGGTCTACCGCCGCTGGTCCAAGTTCCCGCTGGTGTCGATTTCGGACGCCCAGCGCATCCACCTGCCGTTCGCCAACTGGGTCGGCACGGTCTACCACGGCATGCGGGCCGACGCCGGCGACTGGTTCTGCCCGCGGCCGCAGGGATACCTCGCCTTCCTCGGCCGGATGTCCCCGGAGAAGGGGCCGGACAGGGCGATCGCGATCGCCAGGCGCCTCGGCATGCCGCTCAAGATGGCCGCCAAGGTCGACGTCGCCGACGCGCCGTACTTCCACCGCGAGATCGAGCCGCTGCTGGATCATCCGCTGATCGAGTACGTCGGCGAGATCGGCGACGCCGAGAAACCGGCGTTCCTCGGCGGCGCGCACGCGCTGCTGTTCCCGATCTGCTGGCCCGAGCCGTTCGGCCTCGTGATGATCGAGGCGATGGCCTGCGGCACGCCGGTGATCGCGTTCGGCTGCGGTTCGGCGCCGGAAGTCGTCGATGAGGGCGTCACCGGATTCATCGTCGAGGACGAGGACGCCGCGGTGGCCGCCGCGCGGGCGCTGGTGCGGCTCGACCGCCGCGAAGTGCGCCGCCGGTTCGACCGCCGCTTCTCGGCCACGGCGATGGCGCGCGCCTATCTCGACGTCTACGCAGACCGGCTGGCGAAGGCGCCGTTCGCGGCCGACACGAACGAAGATTTCGACCTCGACGAAGCGTCCGGGGCCCTGACGTCGCTGGCGCAGATCGCCTAGTCTATCGGCGGCGCCGAGCGGCGCCGGATCGGTTCCCGAGTGAGCGATGGACGAAGGCGGTGAGCCTCTCGCGACCACGGATGAAGCGACGGTGGCGAGCGGCGTCGAGCTGATCTCGCTGAAGGACGGGCACGCCTTCCTCGTCGCGGATGCGAACGGCGACGTGACCAGCGGCGCGGAGGGGTTGTTCGACCGGGACACGCGCGTCCTCTCGCGGTTCGTGTTCCTGGTCGGCGAGCGTCATCCGACGCGGCTGTCGTCGACGGTCTCGAGGGACAACGCCGTCTTCACGTTCCACGGCACCAATCGCGCCATCCCGCCGGTGAACGGCCGCGGCACGCCGCGCGGCGCGATCCATGTCGAACGGCGGCGCGCGCTGCAGGGCGAGCGCCTCTATGAGCGCATCCGCTGCACGAACTTCGGCCTCGACCAGGTCATGCTGCCGCTGGTGTTCGAATATGCGGCGGACTTTCGCGACATGTTCGAGGTGAGAGGCGTTCGGCGCGCGCGGCGCGGAACGCAGCTGCCGCCTCAGTTGCTCGGTCGCCACGTGCTCTTCGCCTACGAAGGCCTCGACGAAATCGTGCGGATCAGCACCGTCACCTTCTCCGAGCCGCCCTGGCGGATGGACGCCGAGCGGGCGGAGTTCATGTTCACTTTGTCGCCAGGCGAGCGCATCGACCTCTTCGTTGAGGCCGGCGCAGGGCAGGGGGAGCCGCCTTCGCGCGAGCGGTTTCGGCATGCGCTCGCCGACGCCCGCCGCACGATCCGCCGTCGCGAGCGGCGGGGGGCGCTGCTGCGCGCCTCCGACGACGCCCATAGCGCCTGGTTCGAGCAGTCGCGCGCCGATCTTGGCCTCCTGGTCTCCGATCTCCCGAGTGGGCCTTATCCGTTCGCCGGCATCCCCTGGTTCTCGACGCCTTTCGGTCGCGACGGACTGCTGACGGCTTGGCAACTGCTCTGGCTCGACCCGACGTTGGCGAAGGGCGTGCTGACCTACCTCGCCGCGCGCCAGGCCACCCACACCTCCGCTTTCGCCGACAGCCAGCCCGGCAAGATCATGCACGAGACGCGCGGCGGCGAGATGGCCGCGCTGAACGAGATCCCGTTCGGCTGCTACTATGGCGGCGTCGACACCACGCCGCTCTTCGTCGCGCTGGCCGGCGCCTATCTGACGCGCACCGATGACCTGACCCACGTCCGCCATCTCTGGCCGGCGCTGTTGCGCGCCGTCGCCTGGATCGAAGGGCAGGGGGACTCCGATGGCGACGGCCTCATCGACTACAAGCGCGGCGCTGAGACCGGCCTCGCCAACCAGGGCTGGAAGGACAGCGAGGACTCGGTCTTCCACGCCGATGGCCGCTTGCCGCCGGGCCCGATCGCACTCGTCGAGGTGCAGGGCTACGCCTATGCGGCCTACCGGGCGATGGCGCGGATGTCCGCCCGGCTTGGCGAGCCAGGGGCCGAGCACTGGCGTGAGACCGCCGAAGCGTTGCGCGAGCGGGTCGAGGCGCGGTTCTGGATGGAGGACGCAGGCTTCTACGGCATCGCGATCGACGGCGAAGGCGCGCTCTGCTCGCCGCTTACGTCCAACGTCGGGCACCTCCTGTTCTCGGGACTGCCCGCGCGCGACCGGGCTGCGCGGGTCACGCAGCGTCTGCTGTCGCCCAGCTTCGACTGTGGCTGGGGGTTGCGCACGCTCGCCGAGGGCTCGTGCCGATACAATCCGATGAGCTACCACAACGGCTCGGTTTGGCCGCACGACACCTCGATCTGCGTCGCGGGCATGGCGGCCTACGGCGAGCGGACCGGCGCGGCGAGAGTGATGGGCGACCTCTATCGCGCCGCCCGCTGCTTCGGCCTTCGGATGCCCGAGCTGCTCTGCGGCTTCCCACGTCGCGCGGGGGAGCCGCCGATCGCCTATCCGGTCACCTGCATGCCGCAGGCGTGGGCCGCGGGCTCGGTGTTCCTGATGTTGCAAGCCTGTCTCGGCCTCTCGATCGACGCGGCGCGCGGGGAGGTGAGGGTGGTCAGGCCCACTTTGCCGCACGGCATGGACACGCTCAGCGTCGACCACCTGGACGTGGCCGGCGCAAAGGTCAGCCTGATCTTCCAGCGGCTCGACGGGGCCACCGTCGTCAGCCCCGCCCACGGCTCGGACCGCTCGATCTCCGTCGTCCTCGAGCGCTGAAGCTGGCTATCGCCCAAACGCGACCGTGATGGCTGGACGCGGAACCAACGGCCTCGGCGGCCGCTTGCCTTGAGGCAGGCAGGGCCTGAGCGCCCGCAGGAGACTTCCGGTTCGATGGGGCGGCTTGTCGTCGTGTCCAATCGTGTCGCGACCGACGCAGGCGCCGCGTCCGGGGGACTTGCAGTGGCTCTGAGCTCGGGCCTGGCCGGCGAGCCGGCGCTCTGGTTCGGCTGGAGCGGCCGCCGCGCCGCGTCCTACAGCGGCCAGGTGAGCCGCGGGCGGCTGGGGGGACTCGACATCGCCACCGTCGATCTCGCGGAAGCCGACTACGAGGCTTACTACAACGGCTACGCCAACGCGGCGCTCTGGCCGCTGTTCCACGCCCGCACCGACCTCGCCGACTACGACCGCGGCTTCGCCGACGCCTACGCTAGGGTCAACCGCCGTTTCGCCGAGGCGCTGGCGCCGCTGTTAGCGCCGGGCGACCTGGTCTGGGCGCACGACTACCACCTGATCCCGTTCGGTCGGGAGCTGCGGCGTCTGGGCGTGACCGCGCCGATCGGGTTCTTCCTGCACATACCTTGGCCAGCGCGACAGCTCTTCGCCACCCTCCCCGGTCACGCCGATCTCGCCGAGGCGCTCTTCGCCTACGACCTGGTCGGCATGCAGACCGACGACGATGTGGAGGCGTTCGACTCCTACGTCCTGCACGAGGCCGGCGGCGCGCGCGAGGGCGAGCGCCTCAGCGCTTTCGGCCGCGCCGTGCGGGTGCGCGCCTTTCCGATCGGGCTCGATGCGGCGAACTTCATGGCGCTCGCACGATCCGAGGCTGCCGAACGCGCCTGCGACCGGATGCGGGCGCACGGGCTCTTCCGCTCGCTCATCGTCGGTGTCGACCGGCTCGACTATTCGAAGGGCATCCCTGAACGCCTGCTGGGCTTCGAGCGCTTCCTCGAGGCGCGCCCGGACATGGTGCGCAAGGTGCTCTACTTGCAGATAGCGCCGTCGTCGCGCAGCGAGGTCGAGGCCTATCAGGCGCTGAGGGCGCAGGTGCTGGCGCTGGCCGGGCGCATCAATGCGACGTGGGCCGAGATGGATCACGCGCCGATGCTCTGCGTGAATCGCAACTACTCCAGGGCCGAGCTGGCTGGGATCTACCGCGCTGCCGCCGTCGGCCTGGTGACGCCGCTGCGCGACGGCATGAACCTCGTCGCCAAGGAGTACGTCGCCGCGCAGGACCCGGCCGACCCCGGCGTGCTGGTGCTGTCCCGCTTCGCGGGCGCTTCGCGTCAGATGAAGCAGGCGCTGATCGTCAATCCGTACTCGGCTGACGAAATGGCCGACGCGCTGGCCGCGGCGATCGCGATGCCGCGCGCTGAGCGGATCCGGCGATGGGAGGCGTTGATGGACGAGGTGGTTCGCCACGATGTGGTCGCCTGGCGTGACAGCTTCGTGGCCGCTCTCCGCGAGGCGCACGCGCCGGAGGCGGAACGTCCGCGCCGCACGACTCGGCCTTTCGCTCGGCTGGGATCGGACACCCGGCCGGGCGCGCACGAGCCGCGTCGCGGGGAGGTGGTCCCGGGATGGCGGCCCAGGGCGCAGGGCTGAGGCCGCCGCGAATAGGCAGCGGCAGGCTTCCGGGGCTCGCGGCCCCGTTCGCCACCACGACGAAAGCCCCGGCGGAGAGGCCGGGGCTTCAGGGAGTTCTCGGGACGGGCCTGGCTGGCCGCGCTGCTAGGGCCGCTTCTTTGGCAACTTGTCCGCGGCCTTGCCGACGGTGCTCTGCGCCTTGCCGGCGACCTTCTGGGCCGCGCCTTTGGCCTGCAGCCCCACGTTGCCGGTAGCCTTGCCGGCCGCCTCCTTGGCGGCGCCTGCGATCTGCTTGGCTGCGCCGTCGACACGGTTCTTGTTCATGTCGGTGTCTCCTAGGATGGATGATGAATGCGCCTCGCCGGCGATCCGGGCGGCGCTAGATGCGACCGATGAGGACCAGGACGATCACGATGACGAGCACGAGGCCAAGGCCGCCGCTGGGGTAATATCCCCACCCGCGGCTGTAACCCCACGCTGGCAAGGCGCCGAGGATCGCCAGAACCAGGACAACAAGTAGTATTGTTCCAAGCATAGGCGTCTTCCTTCCGAATATATGACGCCTCGGAGGCGCGGTGTTATTTGAACGCTCGGTTTCCTTCCGAGTTCCAGCGCCGTAGGTATCGGCAGTGCTCAGTCGGCGCCGGGCGAGATCGAGACCGGGTCGCTCGCGGGAAAGGTTTCGTCCAGCCCCTTGTCCAGGGCCTCGTCCGTGTGCGGATCGACGGCCCGGCCCGCTTTGTGCGCCGGCGGGTGCGGGCGGACCTTGCCTTCGCCGGTGTCTCGTCGGGCTTGCTCGAGATCAGCGCTCTCCGGACCGTCGAGCGCCTCGGCCGCCTCCCGAGCTTTCCGCGTCACCACCGACTTCTTCTCGGCGAAGCGACGTTCCGCCGCCTGGAATCGCCGCCCGGCGGCGTAGTCCCCTTCTCCCTGGACGCCGTCGTGGACTGGACTTCGCGTCTTTCGTTGCCGGTTCTTCGGCTCGCCCATCGTCCTGCCTCCGTCGCTGTGGCCTAGCCGGCGCCGCTCGTGTGCTTCAGGCGGCGCCCGGCATGCTCAAGCGCATCGCCCGCGCGGCCGGCCGCATCCCGGCTTGCCTGCTGCGCGCTCGCGGTCGCGTTCGCGATGCCCTGGTCGACCACCTGGCCGCCACCTGCGAACGAACCTTGCCGGACCCCGAGGTAGATCACGAAGGCGCCGGTCGCCGCAGCCAGCACCAGCACGGCGCCGAGCACGGGGTGTCGGCGCCGCGGATGATGGCGCGCCCGCTCGTCGCGGCGGCCTCGGTCATAGGCCTCCCTCCAGGCGTGCTCGTGCTCTGCGGCGCCTTCGCGGCCATCACGAAGTCCCGTGGTGTGGGCTTCGCCCTGACGCGCCTGATCAACAGCGGCGTCGTCGGGGGTGGTTTTTCGGAAGAGGTTCATCGCTCCGCTCCTCATCCCCGCGGTTGCTCAAGTTGGCGGGGATTCAAGGTCATACTCACCGGGCTTTGGACCCCTGCGTAGCATCACGAACCGGCGTCGATGCAATTGACGCCGCTTGGGCGCAGGGCAGGCGATCAAGTGGGCCTGGCATGAGGACGAAATGCCGAGACGCGAGGTGAGTTCCTTTTGTGGGCGCAACGCCACGTCTTCGCCTCATTTGACGAGCGTGACCGTTGATCTGCCGTCGAGACGATCAATCGGAACTCAACTCGAAGGGCGCCGTTCTTCCTCATGACCCGCCTGAGGGAGAAACGCGACAATGGTTGAGTTCGCCACCCACGAGGATCTGACGCCGATCGATCCGCCGCCGCCCGCGAGCGACACGCCGCTGATGGCCAATCCCGTGCTGATGCGCGGGGCTCGGACGCGCCGGGGCTCGGGCGCCGCGAAGGCGGCCTGGTACGTGGGCGTGCCGGCGGCTGTGATCGTGCTCGGCGGTGTGGCCTGGTACGTCGCCGCCCAGAACGCCCACCGCAACGACCTGCTGACCGCCGGGCCGGCGGCGACCGAGCAAGCCTCCACCGCCGCGCCAACGGTCGCGCCGCCAGCGCTGGCCGCAGCTGCGCCGACGCCGGCGTCCGCAGCCGTGGCGCCAGAGCCGAAGATGACGCCCGTTCAGCCGGCGCACGCGCCGCGGTTCGCCGCTTCCGAGCCTCGGCCGACCCACCGTGTGGCCCGTGCGCGGGCCGCCGGCGAGTCGACCGAGGATGCGGCCGCCGTGGCCCCGAGCGCTCCGGCGGCTGTAACACCCGCCCCGCCGCCGACAGGGCCGGCGTCGTCAGCGCCGCCGGCCGCGGTCCCAACGCCCCCTGCGCCGACGTCTGGCCCCGCGGCGACGATCGCGCCGCCGGTTATCACCCCTCCATCCAACTCCGGTCCATAGCGACAGCTGTCCGTCTCGCTCGCGCGCTGACGGGTCTCAGCCGGCCGAACGCTCTTCCAGCGAGACGGCGGCCGGCGCGACCCGCGCTGTCCGCGCGCCTTGCGCGGAGACATACCAGACATAGGACAGCCCCGCGGTCATGACGGCGAGCGCGAGGCTCGCGATCAGCACCCATCGGATACGGAACGTCTTCAGCCCCTGGCTGGCCGCGACGTCCGTGAGGTCGGTCCGGCCGGATTTGGAGTGGTCGGTCACGCTCATGTTCGCCTCCTCGACCCTCGCACCAGGCCAGAACTGACGAGCCGCGCGGCGCGTTCCTCGGCGCTATCGCTCGGTCCCGCCGTGGGTCTGCAGCAGGTCGAGCATGTCGGAGGCATGCTCCTCCTCGGCCGCCAGGATCTTCTCGATCATCACGCGCGTGACCGGATCGCCATCGCCGAAGTAGCGGACCAGCTCGCGGTAGTGCTCGACGGCGATCCGCTCGGCGACCAGGTTCTCGCGGATCATCGCCACGAGGTCGGCGCTGGTCTTGTATTCGGCCGCCGCGCGGGCGGTGAGGGTGTCGGGGTTGAAGTCGGGGACGCCGCCGAGCTGGTTGATCCGCTCGGCCACCTGCATCGCGTGGCCCTGCTCCTCCGTCGCATGCGCGGTGAACTCCGCCTTGACACCCTCACTGGCGAGACCGGTCGCGACGATGGCGTGCTGGGTGTAGCGGAGCACGCAGACGATCTCGGTCGCCAGAATCGATTGCAGGATCTCGATGGTCGCGTCGACGTCGGCCCCATAGGACTCAGTGACGGCGCCTTGCTCGATCTGACGCCGGGCCTTGTCGCGTAATGCCCTGACGTCGCTCAAGAAAGGCTTCGCTGGGCCGCTATGGGCGGTGATGTCGTTCATCGGGCGCTCCAGGGGGGTTAGAGGGGAACATTGGCGAGTCAGCCCGCCGCCGACCGCCTTTGTGGCGCCTGGGCCACCGGGGCCGGGTAGCGCCACGGCTCGCCCTGGCCGCGAGAGGCGGCGAACTGCCGGGCGGCGAAGCGCCAGTTCGCGACGTTGTCGAACCACGCCTCGAGGAAGCCTTTCCGGTCGTTCTGGTGATCGAGGTAGTAGGCGTGCTCCCAGAGGTCGCAGACGAGCAGCGGGGTCAGCTGGCCCTCCTGCGCGACGGTGTCGTCGGCATCGTGGGTGGAGCGCACTATGAGCTTGCCGGCGCCGTCGGCGATCAGCCAGACCCAGCCCGAGCCAAAATGCCCGGCGCCTTCCTCGACGAACTTGGCCTTCAGTCCGGCGAGGTCCCCGAACGCGCCGCCGACCGCCGCGGCGAGCTCCGCCTCGGGCCTGCCGGCGCCCGGCGCCATGGAGGCCCAGAAGAATGCGTGGTTCCAGGCCTGAGCGGCGTTGTTGAAGAGCTTCTTCGCGCCAGCCGTCCTGGCCTCACGGATCACCGCCTCGAGGCTCTGGGCGGAGGTATCTCGCTGCGCGATCAGCTGGTTGGTTGTCTCGACGTAGGCCTTGTGGTGCCTGTCGTGGTGGAACCGGAGAGTTCGCTCCGAGATCGTGGGCGCGAGCGCGTCGTAGCGGAAAGGAAGATCGGGCAGAACGAACATCAGGGGCTCCCATCTGACCCCCGGACGTCAACCCGGCAGCCACGGCGTGGTTCCAGCCCTGACCCATGCATCCTTGCTTTTCGAAGCGCCTTCGCCTATGTCGCGCGCCATCTCACACGCAGGCGTTCGGCGACGCGCGGGGCCATATCCCGCGCGTTTCCGTTCCGGGCCCCCGGCGACGAGGGTTTTGGCCTGCGGAGGCGCACCGGAAGAAGGAGACTGGTAAGATGGCGCTTCCCGAATTTAGCATGCGGCAGCTGCTCGAAGCTGGCGCCCACTTCGGCCACCAGACGCATCGCTGGAACCCGAAGATGGAGCGCTACATCTTCGGCTCGCGGGCCAACATCCACATCATCGACCTCTCGCAGACGATGCCGCTGCTGCACCAGGCTTTGGTCAAGGTGCGCGAAGTCGCCGCATCCGGCGGGCGCGTGCTGTTCGTCGGCACCAAGCGGCAGGCGTCCGAGCCGGTCGCCGCGGGGGCCAAGCGTTGCGCGCAGTACTACGTGAACCATCGCTGGCTCGGCGGCACGCTGACCAACTGGCGCACGATCTCGCAGTCGATCGCCCGTTTGCGCGAGCTCGAGGGCGTGCTCGAGAACCCGGAGAGCTCCGGCCGGCCGAAGAAGGAGCTGCTGCAGCTGACGCGTGAGCGCGAGAAGCTGGAATTGTCGCTCGGCGGCATCAAGGACATGGGCGGCATCCCCGACCTGATGTTCGTGATCGACACCAACAAGGAGGCGATCGCGATCCAGGAGGCGCGCAAGCTGAACATCCCGGTCGTGGCGATCCTCGACACCAATTGCGATCCGCAGGGTATCTCGTTCCCGATCCCCGGCAACGACGACGCCGCGCGCGCGATCCAGCTCTACTGCGACCTCGTCGCCGACGCGGTGCTGGACGGTCTGACCGAGGGCCAGGTCTCGCTCGGCGTCGATATCGGCGCGGCGGAGGCGCCCGTCGAGCCGGCGCTGCGCCGCTCGAAAGCGCAGGCCGAGGCCGTCGCGCCCGCGGAGCCCGAGCCAGGCCCCGAGGTGACCGAGGCCGAGCTCGCGGGCGAGGCCGAGGCGGCCGAGCAGGGCGACGAGTAGTTCCCATTGGCGTGGGGCGGCGCTGCACCGCCTCAGTTGACGAGCGATTTGGAGAGAGGCCATGGCCGAGATCACGGCTACCATGGTGAAGGACCTGCGCGAGACGACCGGCGCGGGTATGATGGATTGCAAGAGGGCGCTGCAGGAGACGAACGGCGACGCTCAGGCCGCGATCGACTGGCTGCGCACGAAGGGTCTCGCGAAGGCGGCCAAGAAGGCTGACCGGGTCGCGGCTGAAGGGGCCGTGGCGATCGCGCTACGCGAGGATGGCGCGGGCATGACTGGCGCGGTGATCGAGCTCAACGCCGAGACCGATTTCGTGGCCCGCAACGAGCTGTTCCAAGGCGCGGCGCGCAGGATCGCGACCGCGGCGCTCGACGTCGCCGGCGACGCCGACGCCCTGCGCGCGGCGCCGATCGAAGGCGCGGCCAGCGTCGAAGAGATGATCAGCGGCCTCATCGCCACGATCGGCGAGAACATGCTGCTGCGCCGTTTCGCCAACTTCTCTGTCACGCCCGGCGCTGTGGGCGGTTACGTCCACGGCGCGCTAGCCGGCGCGCCGGACATCGGCCGCATCGGGGTTCTGGTGGCGGTCGAGGGAACTGGCGATCGGGCGACGCTGAAGGAACTCGCGCGCAACATCGCGCTGCACGCCGCGGCGACCAACCCGCTCTCGCTCTCGCCCGACGATCTCGATCCGGCGCAGGTGGAGAAAGAGCGGGCCATCCTGACCGAGCAGGCGGCCGAGTCCGGCAAGCCGTCGAATGTCGTCGAGAAGATGGTCGAGGGCCGCATCCGCAAGTGGATGGAGGAAGTCGTCCTTCTGAAGCAGGCCTACGTGAAGAACCCCGACCAGACGGTCGAGCAGCTGGTCGCCGAGACCGCCAAGCAGCTCGGCTCGCCGATCAAGGTCATCGGCTTCGTGCGCCTGGCGCTCGGGGAGGGCGTCGACCGGGGCGAGGCCAGCGATTTCGCCGCCGAGGTGGCGGCGATGTCCAAGCCTAACTGACGCTTCGCCTCTCCGGCGTCGCCGCGGGCCTGCGACCGGCTTGAACGCTTGTACGGCTCGCCCTCCTCATGCAGGGGAGGGCGCGCTATGCTCGCTGCGCCGCCCGACTCAAGTCCGAGAGATGAAGCCCCGATGGACGACGCCGCGCCGCGCTACCGCCGGATCCTGCTCAAGGTGTCCGGCGAGGTGCTGATGGGCGATCAGGCGTTCGGCATCGACCTGAAGACGCTCGATCTGGTGGCGGCGGACATCGCCGAGGTGGTGCGCAGCGGAATCGAGCTCTGCCTCGTGGTCGGCGGCGGCAACATCTTCCGCGGGCTCAGCATGGCTGGACGCGGAATGGAGCGCGCCAGCGCCGACTACATGGGCATGCTGGCGACGGTGATGAACGCGCTCGCGCTGCAGAGCGCGCTCGAGAAGATCGGCGTCCATACCCGCGTGCAGTCGGCGATCCCGATGGATGCGGTCTGCGAGCCCTACATCCGTCGCCGCGCGCTGCGGCATCTGGAGAAGGGAAGGGTGGTGATCTTCGCCGCGGGCGTCGGCGCGCCGTTCTTCACCACCGACTCCGGCGCAGCGCTGCGCGCGGCCGAGATGGGGGTCGATGCGCTACTCAAAGGGACCAGCGTCGACGGGGTCTACACCGCCGACCCGAAGAAGGAGCCGGGCGCCGAGCGGTACGATTCCTTGAGTTATCTCGAGGTGTTGGCGCAGGATCTTCGCGTGATGGACGCCTCCGCGATCTCGCTGATGCGCGACAACGCGATCCCGATCGTGGTGTTCTCGATCCGCGAGCGCGGCAACCTGATGCGCGTCTTGCACGGCAAGGGGGTCTTCACCACCATCTCCGCCGACGTCGCCGGGGCGCCGGCTTAGGGAGCTTAGCGAGGGAGGGAGGCGATGGCCGAGGCCCAAAAGCCGAACATGGCGAAATTTCTGGAGCGGATGGACAAGGCGGTCGTTGCGCTCAAAGAGGAGTTCGGCTCGCTGCGCACGGGCCGTGCGAGCGCCAGTCTGCTGGATCAGGTCCACGTCGAAGCCTATGGCGCGAACATGCCGCTCAACCAGCTCGGCGCGATCAGCGTGCCTGAGCCGCGCTCGATCTCGGTCAGCGTCTGGGACAAGGGGCTGGTCGTTTCCGTCGAGAAGGCTATCCGCAGCGCGGGCCTCGGCCTGAACCCGGTCGTCGAGGGCCAGAACCTGCGCGTGCCGATTCCGCCGCTGACGGAAGAGCGCCGCAAGGACCTGGCCAAGCTCGCCGGCCGCTACGCCGAGCAGCAGCGTGTCGCGGTGCGCAACGTGCGCCGCGAAGCGAACGACGAGTTGAAGAAGGCCGAGAAGGACGGCGTGATCAGCCAGGACGAGCTGAAGCGCATGGAGGCCGAAGTCCAGAAGATCACCGATGAGGCGGTCCGCCGCGTGGACGAGGCCTTGAAAACCAAAGAGCATGAGATCATGCAGGTATGAGGGCGCGCGCCTCGACACGCGGCGCCCGAGGAGAGGCACGCGCGATGTCCCGCCCCGAAGGCCCTAGCGAGCGCGGGCTGCGGCCGTTCGGGCAGGATGGGGACACGCGACTGCACGTCGCGATCATCATGGACGGCAACGGCCGCTGGGCGAAGGCGCGCGGACTGCCGCGTGCGCTCGGTCATCGCGCCGGCGTCTCGGCCCTGCGCCGGACCGTCGAGGGCGCCGAGGCGCTGGGCGTCGAGCGCCTGACCGTCTTCGGGTTCTCGACCGAGAACTGGTCCCGGCCGCCGAACGAGGTCTCGGAGATCATGGGCCTGATGAAGGCCTATTTCGCGAGCGATCTGAGCCGGCTCGAGCGCAACGGCGTAAAGGTGCGGATCGTCGGGCGGCGGGTCGGACTGACGCCGGATATCCTCGCCATCGTCGAAGAGGCCGAACGGCGCACGGCGAAGAATGAGCGGTTCCATCTGCAGGTCGCGTTCAACTACGGCGGCCGCGCCGACATCGCCGACGCAGCGCGCAAGTTCGCCAAGCTGGTCGCCGCCGGTGAGGCCCGCCCGGACGACCTGGACGAGGCGCTGTTCGAGCGCCAACTCTCAACTTCGCCGGCTGCCGCGCCCGATCTCGTGATCCGCACCGGCTACGAGAGGCGGCTGTCGAACTTCCTGCTCTGGGAGTGCGCCTACGCCGAACTGATCTTCCAGGACGTCTACTGGCCCGACTACGGTCCTGAGCACCTGCGCGACGCGATCTTGGAGTTCCAGTCGCGCGAGCGGCGGTTCGGCCAGGTGGAGGCTGACGACGTCCTGGCCGCGGGCTAGGGCGGCGGGCGCCCGGAACTGGCATGGCGCGCGCGCGGCGCTTCGATTGGAACAATCTGGGCTTACGCGTCGTCTCTGGCCTGATCCTGGCCCCGGCGGCGCTTGCGGTGGCCTGGTTCGGCGGCGGCCCGTTCCTGATGCTGGTCGCGATCGCGGTTTCGCTGATGTCGGTGGAATGGGCGATGATGGCGGCCCACGCCGCCGTCGCCCGCGTCGCGGTGACGATGGCCGCCTCTGTGCTGGGCGTGGTGTTCCTGACCTACGCCGGCGAGATCTGGCCTGCGATTGCGATGATCGGGTTCGGGATGCTGGCGACGGCCGCGGCTTCGCGCGGCGTGGTCGAACGCCGATTCGACGCGGCCTACGGGGTTCTCTATGTCGCGCCTGCGTGCCTGGCGATCACATGGTTGCGCTTCGGCACGCCTGGCTGGAACCGCGAGGCGCCCTGGCAGGGCGGCGGCTGGACAGTTATGCTGTTCGCGACCACGTGGGCTGCCGACATCTGCGCGTTCGCCGTCGGCAACGCCTTGAAAGGGCCAAAGCTTTGGCCTCGATTCTCGCCGAACAAGACGTGGTCCGGATTTGTGGGAGGACTACTGGGCGCGGCGGGCGCTGCGGTCGGTGTCGCCGCGTTGCTCATGCGCCTCTCGCTGGCGGGTGCGGCGCTTATTGGATTGACCGCGGGCCTCGCCACGATGATGGGCGATCTATGGGAATCGATGTTGAAGCGCAGGTTCGGTGTTAAGGATTCCGGCGACCTGATCCCCGGGCACGGGGGTCTGCTGGATCGGGTGGATGGTCTGATGTTCGCAACTTCGGTGTTCGCCGCCGCGCGGCTGATCGTCCACTTCGGGTGGGCGCACTGATGCCGCGCACGGTCTCCATCCTCGGATCGACCGGCTCGGTCGGCGAATCCACGCTGGATCTCCTCGAGCGCGCCGGCGCCGACATCGAGGTCGTCGCCCTCACGGGCGGACGCAACGTCGAGCGTCTCGCCGAGCAGGCCAAGCGCTGGCGGCCGCGCCAGGTGGTGATCGAGGACGAGAGCCTGCTTCCGGAGCTCAAGGCCCGCCTCAACGGCTCGAACATCGGCGCCGCAGCGGGATCCGGCGCGATCGCCGAGGCTGCTGCCATGGGGGCGGACTGGGTGATGTCGTCGATCGTCGGATCCGCGGGCCTGGCGCCGACGCTGGCGGCCGCACGCGTCGGCTCGACCATTGCGCTCGCCAACAAGGAGAGCCTGATATGCGCAGGCCCGGCGCTGCTGGCGACCGCCAAGGCGGCGGGCGGCGGCGTGATTCCGGTTGATTCCGAGCACTCCGCGATCTTTCAGGTGCTGCAGCCGGCGAGCCGCGATCGCGTATCGCGGCTGATCCTCACCGCCTCGGGCGGACCGTTTCGTGGCTGGACCCGTGGCCAGATGGCTGGCGCCACCGTCGAGCAGGCGGTCGCGCACCCGAAGTGGAGCATGGGCCGCAAGATCTCCGTCGACTCTGCGCAGATGATGAACAAGGGCCTCGAGATGATCGAGGCCTCCTACCTGTTCGACATGCCGGCCAGCCAGATCGATGTGCTGATCCATCCGCAGTCCATCGTGCACAGCCTGGTGGAGTACGCCGACGGCTCGACCCTGGCCCAGCTCGGCGAGCCCGACATGCGCACGCCGATCGCCTGCGCCTGGTCGTGGCCGGACCGCGTCGACTGGCCGGCGCCAAGGCTCGACCTCGCGGCGGTCGGCCAGCTGACCTTCGAGGCGCCGGACGAGGTTGCGTTCCCGGCGCTCGCGCTCGCCCGAGACGCGCTGCAGACGGGCGGCGGGGCGCCTGCCGCCATGAACGCAGCCAACGAGGTGGGCGTCGCCGCTTTCCTTGACCGCAGGATCGGCTTTCTCGATATTGCCGCGCTCGTCGCCGAGACGCTCGAAGAGCTGACCGGGGGTGGCGACTTGGCGCAGGACGACGACGCTGACCCGCTCGACTGGGCGATGGCGATCGACGCCGGCGCCCGTCGAACCGCCGCCCAAGTCCTGTCGCGTTTTGCGGGCAGAGGCTGAGCAGGCACAGGAAGGAACGCCCGGGAAATGCAGGCCTTTCTCGTGAACGCGGCGCTCTATGTCGTCCCGTTCCTGGTGATCATCACATTCATCGTGACGATTCACGAGCTTGGCCACTTCCTGACCGCGCGGGCGCTCGGCATCGCCGTGGATCGCTTCTCCGTCGGCTTTGGACGGACGATGTTCGCGATCAAGGACCGCTGGGGCGTCGAATGGCGCGTCGCCTGGCTGCCCTTGGGCGGCTACGTTCGCTTCTCCGGCGATGACAACGCCGCCAGCGTGCCAGACGAGGAAGATTTAGACAGCCTGCGGGCGCGGATCGTCGCCCGCGAGGGTCCGGCCGCGGTGAGGCGCTATTTCGCCTTCAAGCCGTTGTGGCAGCGAGCGCTGGTCGTGGCCGCCGGACCGGCGGCGAACTTCGTGCTTTCCATCGCGCTCTTCGCCCTGTTGGCCGGCGTGGTCGGCAACGAGGTCGTGTGGGGACCGGTCGACCAGGTCATGCCGGGCAGCGCCGCGGCGCGCGCGGGCTTCCAGAGCGGCGACCTGCTCGTCTCGGCGGATGGGCGGGCGCTGAACGACTTCCAGGGCCTTAAGGAGTACGTCGCGTATCGGGACGGCGTGCCGATCGATTTCGCCGTCAAGCGAGCCGGACGCCTGATCCACCTGGCGGCCACGCCGACCCGACAGGTCGTCGACACCTTCGGCGGCGAACAGCAGAAGGGCGGCCAGCTCGGCGTCAGGATCAGGCCGGTGGTGGACAAGATCGTCCGCTACGACCCGCTGAGCGCCATCGGCATCGGGGTCGACCGCACCTGGCGCGTCGCCGAGACCACGGCTTTCGTCGTTGGCCGCATGGTCACTGGCGGTGTCAGCGCCACTCAGCTTCACGGCTTTGTCGGCACGGCCGCGATGTCGGGTGACATCGCCAAGGAAGCGATCTCCTACACGCCCCACGATCCCGGCCTGCAGGCTCTGAATGTCGTGGCGAGCCTGATCGCCTTCTGCGCGATGATTTCGGTCTCGGTGGGCATGGTGAACCTCCTGCCGATACCGATCCTCGATGGCGGGCACCTGTTGTTCTACGCCTACGAGTGGGTTGTTCGCCGGCCACTATCGGCGGGCATTCAGGCCGCCGGCTACCGCGTCGGCCTTGCCTTGCTTCTCTGTTTGATGTTGTTCGCGAACGTGAACGACCTGCACCTGCAGAAGGTGTTCCACTTCTTCGGCGCCCTGTTCTCCTAAATCGAAGAGTCACCGGCGAGTGATGACTGAACCGATGACCAATACTCGCGCCCGGTATGCGGCGCTGCTGACCAGCGTCGCCCTGTGCCTGGGCGCGGGACTGGCGGCGCCCGTGCCTGCGGCCGCGCAGGTCGCCCAGCAGAGCGGGATTGTCGGCCGCATCGTCGTCTCGGGCAACGAGCGCATCGAACAGGACACGATCCTCTCGTACCTTCCGATCCAGGTTGGGGACACCGTCGACCAGGCCAAGCTCGACCTCGCGCTGAAGACGCTGACCCGCACCGAGCTCTTTTCCGACGTGCGCATAACCCTCGAGGGCGACACGCTGAACGTTCAGGTGGTCGAGAATCCGATCATCAACCAGGTGCTGTTCGAGGGAAACTCGAGCATCAAGGAGGACAAGCTCAAGGACGAAGTGACCGTGCGTCCGCGCGGTATCTTCACCAAGGCCAAGGTGCAGGAGGACGTCGGCCGCATCATCGAGCTCTATCGTCGCTCGGGCCGCATCTCGGCGACGGTGACGCCCAAGATCGTCAACCTGCCGCAGCGCCGCGTCGACCTGATCTTCGAGATCAGCGAGGGACCCAAGAGCGGCATCCTGGGCATCAACTTCCAGGGCAACAAGCAGTTCTCGGCGAACGACTTGCGCGACGTGATCGTGACCAAGGAGAGCGTCTGGTGGAAGTTCTTCGAGTCGAACGACAACTACGATCCGGACCGGATCGAGTACGACCGCGAGCAACTGCGCAAGTTCTACCGCAACCGCGGCTACTACGACTTCCGGGTCGTTTCGTCGGTCGCCGAGCTGTCGCCCGACAAGAACGGCTTCGCCGTCACCTACACGGTCGATGAAGGCGAGCGGTACAAGTTCGGCAAGCTCCAGGTGCAGACCGAGCTGAAGAAGCTGAACCCGGACATCCTGCGCGCGCTGCTGCCGCTGCGCACGGGCCAGCTCTATTCCGACGAGAAGATCCAGCAGGCGACCGACGCGCTGACCTTCGCGGCCGGTTCCGCCGGCTTCGCCTTCGTCGACGTACGGCCCGAGTACCACTCGAACCCGTCGACCCATACGGTCGACGTCACCTTCGACGTCCGCGAAGGTCCGCGGGTCTACATCGACCGCATCGACATCGTCGGCAACACCCAGACGCTCGACTACGTCATCCGCCGCGAGATGAGCCTCTCTGAAGGCGATGCCTATAACCGCGTGCTGGTCGACCAGTCGAAGAACCGGATCAAGGCGCTGGGCTTCTTCAAGGACGTCGACATCACGACGACGCCCGGAACCGAGCCGGACCGCACCAATCTGCTGGTCAAGGTCACCGAGCAACCGACCGGCGAGCTCTCCGCCAGCGCGGGCTATTCGTCGGTCGACCAGCTGGTCGTCGACCTGGGATTCAACCAGTCCAACTTCCGCGGCCGCGGCCAGGACGTCCGCGCCCGGCTCGAGATCGGCTCGCTGAGCCAGGATATCGACTTCTCGTTCACTGAGCCGCGCTTCATGGGGCGCAACCTCGCCGCTGGCTTCGACCTCTACGCCACGCGCTACGACTTCCAGCAGTTCGCCTCGTACAAGAGCGCTTCGGCTGGCGGCGGCGTGCACGTGGCGTTCCCGCTGACCGTCAACTCGACCATGCAGCTGCGCTACACGCTGCGGACCGACGACGTGATCGTCGACGCCAACCTCTGCACGCCGGGAGCGGAGCTGGTGTCGATCGTGCTCTGCGACGAGCGCGGGTCGTACGTGACCTCGGCGTTCGGCTACAGCGTGCGCCTCGACAAGCGCAACGACCCGGTCGTCCCGACCCGCGGCTACTATCTCGATCTCAGCCAGGACGTCGCCGGCTTTGGCGGCTCGGTGCACTACGTGCGCACCGAGTGGGATGGCGGCTGGTATCACGGCTTCTCGAAGGACTTCATCCTCAGCCTGACCACCTCAGGCGGGTACATCCAGGGCTGGAACGGGGACTCCATCCGGATCGGCGACCGGTTCTACCGCGGCGGCGACACGTTCGTCGGCTTCCAGCTGGCCGGCATCGGGCCCCGCGACACCCGCTTCCAGGACGCGCTCGGCGGCAAGCTCTACCTGCTCGGGGAATTGCAGCAGACGTTCCCGAACGGGCTGCCGGCGCAGTACGGCATCAAGACCGCGATCATCGCCGACGTCGGCACGCTCGGCCTGCTCGACCGCTCGAGCAAGTTCGACCCCCTCACCAACGCGCCGCTGCCGACCGTGCGCGACGACCTCGGTCTTCGCGCCTCGGTCGGCATGAGCGTCTTCTGGAAGTCGCCGCTCGGGCCTTTGCGATTTGACATCGCCGAGCCAGTGGCCAAGGAGCCATACGACATCGTCCAGGTCTTCCGCTTCTCAACCAATACAAGGTTCTAAGAACACACCCCATGAACGTCCGATCGATCCTATCCGGCGGCCTCGCGCTCGCCGTTCTCGTCGCCGCGGCGGCGCCCGCCACATCGGCGCCTGCTCAAGGCGCGGCCGCGGCCGCGCCGACCCCGCCACCGGTGCCCCAGGGCGCGCCGATCCCCGGTCTCTGCGTGATCTCGTTCAACGAGATCATCGGCGCCTCCAAGGTCGGCCAGGCCGTCGTCGCGCGGCTGAAGGTGCTCGGCTCGCAGGTCAACGCCGAGCTCCAGCCCGAGGCAGACTCCATTCGCACCGACGGCAAGGCGCTGGAGACCCAGCAGGCCACGCTTGATGCGGCCACGCTCCAGGCCCGGCGCGCCAACCTCGAACTGCGCGTCTCGAACTTCGAGAAGCGCGAGCAACTGCGCCAGCAGGAGATGCAGGCGACGCAGCAGAAGCAGTTCGGAGTGATCGCCAAGGAAGTCGATCCGATCCTGCGCACGCTGTATCCGCAGCAGCGCTGCTCGATCCTGATCGACGCGGACAACGGCGGCGTCAGGCTGATGAATCCCGCCATGGACCTCTCGCCGGCCATCGTCGGCCAGCTCGACACCAAGCTGACGACGCTGACGTTCGACCGCGAGCACCTCGACACGCAGCCGGCCGCGGCGACTGCCGGCGGCCGCTGAGGCGGACGATGGGGCGGGGCCGTTGAACGCGCCCGACCCGCGGTTCTTCGAGAGCCAGGGCCCGGTTTCGTTAGGCGCACTGGCGGAATTGACTGGCGCGGTCTGCGACCCGGCCCTCGCCGCGCGCAAGGTCGCCACCGCCGCCGTGCTCGCGCGGGCCGACGGCGAGGGCGTCACCTTCTTCAGCGACCGCAAGCTGGCCGCCGCCGCCCAGGCGACGTCGGCCGCCGCCTGCTTTGTCGCGGAGAAGGAGGCGGCGCTCTTGCCGGCGGCGTGCGCGCGGCTTGTTACGCCTGCGCCGCAGGCCGCCTGGGCAATGGCGGCCGAGCGGTTGCACCGGCCGCTGAGGCTCGATCCGGGCGCGCCCCAGGTGCATCCGAGCGCTCTGCTGGAGGACGGCGTCAGCGTCGGGCACGGCGCGGTCATCGGCGCCGGCGCACAGGTGGGGGCGGGGACCGAGATCGGACCTCACGTCGTGATCGGTCCGGGCGTCGCGATCGGCCGCGGTTGCCAGATCGGCGCGCACGCCTCGATCGGCTTCGCTCTGATCGGCGACCGGGTGAAGATCGCCGCCAGCGTCGTGATCGGCGAGTCCGGGTTCGGCCTGGCCGTAGGCCCGCGCGGGCTGATCGACGTTCCGCAACTGGGGCGCGTGATCATTCAGGACGGCGTTTCGATCGGCGCGCACACGTGCATCGACCGCGGCGCCTTCGACGACACCGTCGTCGGCGAGAACAGCAAGATCGACAACCTGGTGCAAATCGCCCACAACGTCGTGGTCGGACGCAACTGCGCGATCGCGGGCCACTGCGGGCTTTCGGGCAGCGCCGTGGTCGGCGACGGTGTGCAGATGGGGGGTCGCGTCGGCCTGGCGGACCACGTCGTCATCGGCGCCGGCGCCCGTTTGGCGGCGGCCGCCGGGGTCATGCACGACGTGCCGGCGGGCGAGTCGTGGTGCGGCGTCCCAGCCCGGCCGGTACGGCAATTCTTCCGCGAGGTCGCCTGGCTCACCAGGGCCGCGAGCCGCAAGGAACGGGGAGGGGAGGCATGAGGAAGGCGCCCGCCGAAGTGCTCGCCCCGACCGATGTTGGGATCGAGGAGGTGATGCGGCGCATCCCGCATCGTCCGCCGTTCCTGCTGATCGACCGCGCCGAGGACTACAAGGCCAATCGCTCGATCGTCGGCATCAAGTCGGTGACGATCAACGAGCCTTACTTCGTCGGTCACTTCCCCGGCCGTCCGGTGATGCCGGGCGTGCTGATCATCGAGGCGATCGCCCAGACCGGCGGGGTGCTGATGAGCAAGTCGATGGACGTCGACGTCGAGAACAAGGGCATCATGTTCATCTCGGTCGACAATTGCCGCTTCCGCCATCCGGTGAGGCCGGGTGACGTGCTCAGAATGCCGGTCGAAGTGCTTCGCGCCCGTGGCGCCGTCTTCAAGTTCCGAGGCAAGGGCATGGTCGGCGACAAGATCGCCGCCGAATGCGAGTTCGCCGCCATGCTGGTCGAGACGCCGGCATGAAGATCCACGCGACGGCGCAGGTCGCGCCGGGCGCCGAGCTCGCCGACACCGTCGAGGTCGGGCCCTATTGCATCGTCGGGGCCGGAGCGAAGCTGGGACCCGGCGTCGTCCTTCGGCCGCACGTGGTGATCGACGGCCAGACCGAGATCGGCGAGGGCTGCGAGGTCCATCCGTTCGCACTGCTCGGCGCCTCGCCGCAGCACGCCGCCTACAAGCCCGGCGACCCCGTCCGGCTGGTCATCGGCAAACGCAACCTGATCCGCGAGCAGGTCACCTTCCACGGCGGCTCGACCGTCGGCCGTGGCGTGACGCGGATCGGCGACAACGGGACCTTCTATGTCGGCGCGCATGTCGGCCACGACTGCATCGTCGGCGACCATGTGACCATGACCAATGCGGCGACCTTGGGCGGCCACGTCGTGCTCGGCGACTACGTGATCATGGGTGGGCTGTCGGCGATCCAGCAGCGCTCGCGCGTGGGCCGTCACGCCTTCATCGGCGGCCTCGCGGCCGTGAACTCCGACGTGATCCCCTACGGCATGGTGTGGGGCAACCACGCGACGCTCGAGGGCCTGAACCTCGTCGGTCTGAAGCGGCGCGGGTTCTCGCGCGAGCAGATCAATGCGCTGCGGGCGGGCTTTCGCGCGTTGTTCGGCGACCGCGAGGGGCCGTTCCGCGAGCGCCTGGATGCGGTGGCGGATGCCTTCTCGGAGTCGGCCGAGGTGCTCGAGATCATCGAGTTCATCCGCGCCGAGCCGCAGCGGCCGCTGGTGATGCCGGGCCGCGGGGCCGCCGGCGCGGGATGACCAAGCTCGGCCTGATCGCGGGCGGGGGCGGGCTGCCCGTCGCGCTGGCCGAGCACTGCCGCAAGACCGGGCGGCCGTTCTTCGTGATCCGGCTCCGCGGGTTCGCGGGCTTGGAGATGGACGCCTTTCCAGGCGCGATGGCGGGGATCGCCGAGATCGGAAGGATCGTGCGCCTCGCCCGAGAGACCGGATGCGAGGCGCTCTGCTTCGCCGGGGTCGTCCGCCGCCCGGACTTCGCCGCCCTGAGGCCCGACCTGAAAGGGCTCGGCTGGCTGCCGGGCGCGGCGATGGCGGCGCGCCGAGGCGACGAGGCGTTGCTGCGCTTCCTGATGCAGGGCTTCGAGCGAGAGGGCTTCGCGATCGAGGGCGCCCACGAGGTGATGGGCGATCTCGCGCTGCCGCTCGGTCCGCTCGGCCGGCGCGCGCCTGGCCCCGAACACCAGGCGGACATCGCCAAGGCGCTGAAAGTCGCCCACGAGATCGGCGCGCTCGACATCGGCCAGGCCGCGGTCGTCTGCGACGGTCTGGTGCTGGCGGTGGAGGCGCAGGAAGGCACCGACGCGATGCTGCGCCGGGTGGCCGAGCTGCCCGACCACGTCCGCGGCGCGCCCGGCCGCCGTCGCGGCGTCCTCGCCAAGGCCGCCAAGCCGATCCAGGAAGAGCGGGTCGACTTGCCGACGATCGGAGTGGCGACAGTCGACGGCGCTGACCGGGCCGGGCTCGCGGGCATCGTCGGCGTCGCCGGCAAGATGCTGGTGGTCGACCGCGCGGCCGTCGCCCAGGCGGCCGATGCGGCCGGCCTGTTCGTCGTCGGCGTGGCGGACGCGCCGGCGTGAGCGCGCCGCTGAAGGTGATGCTGGTCGCCGTCGAGGCGTCGGCAGACACCCTCGGCGCGGGGCTGGCGCGGGCGCTCAGGGCCCGGCTCGGCGTGGACGGTGTGGCGTTCGTCGGCGTGGGCGGCGCACGGATGGCGTCCGAGGGGATCGAGAGCCCGTTCGACATTGGCGAGCTCTCGCTCGTGGGCCTGTTCGAGATCGCCGGCGCCGTCCCGCTAGCGCTGCGGCGCCTGGAGGACACGGTGCGGCTGGCCGAGGCCGAGCAGCCGGACGTCGCCGTGCTGATCGACTCATGGGAGTTCATGTGGCGCGTCGCGCGCCGGCTGAAGCTGCGCGTTCCCAGCGCCCTTCGGGTCAAGCTCGTTGCGCCTCAGGTCTGGGCGACCCGGCCGGGCCGGGTCCGGACCTCAGCCCGATTGTTCGACCTGATGCTGACCCTGTTCGATTTCGAGCCGCCCTACTTCGAGGCCGTCGGCCTGAGGACGATCAGTGTCGGCAACCCGGCGCTGCGGCGCGACATCTCGGGTGCGCAACCCGCGCGGCTCCGGGCGGCGATCGGAGCCGGGCCCGATGATCCAATCCTGCTGGTCCTGCCCGGCAGTCGTCCCAGTGAGATCAAACGCGTCATGCCGGCCTTCGAGGACGCGGTGAACCGCCTGAAGGCCGAGAGGCCACAGCTGCACGTGGTCGTGGGCGCCGCCGACACGGTCGCGGGCCAGGTGGCCTCGCGCGTCGCCGGCTGGCCGCACCGCGCGCACGTGGTGCAGGGCGAGCGGGACAAGCTCGACGCGATGCGGGCGGCCACCCTGGCCATCGCCTGCAGCGGCACGGTGACGACTGAGCTGGCGGTGGCCGGCTGCCCCATGATCGTTGGTTATCGGGGTCATCCGCTTACGGCTCTTGTGGCGCGAATTATCATCCGTACTCGGTTCTTTACGCTGGTGAACATCGCGGCCGGGGCGGAGATCGCGCCGGAGTTCCTGCAGGAGCGCTGCAACGGCGCCGAGATCGCTGCGGCGGCTGGCGCGCTGCTCGACGACCCGGCGCGGCGCGCTGGCCAGACGGCGGCGCAGACCGCGGCGCTGACGAAACTCGGTGTCGGCGACCGCGATCCCTACGCCGCCGCGGCCGGAGCGATCGTCGATCTCGTCCGGGAGGGACGGATCGGATAGCGCCTCAGGCTTTGTGGATCGGATCGATCCAGGGGACGGTCTCGGGCTTCTCGACCGGCTCGATGTCGAGGTTCACGACAACGGCCTCGTTGTCGCTGCGCACCAGCACGCATTCCAGCGTCTCTTCCGACGAGGCGTTGATCTCCTGGTGTGGCACGTAGGGCGGCACGTAGATGAAATCGCCTGGCCCGGCCTCGGCGGTGAACTCCAGCGCCTCGCCCCAGCGCATCCGCGCGCGCCCACGGATCACGTAGATGACGCTCTCGAGCGCCCCGTGGTGGTGCGCCCCGGTCTTGGCGCCGGCGTGGATGTGCACCGTGCCGGCCCAGAGCTTCTGGGCGCCCACACGGGCGAAATTGATGGCCGCCGCGCGGTTCATGCCGGGCGTCTGCGGTGTGTTCGTGTCGAGCGAGCCCGCGGGCACGACGCGCACGCCAGAATGCTTCCAGCCGTCGGCAGGGATCTCGGTCATGGGACGTCCTCCGCCGGCGACTATGCGCCGGCCGGGGGCTGCAGCCTAGCCGTGGGCGATCCAGCTCTCGAACTGCAGCATCAGGTCGAACCAGACCTGCCGCGAACCGCTGAAGAAGGTCTTGTTCCGGGCGGCGTTGCGGTCGCACTCGGCGAGCCGCGCCTCGAGCATGAGCCGCTGGTGGGTCAACCACTCGAGCTCACCGGCGGCTCTCACCTTCTCGGGGTCGTCGCCGGCGGTGAGAATCGCCCGGGCGTCGCGCAGGTCGAGCTTGGTCTGGGCCAGCGCTTGCAGGATCTCGTGCCGCGTGTCCGCGATACCCATCTCCGGCGTCCCCCTCGGTAAAGCTTTGAACTAGGAACCGTCAGGACTGGGATGAGTTCCCAGCGGCGCCTTCACGGCGGCGTTATTCGAATGAACGGCTGCTGGCTTCCCCGAGCATCCACCTCATCGCCTCGCCCCAGCCGTCGAAGGCGGAGCCGTGTCCTTCGTCGCGGAAGACACCGATCGTCTCGGACACCAGCCGGCGCAGCGCTTCCGCGCCGCCTTCGTCCAGCACGGCCTGCAGACGGTGCATCAGCGCCTCCCCGCCGAACGGCAGCTTGTCGAGCGGGTCGGTTTCGAGCTCCCAGGCGAGGTATTTGTAGTATGGGCGCAGCCGTCGGTCGTGGATCGCGAACGCGGCGTCGAGGAACGGCGCGATAGCCTCGGCGGCTTCCAGCCGGCTTGCGACCGGGTCGCCGTCGCGCCGGCACTTCAGAGCCCGATAGGTCTGGTTCAGCGCGTGGTCGAGGGAGGCGTGCACGAAGCTGGCCACCACACCCGCCGGAACGCGCGCCTTCTCGTCGATCAGTGGTTGGGCGCGGCCGGTCTTGTCGACCAGCGCCTCGAGGTGCGCGAACATGTACCGATAGCCGCGCTCGTCGGAGTCCCAGCCCGCGAACGCCTCAAACATCGGGAAGGTGCGGACGATCAGGTCGACGCCGGGTCGCCAGTCCATCTGGAAAGGACCATCGAGGCCAAGCTCGGCCTTGAACGCGGCATAGGCTTCCTCCGCGACGATGAAGAAGCAGTCGTAGTCCGAGTGCTCGGTCGGCCGGCCCATACCGCGCGAGCCGCCGAGCCAGAACGCCAGCACGGCCGGGTCTGCGCGAGCCCGTTCGAGGAGGTCTTCGTAGGTGCGCGCCGCGTCGGCATCGGCGCGCGGCAAGGCGTCAGCCCCGAGTCTCGATCTTGGTGTACTCGCGCTTCAGCGGGCCGTTGTAGAGCTGGCGCGGGCGGCCGATCTTGCGGCGCGGGTCCTCGAACATCTCCTTCCACTGGCTGATCCAGCCGACGGTGCGGGCGAGCGCGAACAGCACCGTGAACATCGTGGTCGGAAAGCCCATCGCCTTCAGGGTGATGCCCGAATAGAAGTCGACGTTGGGATAGAGCTTGCGTTCGATGAAGTACTCGTCGTTGAGCGCGATCTTCTCGAGCTCGAGGGCCACCTTCAGCAGCGGATCGTCGAGGTCGCCCACTTCCTTGAGCACCTCGTGGCAGGTCTCCTGCATCACCTTGGCGCGCGGGTCGTAGTTCTTGTAGACGCGGTGGCCAAAGCCCATCAGCCGGTACTTGCGGTCCTTCACGCCCTGCACAAACTCGGGGATGCGTTCGACGGTGCCGATCTCACGCAGCATCATCAGCGCTTCCTCGTTCGCCCCACCGTGGCTGGGGCCCCAAAGGCAGGCGATGCCGGCGGCGATGCAGGCGAACGGGTTGGCGCCAGACGAGCCGGCGAGCCGGACGGTCGAGGTCGAGGCGTTCTGCTCGTGGTCGGCATGCAGGATGAAGATGCGGTCCATCGCCCGCGTCAGCACGGGATTGGGCTTCCAGTCCTCGGCCGGCACCGAGAACGCCATGCGCAGGAAGTTCTCGGCGTAGGAACAGTCGTTGCGCGGCGTCACGAACGGCTGGCCGACCGAGTACTTGAAGGCCCGCGCGGCGATGGTCGGCATCTTGGCGATCAGCCGGTGCGCCGAGATCTTGCGCTGCTCCGGATCGTCGACGTTCGTGCTGTCGTGATAGAACGCCGAGAGCGCGCCGACCGCTCCGGTCATGATCGCCATCGGGTGCGCGTCCGACCGAAAGCCGGAGAAGAAGCGGTCGAACTGCGCGTGCAGCATCGTGTGGTAGGTGATCGTGTGCTCGAAGTCGGCGAACTCCTTCGCCGTCGGCAGCTCGCCGTTCAGCAGCAGGTAGCAGACCTCGAGGAAGCTGGAGTTGTAGGCCAGCTGCTCGATCGGATAGCCGCGGTGCAGCAAAACGCCTGCGTCGCCGTCGATGTAGGTGATCCTGCTCTCGCACGAGGCGGTCGACGTGAAGCCGGGGTCGAAGGTGAAGACGCCTGACTCATCATAGAGCTTGCGCACGTCGATCACGTCGGGGCCGGTCGTACCCTTGATGACCTGCAGGTCGTAGCTCGTGTTGCCGATGGTCAGAGTGGCGTTGTCGACCATGCCTCGGTTCCCCTTTGTTATTCGAGCTCCGCTTTACCCAGCCGAGCCAGCGCCCTGATCGCCTTATACCGGCTTACTGCACTTGCGAAAGAGCATCGTCGATGCGCCCGAGGCTCTCCTCGCGGCCGAGCGCGGCGAGGGCGCTGCCGAGGTCCGGCGCGACCGCGCCGGCGGCCAGGATCGCCCTGAGCGCCGGACCGAACTTGCCGAAGCCGCCCTCGATTTCGGCGAAGGCCTTCAGTTCCGCGGCGAGGGGCTCGCGCGTCCAGCTCGGCGTCTTGTTGAGGGCCTCGCCCAACCGTGCGATGCGCGCCTTGACCTCGTCGGTGAACAGGCCGCGCGCCTTCTCGTCCAGCACGATCGGCCGCGGCTTCAGCGCGAACAAGACCAGGTCGGCGAGCTCGAGGATCGTCTTGGCGCCTTCCTTCACGAGCGGGATGGTCCGCGCCAGCCGCGCTGCGAAGTCGTGCGGCAGGTGAACGTCGCGGCTGCGCAGCCCTTCGAAGACGAGGCGCGCCAGGCGTTCGTCGTCGGCGAGGCGGATGTAGTGTTGATTGACGTGGTTCAGCTTCGGCCAGTCGAGACGCGCCGGGGCCGAGACCACGTCGGCGATGTCGAACCAGCTTTGCGCCTGCGCGTCGGTGAAGATCTCGTCGTCGCCGTGGCCCCAGCCGAGGCGGGCCAGGTAGTTGCGCATCGCCTCGGGCAGGTAGCCCATATCCGCGAACTCGCCCACCGCCTGCGCCCCGTGGCGCTTGGAGAGCTTGGCGCCGTCCGGCCCGTGGATCATCGGCAGGTGGCCGAAAGCGGGCAGGGGCCAGCCGAGGCCCTGGTAGATCAGCATCTGCCGCGCGGTGTTGCTGAGATGGTCGTCGCCACGGATAACGTGCGTGACTCCCATGTCGTGGTCGTCGGCGACGACGGCGAGATTGTAGGTCGGCGTGCCGTCGCCGCGGAGCAGGACCAGGTCGTCGAGATCGCGGTTCTTGAACGCGACGCGACCCTTGACCAGGTCGTCCACCACGGTCTCGCCCTCCAGCGGCGCGCGCAGCCGGACCACGAACGGCTGGTTGGCGCCGGTCGGGGGCTCGCGGTCGCGCCAGGGCGAGCGGATCGGCCGGCCTTCGGCTCGGGCGCGCTCGCGCTCTTCGGCCAGTTCATCAACCGTCATGAAGCAACGGTAGGCGGCGCCGCGCTCGAGCAGCTCCAGCGCCGCCGCGCGGTGCAGGCCGGCGCGCTCGAACTGGAACACCGGCGGCGCGTCGGGTTCGAGGCCGAGCCAGCGCATGCCTTCGAAGATCGCCTCCACCGCCTCCGGCGTGGAACGTTCGCGGTCGGTGTCTTCGATCCTGAGTAGGAACTGGCCGCCCGTATGGCGTGCAAACAGCCAGTTGAAAAGCGCCACGCGGGCTGTGCCTATGTGCATCATCCCGGTGGGCGAAGGAGCGATACGGGTGACGACGGGCTGGGGCATGGCTCTACCGAACCGGGGGGCGCGGGCTCTTAGCACGCGCTTTCCCCGCCTTCCTAGCGCCGCGCTCGTCGCCCGTGGCCTCGCCGCCGAAGTGGCCGCGCAACTCGACCGCGTGTTCGTCTGGGTTCCGGTCGCGTTCGGGCTCGGCGCGGCGATCTATCTGGGCCTCAAGACCGAGCCGGCGTTCTGGCCGGCGGCGTCGCTGACGGTCGCGCTCGGCGCCGCCGCGGGCTTCGCCGCCTGGCGCGGGTGGCCGCGGGCGCTGGTCGCCGCGCTGCTGCTGACCGCCATGGCCGCGGCAGGTTTCTCTGTCGCCAAGCTCCGCAGCGACCATGTCGCCGCGCCGATCGTGCCGGCGGGATACGGAGTCGCCGAGATCCGGGGCTACGTGGTGGATGTCGATGCGCCGAGCGCGAACGGGCCTCGGCTGCTGATCGCGCCCTATTCCATCAGTCATTTGACGGCGGATCACTTGCCGCTGCGGGTGCGGATCGTCATGCCGCCCGGCGGCTTCGCGGACCCGGGCCGCGCAATCTCGGTGACCGCGCTGCTCGACCCGCCGCCAGCGCCGGCCGCGCCGGGCGCCTACGACTTCGCCCGCGACGCCTGGTTCGAGGGCGAGGGGGGCGTGGGCCTCGCCCGCGGGCCGCCGCAGATCGTCGACGCGCCGCCGGCGCCGTGGCGCCTGCGCCTCTTGATGGCGGTCAACGCGTTCCGCTGGAAAACCGCCGGACGGCTAGCCGCCGACATGACCGCGGCGATGGGCGGCCACGCCGGCGACGCCGCGGGCCTGGCGGTCGCTGTCACCACCAGCCATCAAGACTGGCTAAGCGAGAGTGTGCGCAACGACCTGCGCCAGTCGGGCCTGGCGCACATGCTGGCGATCGCAGGACTGCACACCGCGGCGCTGAGCGGGTTCGTGTTCTTCGCGCTGCGCCTCCTGATCGCCGCGTGGCCGTGGCTGGCGCTGCGCGTGCCCGGCAAGAAGGTCGCCGCAGCCGCCGCGCTCGTCGCCGTGCTGGCCTACCTGGTGCTCTCCGGCGCGCACGCGCCTGCCCGCCGCGCGGCGATCACCGCGTCGGTCGCCTTCACCGCGATCCTGCTCGATCGGCAGGCGATCAGCCTCAGATCGCTGGCGCTCGCCGCGCTCCTGATCCTGCTCGCCGATCCAGAGGTCGTGGTGCAGCCGGGCTTCGAGATGTCGTTCTGCGCCACGGCCTCGCTGGTGGCCCTGGCCGAGATCTGGCCGCGTCCGCCGCGTCCGGTCGGGCTCCCCTGGCACCTGGCGGCGATCCAGCGCGTGAGGGACTGGGGCTTCGCGCTCTTCATGGTCAGCCTCGTCGCCGGCGCGGCGACCGGCCCGTTCGCGATCCAGCACTTCAACCGCATCGCCAATTTCGGCGTCCTGGCCAACCTGACAGCCGATTTCGTGGCGAGCGTGGTCATGATGCCGGCGCTGGCCGTGGCGCTGCTCTGCGAGTCGGTGGGACACGGCCTCGCAACGCCGGCGCTAGTCGTCGCGGGCTGGGCCGCCAAGGCGATCATCGCGATCGGCCACCTCTTCGCGACCGCGCCCGGCGCCGGAGGAACGGCGACCGCCGCGCCGCAGATCGCGCTCGTCGCCTCCTATTTCGGCATCCTCTTCATCTGCCTCTGGAGCGGCTGGCTGCGCTGGCTCGGGTTGCCGCTGGCGGCGGCGGTGGCGCTGTGGCCGCGCCCAGCGCCGCCCCTGATCTGGGTCGCCGCCGACGGCCGCGACGCCGCCGTCGCGGCGCGCGGCCAGGAAGTGACGTTGCGGCCGGGCGTGCGGGGCTACGCCACAGACCTTTGGGCCCAGCGCCGCGGCCTCGCTGTGCCGGCGGACATGCTGCGGGCGCGAGGCGCGCTGTTCGACTGCGACTACTGGTCGTGCGTCGCCCGGCCCGGCGTGAAGCCCGCGCTCGGCATCTGGTGGACTCGCCGCGCGCCCAAGCCCGCGCGCCTCGACGAACTCTGCGCCAGGTCAGAGATTCTCGTCATGCGCGCGGACGTGACTCTGCCGGGCGCCTGCCGCGACGCCGTCGTGCTCCGGCCGGGCGATTTCACCGGCGGGGGCGCGGCGGAGATATACGCGGCCAAGGCCGGCTGGCGCGTCGTCTGGGCCCAACCCCTGCGCGGCGCAAGGCCGTGGACGGGTGACTAGTCGCGAGCGGCGTCAAGCGAGAGCGGGCATGACGCGCTCGGCGAAGCGGCGGAAGTTCTCGCGGTCGCTGAGGCCGTTCAGCAGGACATAGGCCACACCTTGCTCGCGCAGGGCGCAGAGCTTGTCGATGATCTCTTCAGCGACGCCGATCAGCGCATGGGCCTCGCGCCCGCCGTGCTCCGATGTGTAGGCAAGGATGTGGGCGCTGCGGCTCTGTGAACCGACCGAGAGGGCGCCGATCCGCGCATGTGCTCTGGCCTGCCGCTCGACCGCCGCCGCAGCCTCGGCCCGGGTGTCGGCCACCCACATGTTGCGCGCCACGCCGACCATCATCGGGCCGAAGGCGCGCCCGGCGACATCGAGCTCGCGGCGATAGAGCGCGATGCTGTCGCCCACCGCCTCGGGCGAGGCGAACTGGTTGAGGAGCATGTTGCAGCCGCGGCGGGCGCAGTCGGAAACTGACTCCGGCCGCCCGGCGGCAAGCCAGATCGGCGGGTGAGGACGTTGCGTCGGCGCGGGCTCGACGGCGATGTCGTCGAACCGCCAGAAGCGGCCGCGGTGCGAGAGTGGCTTGTCGGACGACAGGGCCCGCACCATGACCTCGAAGCATTCGTCGAAGCGCAGCTCGGCCTCGTCCGGCGGAATGGCGAACCCGGCGAACTCGGTGTGCCGGTAGCCCTTGCCCACGCCAAGGTCGAGCCGGCCGCCCGACAGCAGGTCGACGGTCGCGACCTGCTCGGCGAGCAGCACCGGATTGTGCCAGGGGAGCACCAGCACCGCCGTTCCGAGACGCAGGCGCTCGGTGCGCGACGCGATCCAGGCGAGCAAGGTCAAGGTCGCCGAGACCTGGCCGATGCCGGTGAAGTGGTGCTCGGTGACGAAGCTCGAGCGGTATCCCAACGCCTCCGCTTCGACGTTGAGCTGGACGAAGTCATGATAGCCGCGCGCACTTTCCTCGGCGCGAAGTCCACGCGGCGCGAGCGCACCGCCGAAGAGTCCGAATTGCATCGGTGGATGATCCAAGCTGGAATACGAGGGCCACGGCCTCAGCCGCGGGGCGAGGTCAGGACGCCAGTCGTACTCGGGCGAAGCTTCGGATCATGGCGCGGCCCCTATCGGACGCCGAGGGCGCTTGTCAAACTCGTTCGAAACTCAGGCCCTGCCGTATCCTGGCGGCGGGATCGGTCGTCTTGGTTGTCAGGGAAGGGACCGTCGATGACCGAGAGGATGTCCGACGAGGCCGCGCGGACCCTGCGGCGGCTGTGGTTCGCGTTTCTCGACGAAGTTGAACCAGCGCGGCCGAGGTTGCACGCCTATTGCCTGCGCCTGACCGGCTCGATCTTCGACGCCGAGGACCTCGTGCAGGAGACGCTGCTGCGGGCGTTCGGGGCGATCGGGCAGGGTGACCTGAGCGGCGGAGTCAGCCCGATCGGCAACGCGCGAGCCTATCTCGCACGGGCCGCCACCAACGTCTGGATCGACGGCCAGCGGCGCTCCGGGCGACAGACGCCGGTAGATGAGAACCCGGTCTCGGACCCCACTGTCGTCACCCCAGCCGCCGCCCGCGCCCTCTTCGAGCACACGGCGCCGCAGGAGCGGGCGGCCGTCGTCCTGAAGGACGTGTTCGACTTCAGCCTCGAGGAAGTCGCGACAATCCTCGCCACGAGCGTCGGGGCGGTGAAATCGGCGCTCCATCGGGCCCGGGGGAAGCTCGCGCAGGCGACCGTTAGCGCCGCCACATCGCGAGGCGCGCCGGCGCCGCCGGAGCTGGTGGATCGGTTCATCGCCGCCTTCAACGCCCGCGATCTCAAGGCGCTGACCGCGGTGCTCTCGGAGGACGTCGCCTACGAGGCGCGCGGCGTCGGCGGCGAGCGTGGCCAAGGCGCGATCTGGATCGAGGTCAACCTCGGTCGCCCGGCGAACGTGGCCTGGGAGCGGGCGGTCGTCGACGGCGAGACCGTCGCGATCGGCGTCGTAACCTCAAGGAGCGGCCGGCGGTTACTGGCGGGCGTCTCCCGTTTGGAGGCGTCGGATGGCCGCATCACCCGCCATGTCGGCTACTTCTTCTGCCCGGAGACGCTAAGGCTGGTCGCCGAGCGGCTCGGCCTCGAGCCTGCGGACCACGGCTACCACCAGGATCCTGAGACGCTGCAGCGGATGATCGCGGACGCCAGGTCGCCCTGGCGCGGCCCTTGATGGTCTAATGATAGCGGCGGATCAGGCCGACGAGCTTGCCCTGCACCTGTACCTGATCGGGCCCGAAGATACGGGTCTCATAGGCAGGGTTGGCGGCCTCGAGCGCAATCGACGCGCCTTTCTTGCGCAGCCGCTTCAACGTCGCCTCCTCGCCCATCACGAGGGCGACGACGATCTCGCCAGAGTTGGCCGTGTTGGTCCGGCGGATGACCACGAAGTCGCCGTCGAGGATGCCGGCCTGGATCATCGAATCGCCCTGCACCTCGAGCACGAAATGCTCGCCGGCGCCGAGGATCGTCTCGGGCACCTGCATGCGGTCGCGTTCGTGCTGGATCGCCTCGATCGGCGTGCCTGCAGCGATGCGCCCCAGGACCGGCAGCTCACGGACATCGTTGGCGATCATCGGTCCGCCAGCGCCGGGCGAAGTCTCGACGAGCTGGGGCCGGAACGCGCCTCTGCCCTTCGGCGGGGCGGCGGCCGTGGCCTGCTCCGGCAGCTTCACCACTTCGAGCGCGCGGGCTCGGTGAGCCAGCCGGCGCAGGAAGCCGCGCTCCTCGAGCGCTGTGATGAGCCGATGGATTCCGGACTTGGACGCCAGGTCGAGCGCCTCCTTCATCTCGTCGAAGGAAGGGGACACCCCGGTTTCCTTGATCCGCTCATGGATGAACATGAGCAACTCGTGCTGTTTACGGGTCAGCATATCCGCAGCCTCGAGATCGTCGCCCCGGCGACCGCCGGAACAAATCAAAAACGTCTGTGGATGTTCTCTAGGTGTTCACGGTTAAAGTCAAGTGAACGAAAAGCGCTGCCAAATCAGGCGGCTGAGGGATGGCGGCCAACGACTCGCGTCGGAATCGATTCCCGAGTCGCTTGACCGGGGCCGGACCTCGGTCGATCTCGGACACGGGGCGCGGAGGTCGGCGATGAAGGCGATGGCGCTGGTCGAGTCCGGAAGACCGCTGCGTCCTGTCGAGCGCGACGATCCGGCGCCTGGCGTGGGCGAGGTGCGGCTAAAGGTGCTGGCGTGCGGCGTCTGCCGGACCGACCTGCACGTCGTCGACGGCGAGCTTCCCGACGTCCGCACACCGATCATCCCGGGGCACGAGGTCGTCGGTGAGGTCGAGGCGGTGGGCGACGGCGCCGCGCTCGGCGTCGGACAGCGGGTTGGCGTGGGCTGGCTCGCCCGCACTTGCGGCGTCTGCCCCTACTGCCGGGCGGGCCGCGAGAACCTCTGCGACGCGCCGCTCTTCACCGGCTACACCCGCGACGGCGGCTTTGCGACGCACACGATCGTCGATGCGCGATTCGCTTACCCCTTGGACGCCGCCGCAGCGCCGGCGGATCAGGCGCCGCTGCTCTGCGCCGGCCTGATCGGCTGGCGCAGTCTCGTCCGCGCCGGCGAGGGCAAGAGGCTCGGCATCTATGGCTTTGGCGCGGCCGGCCATGTCATCGCCCAGGTGGCGCGCTGGCAGGGGCGGCGGCTCTACGCCTTCACCCGGCCAGGCGACCGAGCCGCACAGGACCTGGCGCGGCGGTTGGGCGCGGACTGGGTGGGCGGGTCGGACGAGGCGCCGCCCGAGCCGCTCGACGCGGCGATCATCTTCGCGCCCGCCGGCGAACTGGTGCCCGCGGCGCTGCGGGCCGTCGCCAAGGGCGGACGCGTGGTCTGCGGCGGCATCCACATGAGCGACATCCCGTCGTTCCCCTATGCGATCCTCTGGGGCGAGCGGGAGGTGGTCTCGGTGGCGAACCTGACGCGCCAGGACGCCCACGACTTCCTGGCCATCGCGCCAAAGGCTGCGGTGAAGACCGAGGTCACGTGCTATCCGCTCGAGGCGGCCAACGAGGCGCTCGCGGATCTGCGCAGCGGCGCCCTGACCGGCGCGGCGGTGCTGGTTCCCTAAGCCGGGACGAGCAGCGCGCGGGTTGCGGCGGCGACGTCGGGCTGGCGCATCAGGCTCTCGCCCACCAGCATCGCTCGGGCGCCGGCTCGGGCGAGGCGTGCGACGTCGGCTGGGGTTCCGATCCCGCTTTCGGTGACCAGCAGGCGGTCGGAGGGGATCCGCGCGGCCAGCCGCTCGGTCACCGCCAGGGCGGTGACGAAGGTCCTGAGGTCGCGGTTGTTGACGCCGATCAGCCCCGCGCCGAGCGCCACCGCGCGGTCGACCTCGGCCGCGTCGTGAGCTTCGACCAGTGCGTCCATGCCGAACCGCGCCGCCTCGGCCAACAGTTCGGCGGTGAGCGCATCGTCGCAGATGGCGAGGATCACCAGGATCGCATCGGCGCCGAGGGCGCGCGACTGAGCGACCTGCCACGGGTCGATCAGGAACTCCTTGCGCAGCGCCGGCAACGCCGCGGCTTCGCGCGCGGCGGTCAGGTACGCGTCCGCGCCCTGGAAGCTCGGCGCGTCGGTCAGCACCGAGAGGCAGGCCGCGCCGCCGGCCTGGTAGGCGCGAGCCAGCGCCGGCGGATCGAAGTCGGCGCGGATCAGGCCCTTCGAGGGCGAAGCTTTCTTCACCTCGGCGATCAGGGCGAGCCGCCCGGGCGTCGCGGCCCGTTCCAGCGCGGCGCGAAAGCCGCGCGGCGGGGAGGCGGCGTTGGCGCGGCCTTCGACCGCGTCGTGGCTCTCGCCCTGCTTGAGCTCGGCGACCTCGATCCTCTTGTAGTCGGCGATCCTGGCCAGGATGTCGGTCACGGCCGGTTCGTCGCCTCGACCAGCCGCTCGAGCGCCAGGTGCGCGGCGCCGTCATCGATCGCTTTCGCGGCCATCTCAACGCCTTCGCGAAGAGTCTCGACCTTGTCGCCGACCAGCAGGCCGGCGGCGGCGTTGAGGAGGACAATGTCGCGGTAGGGGCCTGGCCGCCCGCCGAGCAGCTCGCGGATCGCGTCGGCGTTCGCAGCAGGATCGCCCCCCGCGAGATCCGCCAGCGTCGCGCGTGGCAGGCCGACGGCTTCGGGCGTCACGTTGAAGAGCCTCAGCGCGCCATCACGCCATTCCGCCACTTCGGTCGTGCCGGTCGTCGTCATCTCGTCCAGGCCCTCGCCGTGGACGACCCACGCCCGCTCGGAGCCGAGCGCACCCAGCACGCGGGCCAGCGGCTCGACCCAACGCGGCGAGAACGCGCCCAGCACCTGCCGCTGCGCCCCCGCCGGGTTGGCGAGCGGGCCCAGCAGGTTGAAGACCGTCCGGAACCCGAGCTCCTGGCGGATCGGCAGCACGTGCCGCATTGCGCCATGGTGGGCCGGCGCGAACAGGAAGCAGAGCCCGGCCTCGTCGAGCGCGCGGCGTTGCTGAGCGAGGTTCGCCTGGATGTTGACGCCGAGCGCGGTCAGCACGTCGGCGCTGCCCGAGCGCCGGCTCATGGTGCGGTTGCCGTGCTTGGCGACCTTCAGTCCCGCGCCGGCCAGCACGAACGCGACCGCGGTCGAGATGTTGAACGTCGAGATTCCCGTTCCGCCTGTGCCGCAGACGTCGATCACCTGGTGCGGGTGCTTCAGCACGATCGCCGCGCGCCGCATCACCCGGGCGCAGGCGGTGATCTCGCCCACGGTCTCGCCGCGCAGCCGCATGGCCGTCACGGCCGCCGCGACCTGGGCGGGCGTCGGCTCGCCCCGCAGCGCGGCGGCGAAGAAGGCCTCCGCGTCGGCTTCGCTGAGGGTTGCGCCGTCGGCGAGCCTCGCCAGCAGCGGCTTGAAATCCTCAGACATGGACCGGCGCCCTCAAGCCTCCTGCAGGCGCTTGACGCCGGCGAGGTCGAGGAAGTTGGCGAGCAGGGCGTGCCCGCCCTCGGTGGCGATGCTCTCGGGGTGGAACTGCACGCCGTGGAGCGGCCGGCTCCGGTGCGAGAAGCCCATGATCTCGCCGTCGTCGGTCCAGGCGGTGATCTCGAGCTCGGCTGGCAGGGTTTCGCGCTTGATCGAAAGACTGTGATAGCGGGTGGCGGTGAAGGGATTTGGCATGCCGGCGAAGATACCCTTGCCGGTGTGGTGGATCGGGCTGGTCTTGCCGTGCATGAGCGTCTTGGCGCGGATCACCTCGCCGCCCAGCGCCTGGCCGATCGACTGGTGGCCGAGGCAGACGCCCAGCACCGGCAGGTCGTCGGGCGCGCCGGCGATCAAGGCGAGGCAGATGCCGGCCTCGTTCGGCGTGCAGGGACCGGGCGAGAGCACCACCGCCTCGGGGCGCATCGCGATCGCGTCCTGTGCTGTCAGCGCGTCGTTGCGGTAGACGACGGTCTCGGCCCCGAGCTCGTTGAGGTAGTGCACGAGGTTGTAGGTGAAGCTGTCGTAGTTATCGATGACCAGGATCATGGCGGACGGAACCTCTCTGGCGGCCCTTCTAGCGCCGATGAGCCGCGCTTGGGAACGGCCGCGACCGGCGCGTCGGCTAGCGAGCTGCGAGCGATGCTTCCTGCATCCCTGCTGAAGAGGGTCCGCGAGCTGCATACGGGTCCGGACCGCGGCTATCATGCCTGGACCCACCCGGAGGCGCTGCTGCGCCTGCTGCCCGAGGTGCGCGGCCAGCTCGAGGACCCTTTGGCGGTCGAGTGCGCCATCCTTTTGCACGACGCGGTCTACGAGCCCGCGAGGGCCGACAACGAGCGCCGCAGCGCCGCACTGGCGCGCGAGCTCCTGGCCGGCCTCGTCCCGGCGGAGACGCTTGAGCGGACCCAGCGCCTGATCATGGCGACCAGCCGGCACGAAGTCCCGGAGGGCGTCTCCGCGCGGGAGGCCGAGGACGCCCGCATCTTCCTCGACATGGACCTCTCGATCCTGGGTGCGCCGGATGACGCGTTCGACGCGTACGAGGCGGGGGTGCGTCACGAGTACCGGCACGTCGCGCTGGCCGCGTTCAACCAGGGGCGGGCGGCGATCCTGGAACGCTTCCTGGCGCGCGACCGGCTGTTCCTCTCCGACTGGGGCCGGGCGCGCTTCGAGGCGAAAGCGCGCGACAATCTGCGGCGTTCGCTGGAGGCGTTGCGGAACAACTGAGATGCGGCGCCGGCGCCGCTTGCCGCGACTCAGCGACGGCGCGAGCCTGCCGCATGGTCGATTCTCCGCTCGATCCGAAGCGCATGCGCGAGGCCAAGGCGCTGCTGTCGCCGCGCGCGCGGAACGACAGCCTGACGCAGGTGACCATCGCCGCGGCCCTCTTCGCGCTCGCCGCGCTCGCGCTGGCTGTCGCCGTGGTGTTGATGCCGACGCCCTGGCCGACCTGAAGCGACCGCCTCAGGCGAACCGCCACGCCTCCGTCGCCGCCGTGCGAATGGCGCGCGCCTTGTGCACGGTCTCCTCGTACTCGGCGACCGGATCGGAGTCGGCCACGACGCCGCCGCCGGCCTGGACGTAGAGCATGCCGTCCTTCGCGAGCGCGGTCCGAAGCACGATGCAGGTATCGACCGAGCCGTCGGCGCCGAAGTAGCCTACCGCGCCAGCGTAGGCCACGCCGCGCTTCTCGGTCTCGAGCTCGTCGATGATCTCCATCGCGCGCACCTTCGGCGCGCCAGAGAGCGTGCCCGCGGGGAGGGCGGACATCACCACGTCGACCGGGTCGAGACCCTCGGGCGCGTCGCCCTCGACGTTGGAGACGAGGTGCATGACGTGGCTGTAGCGCTCGACGAAGAAGCTCGCAGTCACCCGCACGTGCGGCCCTTTGCGCGCCGTTGGCGGGACGTTGCGCCCCGATTGGTTCACCATCGCGACGCGTCCGACGTCGTTACGGCCGAGGTCGAGCAGCATCAGGTGCTCGGCGTGCTCCTTGGGATCGGCGATCAGCTCGGCCTCGAGCCGCGCGTCCTCCTCGGGCGTCGCGCCTCTCGGGCGGGTGCCGGCGAGCGGCCGGATGGTGATCTTGCCGTCGCGGAGCCGCACCAGGATCTCCGGCGAGGAGCCGATCAGTTGGAAGTCGGGGAAGTTGAGGAAGAACAGGAACGGCGAGGGGTTGGTCCGGCGCAGGGACCGGTAGAGCGCGAAGGGATCGCGATCGAACGGGGCGCTGAAACGATGCGAGGGCACCACCTGGAAGATGTCGCCGGCGCGGATGTAGGCCTTCGCCTTCTCGACGATCTCGCCGTAGGCCTCGCGGCTGACCGGCGAGGTGAAACGGTCGGGCTCCGGTTCGGGCCGCGGGCCTGGCGGCGGCAGCTGGCGGCGCAAGGCGTCGACGACGCGCTGGATGCGGCCCGTAGCGAGCGCGTAGGCCTCCGACGGCGTCAGCCCCGACGGCCGCACCGTGGCCACCAGCATGATCTCCTGCGCCACGCCGTCGAAGATCGCGACGATCGACGGGCGCACCATCACCGAATCCGGCAGGCCCAGCGGGTCCGGGTTGACGTTCGGCAGCTTCTCGACCAGCCGGATCATGTCGTAGCCGATCACGCCGAAGACGCCCGCGGCCATGGGCGGCAGGCCGGGCGGCAGGTCCAGCCGCGAGCGCGCCACGAGATCGCGCAGCGACTCCAGCGCGCCCTCGCCGTCGGGACGAAAGCGGCCGGTGGCGACGTCGTCGCCTTCCGCAATCTCCGCCTTGCCGTCCCGGCAGCGCCAGACGAGGTCGGGGGCCATCACCAGCACCGAGTAGCGGCCGCGCCAGGCGCCGCCTTCCACCGACTCGAAGAGGAAGCTGTAGGGCTGGCCGTGGGCGACCTTCAGATAGGCCGAGACCGGGGTCTCGAGATCGTCGACGAGGCGCTGGACCACGACCTGGACGCGGCCGGCGGTGTAGCCCTTGGTAAAGGCGTCGATGCCCGGCTCGGCGCTCATTTCGGCGCGCCCGGCGCCGGCTTCTTGACGCGCGCCACCATCGCCGCGTCGATGCCGACGGTGTTGCGGGCGAGGGTGAGGTCGGTGCGCGGCTTGATCATCTTCACCGCCGCCTGACGCGCCGCATCCTGCAGGCTGTCGAGGTAGGGCTGCGTGCTGCGCTGGCGCACGGCCTCGAGAATGCCGGCGATCTGCCTTGGGTCGGCCGGATGGACGGCGTCGAGGCGCGCGACCGCGAACCCCTTCAGCGGGTCGGAGCCAACCGTGAAGATCTGACCGGGCTTGGTCCCGAACGTGGCGGCGAGGAAGTCCTGTCCGACGGTTTGCAGGTACTGCTGGGCGGAGATGCGTTGGAGGCCGAGCTGGTGGGCGACCTGGCCGTGGAATGTGGCCGCGACCGCCTCGAACGTCTGACCTTTCTGGAGCGCGGCCTGCGCGTCGGCCGCCTTCTTCTGCAGCGCGGCCACCACGGTCTGCTGCATGTAAGCCTGGGTAAGGGCCTGGCGAACGTTCGGCTCATTGAGGCCTGGCAGGCTGGGCGGGATCACCTGGTCGACGTGGACCTGGTAGTACTCGCCCTTGTCGGCGTCCTGGGAGATGTCGCTGTCGCCGCCCTGCTGCAGCTGGAAGGCGTTCGTCAGCAGCTTCGGCGTGAGCGCGGGATTGACCTGGCCGGTGAGGTCCTTGCCATCGGCGTTGACAGGTCCGACGCTGACGACCGGCACGCCGAGCTTGGCGGCCGCCTCAGCGAGACTCGCGCCGCCCTGGCGCAGGTCGTCGAACTTCTGGCTGAGGTCGATCGCCTTGTCGACCGCCTGGCTCTGGCGCAGCTGCGCCTCGATCTCGGCGCGCGCGGCGTTGAGGTCGGGCGCCTGGGCCGGCGTGATCGACGTCACCTTCAGGATCACCGTCTTGAAGTCGCCCTGGACCGGGCCGCTCACCTGGCCCGCTGACATCCCGAACGCGATGGCGGCGGCCTTGCGGTCGACGATCGCCGACTGCGTCTGATTGTCGTAGGTGACGGCTTCGACGCCAATCGACTTGGCGACCACGTTGGGGTCCTGGCCCTTGGCGAGCGCCGCCTGCACGGTCGGCGCTTCCCTCGGGTCGTTCAGCGGGATCTCGACCAGCGAGCGCAGCTCGGGCTTGCCGTACGTCGCCTTGCGCGCCTCGAACTGCTGCTCGACCTGCTTCGGATCGACGGTCAGGGTCGGCGCGATCGCCTTGGCGCTGAATCGCACGATGCTGAGCTTGCGCCGCTCGGGCAGCATCAACTGATCCTTGTGCTGCTGGATGAGCGCCGTCAGCTGGGCGTCGGTCGGCGGCGGCGGAACCCCGACGCTGGCGGCCGGGATCACGAAGTAGGTGACGTCGCGGCTCTCGAGCAGCAAGGCGGCCTGGATCGCCGAGTAGATCCGCGGCGTCTCGAAGCCGTCGCGATAGGCGGCGTTGAAGTCGCCGTTGGCGATGTCGTCGGCGAGCTGGCGCTGGAAGGCGTCCATGGTCAGGCCGTTGGCGCCCAGGAGCTGCAGCAGCGCCTGCGGGCGGAACTTGCCGGTGACCGAGTCGAAGATCTGCGCCAGACCGGGCGCCTGCCCCGACTCGGCCTGCCGCCGCAGCTCGGTCGCCACGACCTCGTCGGACGGCCGGATGCCCGAGCGCGAGAGCATCTCGAAGTAGGCTTCCTGGCTCGCCAGGTCCTGCAACATGGTGCTGTCGGCGCCTTCGCGCACCGCCTCCTCGAGCGGGAACGTCTGGCCAGTGCGCTGCTGGTAGGTCTGCTCGTTACGCTCGAACATCTTCTGGAATTCGTTCGGCGTGATCACGCGCGAGCCGGCCTGGACCACGGCGTTGGCGATTCGCCCGCCGAACAGGCTTCGCACGCTGCCGCTGCCGAGCACGCCCAGCGCCACGAGCAGCATGCCCATGATGACCGGGCCGACCCAGGATTTGGCGAGACGGCTGAAAAAGTGAAGCATCGGCGCCCTATAGAGGCCGTCGGCGGGGCCCGTCCAGCGCGGCGGGCCGACGCGACCTCCGGTCGGCCTGCGTTGTCGAAGCTGGGCTGGCCGGCTATGCCACCCAGCAGTGGCCGCGTTGCGGCGTGAACGAGGAGCGCCGCAAGCCGTGTCGAGGCCGCGCCCGCTGATCGCCGGAAACTGGAAGATGCACGGCCTGGCCGCCGCGCTCGACGAGGCGCGGGCGATCGCCGCAGACGTCGATGAGCATCCGCCCGCGGCTCGCGTCGCAATCTGTCCGCCCGCGACGCTGCTTCACCGGCTGGCGGACGTGCTGGCGGGCTCCGGCGTCGAGGTCGGGGGGCAGGACTGCCGGCCCGAGCCGAGCGGCGCGTTCACCGGCTGCGTTTCGGCCGAAATGCTGGTCGACGCGGGCGCCCGGCTCGTGATCCTCGGCCACTCTGAGCGCCGCGCCTACTACAGCGAGACGAGCCAGGACGTGGCCGCGAAGACGGCGGCCGCGCTCCGGGCGGGGCTCGAACCGATCGTCTGCGTCGGCGAGACCGCAGACGAGCGCACCGCGGGGCGCACGCTCGAGGTGGTTCTGGCGCAAGTGCGCAACTCGCTGCCCGAGGCCCTGGCCGGGCGCGCGTTCGCTCTGGCCTACGAACCGGTCTGGGCGATCGGAACCAGCGTGACGCCGACGACCCGGCAGATCGAGCAGGTGCACGCCGAGATCCGCGCGGCCCTGCAGGAACGGTGGGGCGACGGCGCCGTGGCGCCGATCCTCTACGGCGGCTCGGTGAAGCCGGAGAACGCCGCCGAGATCCTGTCGTTGCCGGAAGTGGGCGGGGCGCTGGTGGGCGGCGCGTCGCTGACGGCCGCGCAGTTCCTGCCGATCGTGAGAGCCGCCTGACCATCTCGCTCGGCGCGGCAGGTGATCGCGGTCACGCTGTTGCGGGCGCCTGTCAGCGCACCTTGAGGACAAGAATGATCAGCAGCGCCGTGACCCCGAGGTGCAGCAGCATGAACCGCACCAGCACCTGACTGTTGGTCCAGCCAAGCTCCTTGCGGCAGTGGTCGTGTAGGGGGAAGCGGATGTTCGACAGCACCCTGACCCTCAGGAACCGCGCCAGCGCGACCTTGGCGAGGCCGGTGGCGCCGTTCAGCACGATCACCGAGCCGGCGAGCAGCAGGAAAAGCGGGTTGCCGGTCGCCATGACCAGCATGCCGATCAGCAGGCCGAGCGGCCGCGATCCGGCGTCGCCCATCAGCACCGCGCTCGGCGGAGCGTTGTACCAGAGATAGCCGCTGACGCAGCCGACCATCAGGAACGCCATGATCGCCCAGTCCGCGCCTTCCGGGTTGACCGGGATGCTGAGGTGGCCGGCCACCGTCTCGTTGCCGATGACGGCGTAGAGCAGGGCGCCCAGGATCAGGATTGCGCTGGCGGTCAGGCTGCCGGAGACGCCATCGACGCCGTCGGAACAGTTGACCGCGTTGACCGAGAGCCAGATGACGGCGGTCGAGAGCGGCAGGCCAAGCCAAGGGGCCAGCATCAGCGGCTCCTTCCAGCCCGGCAGCCAGATGACCATCGGCGTCAGCCACGACATCGCCAGCGACGCGCCGATTGCGACGACAAGGTCCATCGCCGCGAGCTGGTACTCGGTGAAGCCGCCGCGGCGGTCGTCGAAGTAGCCGACGAGCATCGCGGCGATGACGAAGGGCAAGGTGCGCACGCAAGGCGCGCCGAGCGGGATGAAGAGCACCGCCGCGAAGCAGAAGATGCTGACGAAGATCAGCCCCGCGCTCACCGGCTTGCCGACGCTCTGGTCAGCATTCACCGCGAACGCGCGCCCGCGGTCTTTCGGCAGCAGATGCCAGAGCCGCGGCAGCAACAGCCACGTCGCGCCGGCGCTGACGCCGTAGCCGACCGCCGAAAGGAAGAAGAACGAGTTCAGGAGCCGCAACGGGCCCCAGACATGCGAGAAATGGAGACCTATCCAGCTCAGCATGACGTCACCGGCCTAGCGCCTGTCCCCCGGCGAAGCCTTAGGCCGATTCCACTGCGGGCCGCGCCTCAGAGCAGGAGGCCGAAAATCTTGCAGTCGCGCCGCTCGACGCCGCGCTGGATGTGGCCGCGCAGGTAGCCCTCGGCCTCGAAGCCCAGGCGTTCGAGCAGGCGCTCGGAGCGCTCGTTGCCGACATGCGCGCGGGCCCAGAGCCGTTTGAGGCCCAGGCTGGCGGCGTACGCGACCACGGCCCGCATGGCCTCCAGGCCGTAGCCCTGGCCCCAGGCGTGGTTCGCCAGCACGAAGCCGACCTCGCCGCGCTTGTGGCGCCAGTCGAGCTCCGATAGGTCGCAGGCGCCGAGGAAGGTGCGGTCGGGCGCCCGCTCGACGGCCCAGTAGCAGGCGCGGCCGGCCTCCATGTCTTCGACCTGGGCTGCGATCATCTGGGCGACCACGTCGGGGTCCTCGATCTCGCTCGAGTCCCAGTGCGCCATGACGACGGGATCGCTCATGATCGGATAGAGCACGCGCCAATCGTCCGGCTGGATCGGGCGAAGGACCAGGCGTTCGGTTTCGAGAATCACGGGGCTTGGACCGGGGGAGCGGACTCCCTAGCTATGGCGCGGACCGGCCGCGGATGCTAGAGGCGCGCCCTTCTCAGGCGAGCCCCTGCGGCGACAAGACAAGAGCTGATGCTTTCCGGCCTTCTGATCATCATCGACATCCTCGTCTGCGTGGCGCTGATCGCGGTAGTGCTGCTGCAACGCTCCGAAGGCGGAGCGTTCGGCATGGGCGGCGGTCCGACCGGCCTCATCACGGCGCGCGGCGCCGGCGACCTTCTGACGCGCACCACCTGGGTGCTGTTCGGACTGTTCCTGGCGCTCAGCCTGGGCCTGACGCTGCTGGGCGCTCACGACCGGGGCGCCTCGTCGGTGCTCGAGAAGCTGAAGATGCAGACCGCGAACGTGAACGCGCTCAACCAGGCGCCCGTCAACGCGCCTGCGCCGCTGAGCGCGCCGGGACCGGCGGGGGCGCAGTCGCCAGGGACGGCGCCGGTGAACCCGCTCTCCGGCTCGTTCCTGGCGCCGCCGGCCGCCGCGCCGCAGCAGGCGCCGCTCGCCGCGCCCGCGCCGCAAACCGTGCCGGCGGCCAAGACCCGGGCGCATGCCGCCGTGGCGCCCGCTGCGCCGCCCCAGGCCGCTCCGCCGATCCTCGAGCCCCCGCCGCCGAAGCCACTGCCTGCAGCGCCGGCGGCTCCGGCGCCGAGCGCGCCCGCCTCAAGCACGCCTTGATCGGATGCTGGCGCGGGGTGATTCGTCGCGCGACTCACCCATCGAATCGGCGCTAAGCTGAACGCCCATGGCCCGGTTCATCTTCATCACCGGCGGCGTGGTCTCCTCATTGGGAAAGGGCTTGGCGTCCGCGGCGCTGGGCGCTCTCTTGCAGGCGCGCGGCTACAGGGTCCGGCTGCGCAAGCTCGACCCCTACCTCAACGTCGACCCGGGCACGATGAGCCCCTACCAGCACGGCGAAGTGTTCGTCACCGACGACGGGGCGGAGACCGACCTCGACCTTGGCCACTACGAGCGCTTCACGGGCGTCTCGGCCACGAAGGGCGACAACATCACCACCGGCCAGATCTACAAAACCATCCTCGAGAAGGAGCGACGCGGCGACTATCTGGGCGCCACCGTGCAGGTGATCCCGCACGTCACCGACGAGATCAAACGCTTCGTCCTCGCCGATCCGGGGGAGGGGGTCGACTTCGTGCTGGTCGAGATCGGCGGGACTGTGGGCGACATCGAGGGCCTGCCGTTCTTCGAGGCGATCCGCCAGCTCGGCCAGGAGCTGCCGCGCGGTCACACCTGCTTCGTGCACCTGACGCTGCTCCCGTTCATCAAGACCGCCGGCGAGATGAAGACCAAGCCGACCCAGCACTCGGTCAAGGAGCTGCGCTCCATCGGCATCCAGCCGGACGTGCTGCTCTGCCGCTGCGAGCAGCCGATCCCGGCTGAGGAGAAGCGCAAGATCGGGCTCTTCTGCAACGTGCGCCCGTCGGCTGTGATCCAGGCGATGGACGCGCCCAACATCTACGCCGTGCCGCTCGACTATCACGCGCAGGGCCTCGACTCCGAGGTGCTGGACGTGTTCGGCATCCGCGACGCGCCGGCGCCGGACCTGAGCCGTTGGCAAGAGATTTCGGAGCGGCTGACACACCCCGATGGTGAGGTGACGATTGCGGTCGTCGGCAAGTACACGGTGCTGAAAGACGCCTACAAGTCGCTGATCGAAGCGCTGATCCACGGCGGCGTCGCCAACCGGGTGAAGGTCAACCTCGACTGGGTCGAGAGCGAGACGTTCGAGGGCGAGGACAGCGCCGCCGCGACCCGCCTGGAAGGCGTTCACGGCATCCTGGTGCCCGGCGGCTTCGGCGAACGCGGCTCGGAAGGCAAGATCCGCGCCGCCAAGTTCGCCCGCGAGCGCGCCGTACCCTACTTCGGGGTTTGCTTCGGCATGCAGATGGCCGTGATCGAGGCGATCCGGAATGTCGCCGGCATCTCGTGCGCCTCCTCCACGGAGTTCGGCCCGACCAAGGCGCCGGTCGTAGGCCTGCTGACCGAGTGGACGCGCGGCAACCAGCGCGAAATGCGCACCAGCGAGGACGACCTCGGCGGCACGATGCGGCTTGGCGCCTACGATGCGGTGCTGACGCCGGGCTCGAAGGTGGCCGGGATCTATGGCTCGACGTCGATCAGCGAGCGCCACCGCCACCGCTACGAGGTGAACATCGGCTACCGTGAGGCGTTCGAGGGCGCGGGCCTGAAGATGACCGGCGTGTCGCCCGATGGCGTCCTGCCCGAGATCGTCGAGCGCGCCGACCATCCGTGGTTCATCGGCGTGCAGTTCCACCCGGAGCTGAAGAGCCGGCCCTTCGCCCCGCACCCGCTCTTCGCCAGTTTCATCGCCGCGGCTGTGGAACAGAGCCGACTGGTCTAGCCAAGATGATCCCCACGGACCGGATACGAAGAGTGCAGGGCTGGCCGAACCGCACGCCGCCGCCTCGGTTCGGGCCGCGGCCGGCGACGGCGAGGCCCGCCGACGAACCGCCAGAGCTCGCCGCGCTGCTGGCCCAGGAACGCGCTCACACCCTGCGGACCTTCATCTGCGCGGTCGCTGTCGTGCTCGCCGCGGCCTGTCTGATCCCCATCGCCAACGCCCGGCCGCGCTACCGGCCCCCGCCAGCCAAGGCCGACTAGGTCCGTGCCGGGCGTCGACGACATCCGCGGGCTGGCGCTGGCGCTGCCCGAAGCCGTCGAAGCGGACCATCACGGCATCCCGTCGTTCCGTGTGGCCGGGAAGATCTTCTGCACGATCCACCTCGATCGGCCGCGAATGATGGTCAAGCTAGATCCGGAGGATCAGCGCAACCTGGCCGAGGCGCACCCGGGCGTGGTCGAGCCCGTGCCGGGCTACTGGGGCCGCAAGGGATCGACCTTCGTTGCCTACCAGCGGGCGGACGCAGCGCTGATCGCGACGCTGCTGCGGATGGCCTGGACCAACGTCGCGCCCGCGAGGCTGAGGCGCGCCGCCTAGAGGAACGGGGCCGCGTCCGGGCCGTTATCGCGGTGACGGAAGCTTCGCTTCGCTCAGGCCGGTTACGTTCCATGGATGCGTTGTTCGAGAAAGCGGCGAACAAGATCGCCTGGGCCATGGGACGCCCGCTGACGTTTCTGCTCTGTTGCGCGCTCGTGCTGGTCTGGGCGGCCAGCGGACCGGTGTTCCACTTCTCGGACACCTGGCAGCTGGTCATCAACACTGGCACGACCATCGTCACATTCCTGATGGTGTTCCTGATCCAGAACAGCCAGAACCGCGAAGGCGAGGCGCTGCAGGCGAAGCTGGACGAGTTGATCCGCGCCCTGGAGACGGCGGAGAACCGTTACATCGGCCTCGAGCGGCGCACCGAGAAGGAGATCGAGGAACTGCGTGACGAAACCGACGCCGAGGCGGACGCCTCGCCGTCGGATGAGATGAAGCCGACACGGGGAGCGCCACCGTCGCCGATTGGCGAGGTGGCTTAAGGCCGCCGCCGGCTTGTAATCACGGGCGGCTTGCGGCATAGACGCCGGCTCCTTTTCGAGCCCCGCAAAGCCATGGCCGTCCCCAAACGAAAAACCTCTCCGTCGCGCCGCAACATGCGCCGTGCGCACCATGCGCTCAAAGCCAACGCCTACGTCGAAGACACCGACACCGGCGAGCTGAAGCGCCCGCACCACATCGACCTCAAGACCGGCACCTATCGCGGCCGCCAGGTGCTGACGCCCAAGGAAGACTAGCGACGTCGTCCAGACGGTTGCCCGCGCCGTTTGGCGCGGCTAAGCCACGCGCCTTTCCACCAGCACAGGCGCCTGCCGCATGACCGAGATCGTCGATATCCTCGCGCGCGAGATCCTGGACAGCCGGGGCAATCCGACCGTCGAGGTGGATGTTCTCTTGGAAGACGGGTCGATGGGGCGCGCGGCGGTCCCGTCGGGCGCGTCGACCGGGGCGCATGAGGCGGTCGAGCTGCGCGACGGCGACAAG
>DATKMZ010000029.1:0-31387 GCA_035541575.1 Caulobacteraceae bacterium | reverse complement strand
CGCTTCGGCGCCGGCGCGCCTCGCCTGCGACCAAAGCGCGACGGGGGGGAGGAGTCACGATGGTCCCCGCACCAGCCCGGCGTCGTGCAGGCGGCCGATCTCGGCGCTCGACAGGCCGAGGACGTCGGCCAGCACCTCGTCGGTGTGGGTCCCGAGCTTGGGCGCCGGCGCCGGCGCCCCGCGGGCCGGGCCGATCAGCGTCGCGGCCGGGCCCGGCGCCGGGTAGTGGAGCCCGCTCGGGTGGGCCGGGTGGCCAAACACCGGATTGTCGGCGAAGAGACCGCGGTCGGCGGCAGCTTCGGTCAGCGTGCGGTACTCCGCCCAGCAGACCCCCTCCGCCTCGAACGCCGGCGCGAGCTCGACGGCGGTCCGAGAGGCGAACGCACGCTCGAAGAGCGGATAGAGCCGGTCGCGGTGCTCGTAACGCACGGCCTCGTGGGCGGCGAACGAGACGCCGAGCTCCGCCTCGAGCGCCGCGATCTCCGCTTCCAGTCCCAACGTTCCGACGATCGCCCGCCATTGCCGCGGCGTGATCGCCACCACCATCACCCGCCGCCCGCCCGCGATCGCGAAGTCGCGCCCGAACGCCGCGTAGACGTCGTTGCCGAGCCTGGGTCGTTCCTCGCCGTTGACGAGCACCTCGGCGAGCAGGCCGAAGTTGGCCAGCGACGTCGCGGCGATGTCGGAGAGCGGGATCCGCACCTCGCACCCGCCGCGCCCGGCGCGCCGCGCCCGCTCGGCCGAGACCAGCGACAGCGCCGCATAGGCGCCGGTGATAAAGTCCCAGGCTGGGAACATGTGGTTCACGGGCCGCGGATCGTCGGGAAAGCCGGTCATGAACGGCACGCCTACGGCGGCGTTGATCGTGTAGTCGAGCGCCGGCCTCCCGTCCGCCCACCCCATCACCCGCACGCAGATCACATCCTCGCGCAGCGCCTTCAGCCGTTCGTACGAGAGGAAGCCGTCCACCGGGAAGTTGGTGACGAAGAGGCCGCGGTCGTCGCCCGGCGCGGTCGCGAGCCGCTGGGCCAGCTCCCTGCCTTCGGGCCTGGCGAGGTCGATCACGATCGACTGCTTGGCCTTGTTCAGGCCCTCCCAGTAGAGGCTGTCGCCGGACGCCGCGAGCGGCCAGCGGCGGAAGTCGGGCCCGCCGCCGACCTGGTCGATGCGGATCACCCGCGCGCCGAACTGGCCGAGGTAGAGCCCGCAGGTCGGCCCCGCGATGAACGCGGCCGCCTCGACGACCGTGAGGCCCTTCAGGAGATCGTACATGCGCCGTCCTCTGGACCGGGCAAGCCTAGCCGGCAACCGTTTGTCGTCGGCTCCCCGACGTCAGTCATCAAAGCCTGTCGACAAGCGCCGCCCGCTTCCCCAAGAAGGCTCGCATTGAAGCAAAGACGAGAGGACGTTTTCGAACGATGGACCGAGTTCTTCCGGACCCCACGCCGGAGACCCAGCATTTCTGGGACGGCACGAAGGCCGGCGAGCTGCGACTGCAGCGCTGCGCCGATTGCACCCACAGCTATTTCCCGCCCCGCCCGTTCTGCCCCAAGTGCGGATCGCGCAACGTCGAGGTCTACCGGGCCAGCGGCAAGGGCGTGCTCTGGAGCTACGTGATCAACCACCGCCCTCGTCCCGACCTCGGGACCGAGCCGCACTCGATCGCGGTGGTGAAGCTGGCGGAAGGCCCGCAGATGATGACCAACATCGTCGGCTGCCCGCAAACCCCCGAGGCGCTCGTCCTCGACATGCCCGTCGAGGTGACGTTCCAGGACTTCGGCAAGGCCACCCTGCCCTTCTTCAAGCCGGCGGGAGCCTGAGAGAACCAGATGAAGCAGAAAACCGTCGCGGCCGTCGGGGCCGCGGAAACCACCGAGCTTGGCCGTATCCCGAACATGTCGGTGATCCAGCTGCACGCCGACGCCGCGCTCAACACCCTGGCCGACGCCGGGCTCAAGCCCACCGACATCGACGGCGTCGCGTGTGCGGGGCTCAGCCCGACCGAGCTCGCCTACTACCTCGGCATCACCCCGACCTGGGCCGACGGCACCAGCGTGGGCGGCTGCTCGTTCATGCTGCACGTGCGCCACGCGGCGGCGGCGATCAACGAGGGCCTCTGCAAAACCGTGTTGATCACTCACGGTGAGAGCGGCCGCTCGCGCGTCGGCGCCGGCGGCGGCTTTCGCGGCGGGGGCGGCGGCTCCAGCCTCGCCGGACAGTTCGAGGCGCCTTACGGCCCGGTCGGCCCGCCCTCGATGTTCACCGTGCCGGTCCTGCGCTACCTGAAAGTGCGCGGCTACACCGTCGAGGACCTGGCCAACGTCTGCGTGATCCAGCGCGAGTGGGCGGCGAAGAACCCCAGAGCCAGCATGAAGGACCCGATTACGGTCGACGACGTGCTGAACGCGCGGATGATCGCCTACCCGTTCACGCTGCTGATGTGCTGCCTCGTCACCGATGGCGGCGGCGCGATCATCCTGACCAGCGCCGAGCGGGCCAAGGACTTCCCGCGCAAGCCGGTCTACGTGCTCGGCACTGGCGAAAGCGTCGAAACGCCGATGGTCAGCCAGATGGAGGACTTCACCTCGTCGAAGGCGTTCCGCGTATCGGGCAAGAAGGCGTTCGACGAGGCCGGCATTGCCCACAAGGACGTCGATCACCTGATGATCTACGACGCCTTCGCCCACCTGCCGCTCTATGGCCTGGAGGATCTCGGGTTCTGCAAGCCGGGCGAGGCGGCCGCGTTCGTCCGTGAGCGCCATACGGCGATCGAGAACGCCGGCAAGCCGGGCAGCCTGGCGCTCAACACCAACGGCGGCGGTCTCTCCTACATGCACTCCGGCATGTACGGCATGTATGCGATGCAGGAGAGCATCCGGCAGCTGCGCGGGATCGCGGCGGCGCAGGTGCCGGGGGCGAAGATCTCGATCAGCCATGGCGTCGGCGGCATGTTCGGCGCGTCGGGCACGATCATCTGGTCGAACGAAGCGCCGTAACCGCGCCCGAGGTGGCGCCGTCGGGCTCCCGGCGGCGCCGGCGGGCGGCCACCCGAAGCTTGCGCGGGCCTGTGCCGCCGTCAGCCGCTAAAGGCGGCGGTCCGACGTCCCGAGCGCCTCGCGGCCCGTGGACAAGGTCCCTGGCGCAATGTCGTCGGCGTCCAGATGTTCAGAAATGCCGTGGATCAGGCCCTTCACGGCCAGGATCGCGGCTACGATTGCGGGTGGCAACGACGCCAAGACGTAGATCACTTTCACCCCCCGGGTGTTCCCGACAGGAACCTGAGCGCCACTCAACTGTCAATTCTGCTCGCCTTGCACGGGAAGACTTCGCTCGATCCAGACGTCAGCGCCGTCGAAGCCCTTGCCCCTGCGCAAGACTATGGGACAGTCCGCCGAACCTGTGCAGGAGACGGGCCGTCAGCGACGAGGCGAAGCTGCCACCCCTGGTGCGGCCGATTAAGGCGCTGCCCGACTTCTCGCGCACGGCGGGCAACGTCACGGGCGACGTTGGCGTCACCACGTGGGCCGCGCGCTGGCGTCGGCGGGGACGCCGGCCGGCCGGCGCAAAGCGCCGACCGGTTCCCGTGCGGGCTACTGCGTCAGGCGGGCGGTCGCCACCGCCTCCTTGAACAACGCGATCAGCGCGGCGGAGACGTCGCCGTTCGTGCTGACCTGGTAGAACAGGCCGGGCGAGGCGCAGTTCTGCGCGGCCGTCTGCATCTGGTCGGTCCCGTTCTGCAGCGGCGCGATGTGGCTATCGTACCAGTTCTCGCCCGTCATCGGCTCGTAGGTCGTGTAGAGCACGGCGATCCGGATGCCGCGATTCTTGATGGCCGTGCAGCGCGTGCCGTTCTGGTCCATGGGCAAGTATTTGCGGCTGCCGCTGACGTTCTCGTCGTTCAGCGCATCGGTGACGATGAAGAGCACCTCTTGCGGCGTGTCGCCGTTGTTGTTGGTGCCGGCGCCGGGAGTCGGCAGATACGTGCTGTTGATCGTCGTCAGGTCGGTGTCGAGGTAGGTGTCCTCGTCCTGATTGCTGTCGCCGCTCTTCAGGTGGTTGTTCTGGTACATCTCCAGCGGCGCCACCGTGGCGGCCTGGTTCTTCGCCGCCGTCAGGTCGGACGTCAGCGCCTGAAGCTGGTAGAGCGTCAGGTCGTTCGCCGTGTTCACCTGGTTGGTGTCGGACTCGTACATCGCCATGCGGTAGGTCGCATGGTCGGTCGTGGCGGTCGTGGCGGCCTCGGTCATCAGGTTCTGGGCCGCCTGGTTGAGCAGGTCGATCCGCAGCGTCACGCCCACGCACCGCGAGAGGTCGTAATTGTCGCGGCCGGTGGTCGGGAACTTGCTGCCCGCGCTGAAGGAGGTTCCGTCCGCATACTTGCCGGCGGCCGGGCAGGTGATGTTGTTCGGGAAGGTGCCCAGGTCACTCGGCGCACTCTCGTGGCAACCGAACGCGCAGCCGCTCTCCTGCTGCGGCGTGTCCGCCTGCATCGTCGTGATGCCGGACGAGGTGGCGGCGATCTCCATCGAGGGCGACGTGTCGAGCAGCAGATAGAAGTCGATGTTCGGCGCGGTGCTCGACTTGGCCTGCGACGAGCCGTGGATCGGGAACGTGTCCATGCCGAGCAGCTTGGCGAACACGTTCTGCGAAGCGGCCTGGAAGTTGATGGTCAGCACGCGGCTGACGCTCGTGCCCGACGAGGCGTCGTTGGCCGTGATGTTCACGTTGTTGCTGTTGTAGGTCACGCCGCTGATCGTGTTCACCTGGCTCAGGAACAGTGTGCGGGCGGTGTTGACCGCCGTGGCGTTGTTCTGGGCCATCATCGTCGGCGTCACGCCGCCGAGCGCGGCGACGTCGGCCATCCCGTCGATCTGGTCGGTCCGGCTCTGCGCGAGCGTGAAGTCGAAGGCCATGCCGAGCGCAAAGCAGAGCGGAATCATCAGCATCGCGGTGATCAGCGCGATGTTGCCGGAGCGGCTGTTCCAGAGGCTTGTCGGATCGGTTCCGCCGCGGCGGCGGAGGGCCGTGAGAAGACGTTGCATCACGGATCCTCAGCAATCACTGCAAGGGATGGAGGAAGACTGCCTCGGCACCATGAAGATCTGGTTCGTCATCGGGATCGAGCTGACGAACGCCGAGCCAATCGTGGGCGTGTAGGTGTAAGACGTCTGGACGAGGATGTAGTACGAGCTGGGCGTCGCGAACCCGGTCGGCATGGTGACGGGCGCGCCGACCGCCAGCCCGGAGCCGCTCGGATACTTCTGGCTCCATTGCACGGTCGCGGCGCCCGCGGCGTCGGTGCCGACCTCGGAGACCACGATCGTCAGGCTGCTCGTGGAGTACGGCGCCATGATCTGGGACGAGGCTGACGAGATCGTGCTCAGATCTGACTTGGCGACCTGCGTGTATTGGCTGGTCACGTTCGCCAGCTGCACCGTCGTGTCGGTGAGCTTGCGATAGACCGTCGCCGCCTGGGCGATCTCGAATCCGCCCGCGTAGACGATGATCACGACCGGGACCAGCAGGGCGAACTCGAGCGCGGCCACGCCGCGATTGTCGCGGCGCAGTCTCGACCACCACCGGGATGCGAGGGCGCGCGGCGTCATTGATAGGGCTCGTTCTTGAAGACGCTGACGCCGACCAGCAGGTGATCGCCGTTGGGCTGGTTGGCCATGCCCACCATCAGGGGGCTCGCCACCACCGGCCAGTTGTACATCACCCGCAAGATGACGACGTCGCCGGGACTGCCGGGCGAGTAGGACCAGGTGTTGGTGACGTTGCCGTGCACGTCGTAGGTCAGCGTGATCGGCGTGGTGTTGATCTTCGAGTATTGAGACGCCGACTGCACGTCCACCATCAGGCCGTTGCAGCTGAAGAGGATCGGCGCGCTGTTGCAGACCACCTGGTGGTACTGCGACTGCGTGTCGCCCGCGTCCTGGGCCTGGCCGGTCATCAGCGTGCGGCCGGCCGTGACGGCCACCGATTGCAGCGCCTGGCCGGCGTAGAAGATCAGCGACAGCTGCAGCGACGCCAGGATCAGGGTCACCAGCGGCGTGATCAGCAACGCGAACTCCACCGCCGTCGCGGCGCGCTCGTCCTTGCCAAGCTTCAGCAGTCGGCGTCGAAGCCCGATGGCCATCTCAGCGTCCGGTCCTTGCCCTCTGCGCCCCACGCGCAGCCCTGCTCAGGGCATGCGAGTTCCATGCCAGCGTCACCTTACGCAGGGATGGTTTAGAGATCGTATGCTTCGAAAGCTAAAAAGTTGCAGGGCGGTTAATCCGGTGATCCGCAGCTGGCTCGCGGACTGATAGGAATTGTACCGTTTTGACAACTGATAAAGTGAACCCGTGTTCACCCTTTTCCTACATATATTGTTGGCCTTCACCTGTCAGGTTGCACCCATCGAAATGGGGCAGTCGATATATTCCGTGCTTCTATTGGATAAAATCGCTGTCGCGCGGTCGGCTGTGCGGATGTCGCGGCGCTGTGCGAGGCGGGCGCGCCCTGGCGCGGCCGCATCGCGATGGTCTGGACCGCGCCTTGGCTCGAACGCCGAGTGACCGTGACATGCTGACGAGCATCCGCCATCGCCTGCGGGCATTCGCGAAGGACGAGAGCGCCGCCGCGGCGGTGGAGTTCTCCCTCGTCGCCTTGCCGCTCCTGGGGTTCCTGCTCGCGGCGCTGCAGCTCTCGGTGATCTTCTTCGCCGGTCAGATGCTGCAGTCGGCGGCCACCAACGCCGGTCGGGAGCTCATGACCGGCCAGGCCCAGAAAGGCGGCATGACGGCGTCGCAGTTCGGGCAGCTGGTCTGCAACCCTGTCTCGACCCTGTTCGACTGCAGCGGCATGATGGTCGACGTGGCGTCGGCCGGGACGTTCTCGGCTGTCAACACGTCGCCCCCCACGATCACCCGAGACGCCAACGGCAAGGTGACGAACAAGTGGTCGTGGAGCCCCGGCGGGCCCGGCGACGTCGTCATCGTCAAGGTCATGTACGACTGGCCGGTGTTCGGCCCCTCGGTGCTTGGCCTCTCGAACCAGCCGGACGGCGGCCACCTGCTGGTGGCCGTCAGCGTCTTCAAGAACGAACCGTTCCCCTCGTCATGACGCGCAGTTCCCTCCATCGACGTTGGCGAGGCGCGCTCGCGGACATCCGCGGCGGCGCCGCCCTGGAGTTCGCCCTGCTGCTGCCGATCCTCGTCACGCTCTACGCGGTTGGGTTCGAGGTCTGCCAGGCGGCGACGGTGAAGCGGAAGCTGACCGACACGACGGTTCAGCTCGCCAACCTGACGTCGCAGTACACGAAGGTCACCAAGGCCGACATCTCGACGATCATGAACGCGTCGTCGGAGACCATGTCGCCTTTTCCGAACAGCTCGCTCTCACTCGTCGTCTCTGAAATAAGCGTCGACGCCAACAGCCACGCGACGGTCACTTGGAGCGAAGCCTATCTCAACGGCGTCGCCTTCAAGGGCACGCCGTTGACGACGCCGCCAACGGCCCCCGCATCGTTCGTGACGCCGAACTCGAGCTACATCGTCGTCCAGTCGAGCTTCTCCTACACGCCGATCGTCGCCGGCGGCCTGGTCTCGCCCATCACCATGACCAATCAAAGCTTCATGCTGCCGAGGGACTCCGGCTCGATCCCCTGCAGCGACTGCTGAGGCCCAAGATGAAACGCGCCCTCGACCATGGCCTGCGCGTCGCGCTGATGCGACTGCGCCACTGGCGTCACGACGGCGGCAATGTCGCCATCATCACCACGCTGATGATCATCCCTCTGACCTTCGCGCTGGGCCTCGCCTACGACTACACCATGGCCTCGCAGCGCAAGGATCAGATCGACGGCATGGCCGACGCGGCGGCTCTGGGCGCGGTGACGCCCGCCGAGATGGCGCAGTCGCTCACGACCGCCGAGGCGCGGTCGAAGAACCTCTTCCTCGACCAGATCCAGACCGTCGCGGGCGTGACGTTCCAGCCTTCCGATGTCGTCGTGACCGGCGCCGACACGCCGTTCGGCGCGACGATCACGCGCAACGTGACGGTCACCTACAAGGCGGCGTCGCCGAACGTCTTTGCGGGCATCCTGGGGCAGCCGAGCTTCAATATCGTCGGGAACGCATCGGCGACGTCCGGCGGCGCGCCGAACATCGACTTCTACCTGCTGCTGGACGACTCGCCCTCGATGGAGATCGCCGCGACGCAGACCGACATCGACACGATGGTCTCACACACGAGCAAGCAGGGGGGATGCGCGTTCGGCTGCCACGAGTCCAATCCGAGCGGTTCGGATAACGTCGGCAACCCGAATGGCGAGGACAACTACACCCTGGCGCGAAACCTCGGCGTTACGCTGCGGATCGACCTCGTGAACAACGCGACCCAGAACCTGATGACGACCGCGCAAAGCACCGAGGATCAGAACCACGCCACCTACCGCACGGCCATCTACGCGATGGACTACAACTTCACGACCCTGCAGGCGCTGACCACCGATCTGAGCGCCGCGCAGAAGTCTGCAGCCAACATCGCCTCGCCGATCGTCTACAACAACAACTGCCTGACCAAGACCAACTGCAACAACGACGAGGACAGCTACCTCGATCAGGGGCTGTCGAGCGCCAATACGGCGATGCCCGACCCCGGCAGCGGCACCAACAACGCCGGCGACAAGCCGCAGGAGGTGCTGTTCATCGTATCCGACGGACTGGTCGACCAGGGCGTGACGGGCAGCGGCAACTGCGGCTCGTCAACGCGTATGTGCGCCGGGATCAATACGCTGGCCAACTGGTGCACGACGATCAAGAACCGCGGGATCCGGATCGCATTCCTCTACACGACCTACTATCCGCTGACGACGAACGCGTTCTACAACAGCCATATCGCTTCGTTCCAAAGCCAGATCGCCACCGACGCGCAGAACTGCGCCTCGCCGGGGCTGTTCTTCCAGGTCGACACCGGCGGCAACATCTCGGACGCCCTGCAGACCCTCTTCCTGCGGGCGGTGTCGACGGCGCGACTTACGCAGTAGCTAGCGGCGCGCGAGGGCGGCGATCAGGTCCTCTTCGAGCACCCAGAGCCGGTCCTGGCCCCAGTGGGCCTCGCCGCCGTCGACCCGATAGGTCGGCGCGCCCCAGAGCCCGGCGTCGAACAGAGCCTGGCGGTTGGCCTCGGCGGCCTGGCGCCAGCTGTCGTCTCCGAGGGCCGCGTCGACCTGCGCGTCGGTGAGCCCGGCCCGACGCGCAACACCCAGAAGCCCCTCGTCGCTGGCCAGCGCGACGCCTTCGGCCCAGGCGGCGCGCAGGGCGGACTCGGCGAACGCCTCGCCGAGGCCCAGTGGGACCGCGTGGTGCAGCACCGCCAGCGCGCGCTCGGCGCCCGGCCCGACCGGATCCGAGATCGGCCCGAACGGCAGCCCGGCCTTGTCCGCCTGCCGCTTGGTGTCGATGACGATGTAGAGCGACTTCACCGGCGGCACCGGCAGGCCGCGCATCACCATCGGCAGGATGTAGCGGAGCTCGAGCCGCGCGCCGTATTGCGCCGCAAGCTGCCGGACGCGCGGGAACGCGATCCACGAATAGGGACTGCGGAACGAGAACCACAGCTCGATCGTCGGGCGCCGATCACTCTTGGGCGGCGGACCCAGCGTCATGCCGCGGTAGCGGGCAAGCGACGGGGCGCGAGGCGTGGTGTCCAGCCCGGCGGCCGCCAGCTTCTCCTCCAGGTGCCAGAGGCGGTCGACGCCCCAGAACCACTGGCCGTCGTGGTGCAACATCGCGCCGAGATAGTGGCCGAGCCGCCGCCGCTCGGCTTCGCCATCAGCGAGCGTGCGGGCCGTCGAGTCTGCGGTCGCCACGCCCGGCGCCAGCCCTTCGAGCACGCGCGGCTGGCCGCTCCAGAGCGCGCGCCCCACCTCGATCGCCCGTTCGGCGAACCGGTCGGATCCCAGCGCGCCGGCGAGTATCCGTTGGGCGAGCGTGACCGCTTCGGCGTCAGGCGCCGCCGCGCCTTCCGGGAACGCCAGGCCGTAGGCCGGAGCGATGCGCGCGGCGTCGCGTCGCGCATAGGCCGCCAGCCGCTCGCGCTCAGGCGCCGCGGCGTCGTCGGGCGGCGGGACCAGCCACGGACGCACCGGCACGCCGTAGCGGGCCGTCAGCGCCGGCAAGAGCTGGACGATCAGGTGGCTGTAGGGGTCGTCGACCTGGTGAAAATAGTCGATCATGCGCCCTCCCTAGGCGATCGCGTGCGGCCATGATATTGGCATAACGCGTGTCATTTGTTGGCATGGCGGTCAAGCAGGACGGGATGGGCTTCTTTGGACGGATGGGGCTGGCGGCGGCGGGCGTTGCGCTCGTTCTGGCCGGCGGGGCCTGGCTCCTGCGCGGCGAGATTGCGCTGTTTCTGGCCCAGCGCGTTTACGAACGAGCGATGGCCGGCGATCCGATCGCCGAGCTGCCCGACGGGCTGCACGTCGGCCTCTGCGGCGCCGGCTCGCCGATGCCGGATCCGACCCGCGCCGGCCCTTGCGTCGCGGTGGTGGCGGGACGCCAACTCTTCGTCGTCGACTCCGGCCCCGGCTCGACCCGTCGCCTCGCGCTGATGCGTCTGCCGCCGGGCGAGGTCGACGCCGTGTTCCTCACCCACTTCCACTCCGACCACATCGGCGACCTCGGCGAGCTGATGCTGCAGCGCTGGGGCGGCGCGGCGGCGACCTCGCCGCTCCCCATCTACGGCCCGACCGGCGTCGACCAGGTGGTCGCCGGGTTCGACGCCGCCTACACGCTCGACCGCGGCTACCGCATCGCCCACCACGGGCCGAAGGTGATGCCGCCCTCCGGCTGGGGCGGGACGGCGCACGCGTTCGCGATCAGCAAGACCGGCCCCAACGTTGTCGTCCTGAGCGAGCCCGATCTGACGGTCACGGCCTTCCCGGTCGATCACGACCCGGTCGAGCCGGCGGTCGGCTACCTCTTCGTCTACAAGGGTCGCCGGCTGGTCGTCAGCGGCGACACCGCCCCTTCGCCTCGCCTGGAAGCCGCCGCCGGCGGCGCCGACGTGCTCACGCACGAGGGGCTCGCGCCGAACCTGGTGGCGATCCAGCGGGAGGCGGCGCTGAAAGGCGGCAAGTGGAACACCGCCGCGATCCTGCACGACATCCTGAGCTACCACACGACGCCCGAGGCCGCCGCCGGCATCGCCGCGCGGGCCCACGTACGCTACCTGCTGTTCGACCACATCATCCCACCGCTGCCGACCACGGCGCTGGACGGCCCGTTCCTTGGCCGCGCGCACGAGATCTATGGCGGCCCGATCCGCGTCGGCCAGGACGGCGATTTCGTCAGCATGCCCGCCGGCACGCATGACATTCGCTTGACCAACCGGCTGCACGCGCTCTGGTAGGGCGTGGCTCTCGTGACCCCGGTCGAGACTGATGGACGGCGCCTGCGATCTCAGGACAGCCGCGCCCGCATCGTCGCCGCGATGCTCGCGCTGACTCGCGAGGGCGCCAGATCGCCGAGCGCCGAACAGGTGGCGATCCGCGCGGGCGTGGGCCTGAGGACCGTGTTCCGGCACTTCAGCGACATGGAGAGCCTCTATCGCGAGATGCACGATGCGATCGAGGCCGAGCTGCGGGCGGCGGCCGCCCAGCCGTTCCGAGGCGCGACCTGGCGCGAGCGGGTGCTCGAGCTGATCGAGCGGCGCGCCGCCGGGTTCGAGGTGATCGCGCCGTTCCGCAGGGCCGCGGATCTGCGCCGCCCGGCCTCGCCGCAGCTGCAGGCGGCCCACGCCGAGCTGGCCGAGGCGCTGCGCGAGATCCTGACCCGCATCGCTCCAGCGGCCGTCAGGGGCGACAAGGCCCGCTTCGAGGCGCTCGATCTGCTGCTCAGCTACGAGGCGTGGAGCCGGCTGCGCGACGACCAGGGCCTGACGCCGCCGCAGGCGCGTGCGGCGCTTGCCTGCGCGGTCACCGCCCTGATCGGCCCCGAGGATTGACAACGAAGGCCGCGACGGCCCTTCGTTATCGCTGATAACAGAGGAGACGAGTGACATGGCGAGCCAGGGCGTAGCGGCCAACGACGCCGTACGGGACGAGGTTCTCTATTCGACCGCGGACCACGTCGCGACGATCACGTTGAACCGGCCGGAGCGGATGAACACGATCTCCGGCCCGATGCTGCGCCAGCTGACCGAGCGCCTGCTCGAGGCCGAGGCTGACCGCGACGTGCGCGCCATCGTGCTGACCGGCACGGGCCGCGCTTTCTGCGCGGGACTGGATCTCTCGGAGGTCGTGCGCCCGAGCCAGCCCGGCGACATCAGCAACACCAACGCCGGCTTCAACGACCTCGACCTGCGCAACACGCCGCCCACCGTGCTGTTCAACCTCGGCAAGCCGACCATCTGCGCGCTCAACGGCTCGGCCGCCGGCTACGGCATGGACACCGCGCTCGGCTGCGACATCCGCATCATGGCCGAGAGCGCCAAGATGGCGGCGGCCTTCACCAAGCGCGGCATCGTGCCGGAGAGCGGCGGCACCTGGTTCCTGCCGCGGCTGATCGGCTGGTCGAAAGCGGCCGAGCTCATCTTCACCGGCCGCACCCTGACGGCCGCGGAGTGCCTGGAGATGGGTCTGGTCTCCCGGGTGGTCCCGGACGCTGAGCTCGCCGCCGCCGCCCGCGCGCTTGCGCTGGAGATCGCCGCGAACGCGCCGATGGCGGTGCAGGCCTCGAAGAAGATGATGCGCATGGGCCTGGGCGAGAGCTTCGACGACCACGTTCACCACGTGTTCCTGCAGCTGCTCCCGCTTCTGCGCAGCCAGGACGCCGCGGAAGGCATGCGCGCGTTCATGGAAAAACGCCCGGCGAACTTCCAGGGGCGTTAAGTCGCAACCTCCAGCGGCGACAAACAACACGAATAGATGACAGAGGGGCCCCGCCCCTCTAGCTTCGACTTTCAGCGACTCAGCGCCGGCCTGGCTGGAGAGCCGCGTCGCGTCCTCTAAGGAGCCGGAAAACCATGGCCGTAAAGAAAGCAAACGCCCTGCAGCAGCCCCTGACTCCCTCGCCGCAACTGGCGGCCGTGGTCGGCTCGGGCCAGATAACGCGGGGCGACGTGGTCTCCAAGATCTGGGCGTACATCAAGAAGAACAACCTGCAGAACCCGAAGAACAAGCGCGAGATCCTCGCCGACGACAAGCTGAAAGCCGTGTTCGACGGCAAGCCGGCGGTCAGCATGTTTGAGATGAACAAGCACCTCGCCAAGCACTTGAAGTAGATCACCTGATGACGGTGAGGCGGCGGGCCGGTCAGGCCTCGTCGCCGTCGCCCGCCAGCACCCGGTCCGCGTAGGCGAGCGCGACGGCGGCCGGCAGGCTGGACCAGCCCTGCAAGAGCGAGCCGCGGCCGTAGGGCGGAGAGAAGTACTCCACCGCCCCGGCCCAGCCTTGGGCCAGGCACCATTCCCACCACCGCGTGAGCGGATAGCGCCAGCCGGATAGGCCGCGACGCAGGCGTTCGGCCGCATAGACGCCGTCGAGCCAGGGCCAGTCCGCGCCGTTGTGGTAGCGGTAGGGGTCCGCCGACTTCGCGCGCAGCTCGCCGGGCCTCGCGAACGGCGGGTAGACGCAGAGCATGCCGAAGTCTCCGTACGGCTGGCCGTCGTTGCGCCGGCTTTCGAGCCGTGAGCGGGCGGCCTCGAGCACCTCGAGCGCCCGCGGCTGCGGCGCCGCGTCGAAGCGCAGCAGCATCAGGCTGTCCAGCGCCAGGTGCGCCTCCGCAGAGCCGTCGAAGCGGACGTAGTCGGCGTAATGGCCGCCGCGCCAGAGCTGTGCGTCGATCGCCGCCCTCGCCTGCTCGGCGGCATGCTCCGCGGCCTCCGCCACCGGCGGAGCGATCGCCCGACCTAGCCGCGCGAGCACGCCCAGGGCGCCGACCCAGAGCCCGAGGTCGTAGGCCACCAGCCCTTCGCGCATGACGTTGTCGGCCCAGTCGCGGTCGTTGTGCGGCTTGCGCGGCAGGCCGTCGAGCCCGGCGAGGCCGACGTAGCGCTCGAAGATCGCGGCCAGCTTCGGCCAGTGCCGGCGGGCCATGGCCTCGTCTCCCGTGGCCGCCACGTAGTCGCCAACCGCGAGCACGAAGAAGAGCGGGCTGTCGAAATGGTCGCTCCACCACTCGCCGGGCCGCCAGTGGATGGTCGCCAGAGCCAGCTCCTCCAGGCGACGCACTTCGAACGCATCCGCGTGCGCACAGGGCACGATGACCGCGCTCGGCGCCTCGCCCTGGGCCTGGACGTGCGTCGCCAGCAGCTCGATCTGCTCGGCGACCGCCTCCGGCGCGAGACGAAGCAGCAGCTGCAGCGTCCAGTAGCCGTCGCGGTAGTACGTCCGGGGCGGACTCGCGTAGTCGAGCCCCGCGGCCAAGCCCGCGAACGCGCCATCGGGATGGCGCCGCACCGCGCTCAGCGAGGCGTGCGCCGCCTGGATCACCACGCTGCGCAGGAGGGGATCGGCGGCCGGCAGCAGGTCGCATCGCCGGGCATGCTCCGCCGCCTCGCGACGGACCTCGGCGACGTCGAGCGACAGGCCCCTCCCCGCCTCCGCCGTGTCGGCGCCCGCCACGATCAGCCAGTCGTCGCCGCGCGGCTCAAGCAGCACATGACCGTGCTCGCCGGCGCGGAGGCCGCTGGGCTGGAAGCCGCGCAGCGCCAGGACCGGCGCGGACTGGGCGACATAGAGCCCCGCCGCGCCGTCTAGGCTCTCGATCCGGTTCGGCCCGACGACGAGCGGACCTGGCGGCGGCGCGAGCGTGACATGGCCGACCTCGCCCAGACCCCAGAGCGCCAGCTTGAGCACTCCGTCCGGCCCCAGCTCGCCCTGTAGCCGCGGGCCCATGATCGGGAACGCCGGCAGCGAGCTCGCATCGAGCCAGCCGTCGGCCCTCGCGCGCAGCGCCGCTTCCGGGAGGGCTATGACGGCCCTCCGCTATGGGTGACGGTCGGCTCGCCGGCGGCGACCCAGGCGTTGATGCCGCCGCGGTACCAGAACACGTTCTCATAGCCAGCCGCCACGGCAGCCGAGGCGAGCTGGTACGACATCGGGCACGAGCCGTCGTGGCAGAAGACCACCAGCTGCGTCGACTTGTTCGGAACCTTGAGCTGCAGCTGGTCGACCGAGTTGGCGCTGAGGCAGACCGCGGTCGGGATGGTCGGCTCGTTGGTGCAGCCCCGCGCATCGATCAGCCAGAACGAGGTCGAGCCCGTGTCGCGGTCCTTCATGCTGGCGAGCAGCTGGACGGTGCTGATCACCGTCGCGCCGTCGAGCGCCGCCGGCGGACCGTCCGGCGCCAGCACCGTCTCGTAGTAGTTTACGAGCCCCGGATTGGCCGCCCGCACCGGAACGATCTCCGAGCCGTCGCCGCGCGCCGGCTGCTCGGCGCCGCCGGTATCGGTCGCGTTGGCGGCCGCGTCGCCCTTGTCGTCGCTCTTGTCGTTGTTGATGTCGGCGACGACCTTGTTCACGACCGCCGACTCGATCGCATTGGCCGCCGAGGCCGCGCCCGGCGACGGCGGCGGGTGAGGCGAGAGGGCGACGACGAGCGCGATCAGCACGACGACCCCCGCGACGCCGCCGATGATCGCCAGCGGTCGCAAGTCGGTCTTCGGCGGCGCCGGAGCGGCGGTCCCTGGCGACGCCGGCTGCGGCGGCGGCGCGACTGCAGCCGGCGAAGGCGTTGGCGGCCCTGGCGGCGCGGCCGGGGCCGAAGGCGCTGGCGGCTGGGACGCAGTCGGCTCCGACGCGGGCGCGGCCGCTGCGTCGGAGGTCTCGGCCGCCGGCTCCCGGTCAAGGTTGCGCCTGACGGTGGCGACCAGGGCGTCGATGTAGGTGTCGATCGGCTGCGGAAAGGCGTCCAGCCAGTGCATCCGCCCGAGGTAGAAGTGGAGCTCGGGGTTGAACTCCACCTGCGCCAGCCGGAACGGCACGATCGTGCGGTTGGCGCCGGCCGCGATGTTGATCTCGTTCAGCACCGCCTGCGAGTGGTTCACATTGTCGGAGAACACCAGCACCACCACCTGCGCCGTCTCGATCGCCGAGGTGATCTGCTGGCCGTAGGGCCGCCCGGCGATCTGGTCGCGCGGGGCGATCCAGCAGCGCACGCCGTTGGCCTCGAGCCCGTGGCACACCGCGTCGGCGGCCAGCTTGTCGAGCGAGCTGTGGCTGATGAAGACGTCGTGGCCCATCGCCCCTCCGCGTCGAGCGCTTCAGCGCTAGCACATCTGAGCCCCGCTCGTCAGGGCGGCGCGCACGTCTTGCAGCGCGCGTCCGCTGGTCTAGGCTGGCCGCGGGCCGTCAGAGCCGCAACGCAAACGACGACAGGAGAGGCGCCAGATGAAGTTCGGCATCTTCTACGAGCTGCAGCTGCCCCGGCCCTGGGGGCCGGACAGCGAGTTCGAGCTATACCAGAACGCCCTCAGTCAGCTCGAGCTCGCCGACACGCTCGGCTACGACTACGCCTGGGAGGTCGAGCACCACTTCCTCGAGGAGTACTCCCATTCGTCCGCGCCCGAAGTATTCCTCTCGGCCGCCAGCCAGCGCACCAAGCGCATCCGGCTCGGCCACGGCATCTTCCAGCTCACCACCAACCATCCGGCCAAGGTGGCCGAGAAGGTCGCCGCGCTCGACCTGATCTCGAACGGCCGGGTCGAGCTGGGCATGGGCGAGAGCGCCTCGATAACCGAGCTGACCCCGTTCAAGGTCCGGTTCGACGAGAAGCGCGCGATCTGGGAGGACGCCGTTCGCTGCCTGATCCCGATGTTCGGCGACGGCGGGGTCGAGTACCACGGCCAGTACTTCGACTTCCCGCTGCGCAACGTGCTGCCGAAGCCAAGGCAGAAGCCGCATCCGCCGCTCTGGACCGCCTGCTCGCAGCTGCCGACCATCGCCTACGCCGGCGAGAAAGGCATCGGCGCGCTCGGCTTCCAGTTCGTCAGCGCCGACGCCGCCCACGCCTGGGTCCACGCCTACTACAACGGCATGACCAAGCGGCTCAGCAAGCTCGCGGACTATCCGGTGAACCCGAACATCGCGCTCGTCTCGATGTTCATGTGCGCGCCGACTGACGAGGAGGCCCGCGCCAAGGCCGACGGCGCGACCTTCTTCCAGTTCTGCCTGCGCTACTACAACAGCGCCGACCGCTCCCGCCCGCCGCCGGGCGCGGTCAACATGTGGGACGAGTACGTGAAGTGGAAGGCCGCCAACGCCGAACAGGCCGAGCGCGCCCTCTCCGGCGGCCTGATCGGCAGCCCCGAGACGATCCGGCGCAAGCTGCGCAAGTTCGAGGCCTCGCACATCGACCAGGTGATCCTGCTCAACCAGGCCGGCCGCAACAGCCACCAGGACATCTGCGACAGCCTCGAACTCTTCGCCGAGGAAGTCATGCCCGAGTTCCACGCCAACATCCCCGCCCACGAGGCCTGGAAGGCCGACGTGATGGCCGGCCGCATCCACCTCGAGGAGATCGACACCCAGGCCTTCCAAGACCGCTTCGGCGCAAAGGCGCTGACGGTTTAGGGTTCGTACCCATTCGTCGGCGATCCCGGCCGGAGCACGAGAGCGCGAAGAGCCGGGATCTCCTTAGCCGGGCAGGCCCGTGGGCCTAGTGCTTCAGCTTGATCGTGACGCCGCCGGGGCCAAGCGTCAGTTGCAGGCCCGCCGAGCTGGAGGAGGCCTGAATCTCGACACCCTTCCCATTGGTCATGTCGAGGCCGCCGGCGCCGCCGCCCGCCGTCGCCGAGGCCTCGCCGGCGGCGTAGGTGCCCTCGATGTCGGCCAGGCGGTGCAGGTTGAGGACCTTGCCGTCGACGTCGTAGCTATTGACGCCGATGGTGCCGACCTTCAGGCCGCTGACATCGATCGGGTACCTCACGCCGCGGTAATTGACATAGCCGCTGGCGCCCCCGACGCCGACGATGAAGCCCACCGAGCCGCCATGGAAATGGATGGTGGTGGGGGGCGGGGGCGGCGGAGCGTGCCGCGGCTTGGCCAGCGCAGGCGCCGAAGAAAGGGCGCCGGCCAGCACGACGGCGGCGGCGGCGCGAAGCAGGATTTTCATGACGGCAGACTCCCGGGTCGTTGCTGGAGGCAAAGGCGCCGGTAAACGTTGCGCCCGCCGGCGGCCTGGAACGCTGGAGAACGAGAAAGAGAGAGGCGGGGTTGTCGGTGTTGTCAAGCGAGCGATGGCGACTCTGCGCGCCGCCAAGGCGCCAATGGCCAGTCATCGGCGCTGCGTTCGGCTCGCCCGATGCCGCCGACGAAGAAGCGTGGTAGTCGGGCGCGGGGAGACGTCGCATGACCGTGAAATTGCAGCTGCAGGCGAACGTCAGCGGGGATCCGCAGCGGGCGCGGCAAGGGTTTGGGCGGGTGAGCCGGCAGGCGCCGAGGGCGTTTGATCCGCGCAGCGAGATCGATGAGGCCTGTTCCTTCTTCGAGCAGCACGGCTACGTCGTGCTGGCGGACTGCCTGAGCACGGCCGAGCTCGATCATCTGAACGCATTCTGCGCGCGCTCTCAGGCCGAGCGGCCGGAGGCCTGGGGCCTTGGCGATCGGCGCAAGCCGCACCACCGCAACCAGGGCCTGATCTTCTCCCAGCCGCTGCTCGACTATCCGGAGCTCGACCCCTACACGCGGCATCGGTCCTCTTATCCAGTGGTGGCCCGGCTGCTCGGCGGCGAGGACCGAGTTCGCTTCTCGGAGTTCAATTTCCGCGAGACGCCCGAGGACGCCGGCCCGGGCGCGATGAACTTCCACCACGACGCCGTGCGCGAAGACCGCCTGACGCGCACGCCCTACAGCCCGTGCGACTGGCTCTGCGCAATCCACTACCTGACCGACGTCGAGCCGGGCGCGCCCTGCTTCTGCGTGGTTCCCGGCAGCAACCGCTTCGCGACCTTGCAGGAGGCGTTTACGCAGCTGGGGGACGCTTACGAGGAGGTCCCGCTCTACGGCCCCGCGGGAACCTGCGTGCTCTACGACACTGCCACGTTCCACACGCGGCTCGACGGCGACGGGCGACGGATGCGGCGCACCTGGCATCAGTACTATGCGCGCGGCGGCTGGCTGCGCACCGCCTCGCGCTACATTCGCCCGCCGAGCCCGGTGCTGACCGACTGGAATCTGTTCCCGGAACGGCTGGCGCTCAGCTCGGACCCCAAGGAACGTCTCTTCTTCTCGCACTGGAACACCGCCCAGGGCGAATGGGTCGCCAGCGGCTTCGACCCCGAGGTGCGCGCGGCGATGCCGCGGGGCGAGCAGTAGCTACGGCAGCAGCTTGCCGCGGTGGTCGACCACCAGGTCGGCGAACGCCTGGCCGGACCAGGGCGCCGTGGGATGAGGGCGGCGAGCGTGAGCCAGGCGGACGTCGCCACGCCCCGTCCGTCGGGACTGTGCGCCAGGAACCAGAGCATCGCACCCCCGCCGACGGCGACACCGAGGGCGGTGAACATCCGCAGCCGCGGCTTGGAGAAGCTCGGCGCCCACGGAACGCCCAGCCGCACCATGACCTCGAACGCGCCGATGTCGGCGAGGTCCTTCCGCTGCGAGTAGCATCGGCTTCCCCCGCGTCAGATTCCGCTGGCCAAACATGGCAGAGCCCGGCTTCAACGTCTCCCATCGACAATCGAAGCCGCGAGAGGACGCCATGCCGATCCGCCTCATCATCACCATCAACGCGGCGCCGGGCAAAGGCGCCGAGCTGGCGGAGGCCTTCAAGCCACGCTGCGTGGAGGTCATGACCGAGGTCGGCTGCCAGCAGTTCGAAGTGTTTCGCAGCGTGCTCGACCCGGACAAGCTCTGCCTGCTCGAGCTCTGGGACGACGCGGCCGCGCTCGAGGCCCACAGCCGAATGAACGCGACCCGCGCGCCGCTGCCCGCAGGCCTGCGCGGCCCTGCCGGCGGCCGCGAGGACTACGCGTACAACAAGACCCGTTAGCGCTCGGGCAGGATCGCGAGCGCAGCCAGCATCAGCAGCACGACCGGTCCGACCTTGACCAGCGGCCCCAGCGGATCGAGCCACAGATCGGGCGCGACGAGGCTCGCGGCGGCCAGGTAGCCGAGCGCGAGGCCGGTCCCCGTGATCAGCGCCGCGCGGCAGGAGCGGCGCAGAGCGATCCCGAGCCCGATCGCTATGTCCGCAAGCGCCGTCACGATCGTGAGCGCGCCCGCCCAGGAGGGCGGCGCCGAATGGCGCGCCAGCACCGCGGCCGCCGGACTGAAGCCGGGGCCGAGCGCGATCGCGCCGGATAACAGCCAGAACAGGCTGAGGCCGGCGAGGATCGCGCCTTTGAGGAGATAGAGCCGGGCGAACCAGCGCTCCTGGACGGTGGACGGGACGGCGCCCAGCGCCCCGGCGAGCGTCATGGGCTCGATCCCGGTCGCGCCGATCCAACCTCTCGGGTCGCCCTGCACGCCGCGGCGCAGCTCGGCCAGCGCGGTGGAGCGCACCGGCGGCGACCAGCCGAGCCAGCCGGCCACGTCGCCGAGCCGCGCGGCGAGGCCGAGCAGCCAGCCGGGCGGCGTCAGCACCGTGCGCGGGCCGCCGAACCGGGCGCGGAACGCCGCCACCACTTCGCCGACGGTGGGCGCCTGGCGCGCCATCACGTCCCAGACCGCACCGTCCGCCGGCCAGTGCTCTGGCCAGAGCCCAGCCGCGGCCCTTACCGTCGCGGCGAGGTCGCCGAGCGCCGTCGGCGTGAACGGCTGGGCTGCTGTCCAGCGGTCCAGGCCGATCGGCAGCGCCGCCAGCGCCCGAACGAGCGCGCTGCCGCCAGACGCCGCCGGGGCGATCACGAAGCCGGGACGCAGGATCGCGTATGTGAGGCCGGAGGCGCGGATCGTCGCCTCCGCCGCGCGCTTGGAGCGGCTGAAGGCCGTCGCATCGTCGCCGGCCTCGCCCGGGATCGAGACGTGCAGCAGCAGCGCCGGCGTCCGAGACGCCTTCAGGGCCAAGACCAGCCGCTGGACGAAGCCGGCGTGGACGTCGGCGGTGCGGCCGCGCGGCCCGTCCTGCAGCACGCCCACGCAGTTCAGCACGATGCTCGCGCCGCGCTCGGCCAGCAGCGCGGCGAGATGATTGGCGCCCAGCTCGACGATCGGCGCCTCGACCCCCGCCGCGCCGAACATGGCCCGCTGGGCGGGCGTGAAGCGCCGCGCGATCGCCACGACCGGATAGCCGCCCCGCAGCAGGTCCTCGGCGACGCCCTGCCCGATCAGGCCCGAGGCGCCCAGCACGGCGATCGTCGGCGTCAGCGCCACAGCGCGGGCCTGGCGATCATCAGCCAGACGATCAGCATCACCGCGCCGAAGCCCGGAAAGCCGAACGCGAACCACAGGCGGAAGAGGCGGTGGTAGGCGCCCGGCAAGGGCGCGCCGGCCGCCACGGCGGTCCGTGCGAGGTCACGCATCCGGATCTGCATCCACACGACGGGCAGCCAGAAGACGCCGGCGACGACGAACAGCGCCAGCGAGGCGATGACCCAGCTCTCGCTCAGCGAGACGCCGGTCTGCCTCAACAGCAGCCAGCCCGTGACCGGCTGCGCGGCGACCGCGGTGGCGGTGAAGATCAGGTCGGCGATCACGACGACGCCAGCGGTGCGCGCGACGAACGCGGCGTCGCGGCTGCGGTCGGCCATGAGCATGAAAAAGGCGATCCCTGCGCCCGTGCCCAGGATCACCACGGCGCCGAGAACGTGCAGATACTTCAGGATCAGGTAGGTCATGCGCGGCCGCTGCGGATGGTGGCGGTCGCCTGACCGAGTCGCTAGCCGGCGCGAAAGGTCCAGATCGGGCCTTTCCAGCTCGCGCCGTCGCCCTCGCGCCGGACGAGGTCTGAGACGTTCGGCGCGGCGGCGATCGCCCTGGGCCAGAACGCCAGCGCGGCCTTGTTGCGCGCGGCGACCGCCACTTCCCAACGGCCCGGATATCGCGCAAGCACCTGGCGCACCGCCTCGCTGGCCACGCCGTGGCGGCGATGTTTCCGGGCGACGAAGAACTCGGCCATGTTGTGGTCGACCGGCTCGCCCAGGTGCGAGTGGGCGTTCAGCAGCGCGAACCCGACCGGCTTGCCGCCTCGCCGGATCAGCAGCGGAAGGCGATCCGCCTCGCGCCAGTAGTCCGGCAGGTAGGGATAGGGCTCGAAGCGGCCGGCCGCGTTGAAGTCGAGGTCGTCAGACCCGTCCGGCTCGAGCTCGGAGAAGTCATAGATGTAGAACTGCATCAGGCCCTCGAGCAGCGGCTGCTCGCCGCGCTGGGCCACCCCGACAGAGATCGCTTCGCTCATCGCGCCCGCCTAGAGCGTCGCCGGCGCGCCGGCAAGCCGGCGGCGACGCCTTGACAGCGAAACCGCTGGGTCTGCAACCTGGGCGGCGGGTGCAGGGGGCTGAGCCATGAGGCGTTTGTGCGCGTTGGCTTTCCTGGTGCTGGCGCCGCTGACCGCTCTGGCGCAAACGCGCCCCCCGCAGCCGCCGCCCGGGTGGGTGGCCGGCCAGATGCAAGGCGGCATCGTGATGACGTCGCCCGACCAGGATGCGACACAGCGCGTCGTCCTCGTCCTGCTCCCGGCGGTGCGGCCCAAGGACCCGGTCAAGGACTGGTTCTCCGACCAGGCGCTCTCGCTCTCCCAGAGCTTCGGCAAGATCGACGGCGCGACCGACACGCAGGAAGAGGGGGCGATCATCTTTCGCGTGGTGAAGGTGACCAGCGCGAAGGGCCAGCATCTGCGTACGGTGTTCTTCGGCTACGCCTCGCCGCACGGCTACCAGGTGTCGGTGCTGATGATCCCGGCGACCGTGGCCGACCAGGACCCTCGCCTGCAGGTCGCGTCCGACTACGTGCAGCGGATGGCGGCCGCCCACTACGACGTGGCGCTCGGCTCGGCGGCGCCGGGCTCGGCGACCCCCGGCGCGGCCGGGCCGCCGGCCAGCGGCATGAGCGGCGCGAACCTGATGACGATGATGCCCAATCTCGGACCGCCGCCGGGGCAGCCGATGTATCCGCGGCCCGGCGATCCCGTCATGCAGCCCCGCCCGCAGCTGGCGCCCAGCCACGACGTCCCGATCAAGGGCTCGTACTTTATGACCGGGATCGCGTTCGGCGCGGTCAACGCCGGCGTCGGCGGCTCGGCCTACGGTTCGCACGCGGTCCAGCAGATCCTGCTGCTCTACGCCAACGGCGTGGCGGTGAAGTCTGACATCTTCGGCGGCAACCTTGCCGGCCACCACCAGTCCGAGGGCTTCGCGACGCTGGATGTGACGGACCCGGCGGTGGTGGGCGAAGGCGGCTTCGGGCGCTGGAGCCAGCAGGGCCAGACGATCAGCATCCGCTGGAACTACGCGCGGGGCGAGGTGCTGACCAAGTCCGGCGACGGGCTGAGCGGCGGCGGCGTCAGCTACCATCCCTGGCGCCTGGCCGACGGCCTTCGTCTGCAGGGCGCGTTCGTGCGGCGCATGGACGCCGGCATCCGCTCACAGGGCATCGTGCTGGCCCAGGACGGGACCTTCGCCGCTGACGGCGTCAACGTGACGATGGGCGCCGAGCTCATCATGCCGCAGTTCCCGGCCCGCGGCTTCGGGACCTACGAGATCAAGAAGGGCAGCCTGGTGCTGCACTACGCGAACGGCTTCACCGTCGCCATCGCCTGCAACATCGACGGCAATACCCTGCTGCTGAACAACTTCCCCTACGTGCGGGAGCGGTAGTCGATGTCGCCCTCCATCAGTGCGAGGGGGCCTCGGCGAGCCGGCGAGCTTGACTTTGAACGGGCCCGGCCAGCACCTTTGGCGGGCGGCGCCGACCGCGCCGGAAGCCGTGGGAGGGCGTCATGCGGCTCCTGTGCGCGTTGGCTCTACTGAGCCTGTTGCCGATGACCGCTTGCGGACAGAACCCCTCGTCGGCCGCGCCCGCGTCGGCCCAGGCCGCGCAGCTGCCGCCCCCGCCGCCGGGCTGGCTCGCGGGGCAGGTGCAGGGGGGCGTGGTCGTGTCTTCGCCCGAGCCCGATCAGCGCCAGCGGGTCATTCTCACGCTGCTGCCGATCACTCAGCCCGGTTCGCCGCTGAAGGACTGGTTCGGAAACCAGGCGGTCGCGCTGGCGCAGAGCTTTGGCGCGGTCACCGGCGTGACCGAAACGATGGAGCAGGCGCCGCTCCTGATCCGCGTCGCCAAGGTGACGACCCAGGCCCGTGGCGATCTCAGGGCGGTCTTCGTCGGCTACGTCTCGCCGCACGGCTACCAGATGGCCGTGGTGATGGCCCCCGAGGGGATCGACGAGAAGGACCCGCGCCTGCAGGCCGCGTCGGACTACATCGACAAGCTGGCCGCAAGCCACTTCGAACTGGCCGCCAACGCGGCCCCGGCCGCCCCGCCGGGAACCACTGCGGCGCAGGGCGCGGCGCAGCCGCTCGCCAACCCGGCCAGCGGCGCGCGGTTGATGGCCCTGATGCCGCCGCTCGGCCCGCCGGAAGGGCCGCCGATGTATCCGCGCCCCGGCGATCCGATCATGCAGCCGAGGCCGCAGCTGCCGCCCGATCACGACATCCCGATCAAGGGCTCGTACTTCATGACCGGGATCGGCTACGGGGCGGTGAATGCTGGAATCAACGGCTCGGCCTACGGCTCGCACGCCGTGCAGCAGATCCTGCTGCTCTACGCCAACGGCGTGGCGGTGAAGTCTGACATCTTCGGCGGCAATCTTGCCGGCCACCACCAGTCGGAAGGCTTCGCGACCCTCGACGTGACCGATCCGAGCGTCGTCAGCCAGGGCGGCTTCGGCCGCTGGAGCCAGGACGGCCAGACGATCAACATCAACTGGAACTACGCGCCGCCGGAGCAGCTCCAGATCGACGGCGACAAGCTGGTGGGCGGCGGGACGACCTACAATCCGTGGCCCCTGGCCGATGGCATCCGGCTCGACGGCGCCTTCGTCCGGCCCGGCGACCCGACCCTGCGCGGGCAGGGCATCGTGCTCTCGCAGGACGGGACCTTCGCTTCCGACGGGGTCAACGTGACCATGGGCGCCGAGCTGGTGATGCCCTACTTCCCCCGGGTCGGCTACGGCGCCTACGAGGTCAAGAAGGGCAGCCTCGTGCTGCACTACGCGAACGGCTTCACCGTCGCGATCGCCTTGAATATCGACGGCAACACGTTGCTGCTGAACAACTTCGGCTACCAGCGGGTGAGGTAGCTCGGGCGCTTCCCCGCCGGCTGAGGCGGGGAGCGGCGCCGCTTTAGAACGCGCGCTTCAGCTCGTCGGCGAGGTCGGTCCGCTCCCACGAGAAGCCGCCGTCGGCTTCTGGCTGGCGGCCAAAGTGGCCATAGGCGGCGGTGCGGGCGTAGATCGGCCGGTTGAGGCCGAGGTGCTCGCGGATCGCCCGCGGGGTCGCGCCCCCGATCATCTCCGGCAGGATCTGTTCGAGTCGCGCGGGGTCGACGTGGCCGTTGCCGTGCAGGTCGACGTAGAAGCTCAAGGGGCGCGAGACGCCGATCGCGTAGCCGATCTGGATCGTGCACTTGGCGGCCAGGCCGGCGGCGACGACGTTCTTGGCCAGGTAGCGGCTGGCGTAGGCAGCGGAACGGTCGACCTTGGTCGGGTCCTTGCCCGAGAATGCGCCGCCGCCATGCGGGGCCGCGCCGCCGTAGGTGTCGACGATGATCTTGCGGCCGGTCAGCCCGCAGTCGCCGTCCGGCCCGCCGATCACGAAGTTGCCGGTGGGGTTCACGTGCCACTCGGTCTCGTCGGTGACGAGACCGTCTGGGAACACACTCAGGATGTAAGGCCGCACGAGCTCGGCGACGTCGGTTGGCGTCAGACCGTCGCGGTGCTGGGTCGAAAGCACGATCGAAGCGGCGTGGACCGGCCGGCCGTTCTCGTAACGCAGCGTGACCTGGCTCTTGGCGTCCGGCTCGAGCTCCGGCCGCTCGCCGGAATGCCGCGCGGCGGCGAGGGTCCGGAGGATGTTGTGCGAGAACTGCAGCGTCGCGGGCATCAGCTCGGGCGTCTCGTCGGTGGCGTAGCCGAACATGATGCCCTGGTCGCCGGCGCCCTCGTCCTTGTTGCCGGACGCATCGACGCCCATGGCGATATCCGCCGACTGGGCGTGCAGGTAGCAGGCGAAGTCGGCGTGCGCCCAGTGGAAGCCGGCCTGCTCGTAGCCGATGTCCTTAACCGCGGCGCGGACCTTGGCCTCGAGGCTTTCGATCACCGGCTCTGGCCCCCTCACCTCGCCGGCCAGGATGATCCGGTTGGTGGTGACCATCGTCTCGCAGGCGACGCGCGCGACCGGATCGGCGGCCAGGAAGGCGTCGACCACGGTATCGGAAATGCGGTCGGCGACCTTGTCGGGGTGCCCCTCGGACACGCTCTCGCTGGTGAAGAGGTAGCTGGATCGGGTGCTCATGCGGGTCCTTGCGGTGTCAGGCGAGCCCGTGGGCGACGGCGAGCTCGGCGAGCGAGGTCTGCGGCCTGGGGCCATAGTGGGAGATGACTTCGGCCGCGGCGAGGCCGCCGAGCCGCGCGCAGTCTTCGAGCGAGCGGCCGCGGGCGAGCGCCAGCATGAAGCCGGCTGCGTACTGGTCGCCGGCGCCGGTGGTGTCGACCACCTTGTCGACCGGGAACGCCGGCACGGCCGTGCAGGCGTTCTCCGTGATCACCACCGATCCCTGCTCGCTGCGCGTGACCGCTGCGACCTTGCAGCGGCCGCGGATCGCGCGGCTGGCTTCCTCGAAATCGTTGGTCTGGACCAGCGACTTCAGCTCCGCCTCGTTGGCGAAGAGGAGGTCGACCTCGGTGTCGATGAACTCGTTCAGCGTCGAGCGGTGGCGCTCCACCACGAACGTATCGGACAGCGTCAGCGCGATCGTGCGGCCAGCGGCCCTCGCCAGCCCGGCGGCCTTGGCGAACGCGCGGCGCGCCTCCGGCGGATCGAACAGGTAACCCTCGAGGTAGACGATCGCCGCGCCCTCGATCAGCGCCGGCTCGACGTCTGCGGCGGTCAGCTCGACCGAGGCGCCCAGGAACGTGCACATCGTGCGTTCGCCGTCGGGCGTGACGTTGATCAGGCAGCGGCCGGTGGCCGGACCGCCGGCGAGCCGGTCGGTGCCGAAACTGACGCCGACGGCGCGGGTGTCGTGGGCGAACACCTCGCCCAGCTGGTCGTGCGCGACCTTGCCGATATAGGCCGCGCGCCCGCCGAGGCTCGCGACCCCCGCGACCGTGTTGCCGGCTGACCCGCCCGAAGCTTCGACCGCCTGCCCCATCCTGCCGTAGAGCTCGTGCGCCCGCGCCTCGTCGATCAGCATCATCGAGCCCTTCACCAGCCCGTGGGCGGCAAGGAAGGAATCTTCGGCCGGCGCGATCACGTCGACGATGGCGTTGCCGATGGCGGCGACGTCGTAGGAAGCGGACATAAGTTTTCCGTTATATGATTATGCGGGCCGCCGTCCAGCTTGCGATACGTCGCGCGCCTTGCCTCAGATCGGCGAGCGCGAACTCGCCAGCTTGACGTCGGCGCGCGCCCAGGCCGCCTCGAACTGGCGCCTCACGTCGGCCGCCTCCGCCGTCTTGCCTTCGGCCTGCAAGGCCTGCGCCAGGCCGAACAGGGCCCAGCCGTCGCCGCGGTAGAACGCCAGGCTCTCGCGGTAGACCTTCTCGGCCTCCGCCGGGCGGTGGGCCTCCAGCAGCGCCGCGCCCAGCACGTGCGCCACCGGCTGATGCCACCACGGCGGTTCGGTGTAGGGCAGGTTCCGCTGCAGGTCGTATGCGGCGCGGAAGTGCTCGACCGCCGCCTCAAGGTCGCCATGGGCGCGGGCGATCTCGCCGTCGAGCAGCTGCAGGGCCAGGATCGTCATCTGCTTGCCCGGCATGCCGGCGGCGTCGTAGCGGCCGAAGTCCGAGACCGCGAGCACGGCCGCCAGCTCGTCGCGCTCGGCCTGGGCCTTCTTCGGATCGCCGGTCGCCGCGTACGCGACGCCCTTGGCGTAGAGGTCGACCGCACGGTCGATCACCAGCGCCTTCGGCGGCGGCGGCTCGGCGATCACCGCCGCCCACTTCTCGAACCGCAACTCGGTCACGATCGGCGTGAAGCCGTACAGCTCGGCCTGCGGGACCTGAGCGGCGATGCTGTACGGCTCGACCGCCTTCATCAGCCGCCGCGCCGCGTCGATCGCGGCTTGGTAGCGGCCCTCCATCTCGCTCGAGGTCCAGAGGAAGTGGATGTTGTGGCCATAATAGCCGGCCGGGTAGTAGCCTTGCGCCTTGCAGGCGGCGATGTAGTCCTCGTCCACCTTCGCGGCCATCTCGTTGACCCGCGCGGCGTCGGCGTAGCGGCCGACGCGGTAGTAGATGTGCGAGGGCATGTGCACGATGTGGCCGGCGCCCGGCATCAGCTTCAGCAACCGATCGGCGGCGGCTTCGGCGCGCTGCGGCGTCGTCGTGGCCTCGACCGCGTGAATGTAGAGATGCAGCGCGCCTGGGTGGTTGGGCTCGCGCTGGAGGATGCTCTCGAGCGTCGCGACGATGTCGCTGGCGTGACCTTTGGGCGTCTGGCCGTCCAGCTCCCAGTAGTCCCAGGGCTGGGTGTCCATCATCGCCTCGGCGTAGAAGGTCCCGGCGTCGAGGTCGTCGGGATGGGCGCGCCAGAGCTCGCCCATCGCCTTGGCGAACGCCTCGTCGAGCGCGTGGCGGTCGGCTTTCGGGTCTTGCGAGTAGCGCGCCGCCAGGGCGTCGACCCAGGCCTGCTCTTCCGGCGAGGCTTTCGCCTCCAGCGCCTTGGCGCGCTGCAGCGCGGCCCAGGCAGGCGCGACGGCGTCGTCCGGCATCGGCAGGTTGATGTTGGGCCCGAGCGCAAAAGCAACGCCCCACCAGCACATCGCGCAGTCGGGATCGAGCCTGGCCGCCTCGCGGAACGAACGGATCGCCTCGGCGTGGTTGAAGCCGAACAGCAGGTTGACGCCCTGATCGAAGAACTTCTGCGTCTCGGTGTTCTGGGTCGAGATCTTGTGGTGGTGATCGCCCAGGCCCTGGAACACCGGCGCGCCCGGCTTGTCCGCCTCGCCGGCGTAGGCCGCCGGCATCGGCCCGATCATCAGCATCCCGCCCTGGCCGCCCATGCCGGGCATGCCGGCCATCGGGTCGGCGATGGCGGTCCCCGCGAGCAGCAAGGCCACGAACGACCCAGCCGGTCCAATCAGCTTGCGCATTGAGTCGACCTCCCCCGAAGCCGTGATGTCGCAGAGCTTACGCCGCGCGCGCCGCCGGTCCAGCCCGCTCGCGACGGACGCCCGCGCCGCGTGTATGCTGGCGCGAAAACGACAAGGGCGGAGCGCAATGGACGACGGCCGGCCGCTGGCGGACACGCAGACGAGCGCCGCCCTGCCTCTCAAGGGACTGCGGGTGCTCGATCTGACGCTGGCGCGGGCCGGGCCCACCTGCGTGCGCCACCTCTCAGACTGGGGCGCGGACGTGATCGCGGTGCTGCCGCCGGGCGACGGGCGCGACGTCATCAGCCGCGACGGGTTCGACTTCCAGAACCTGCACCGCAACAAGCGCTTCGTCAGCCTCGACCTAAAGTCGGCTGCGGGCCACGCGGCGTTCCTGAAGCTGGTCGAGCGGGCCGACGTGCTGGTCGAGAACATGCGCGCGCCGGTCAAGCACCGGCTGAAGATCGCCTACGATGACCTGAAGGCCATCAACCCGCGCCTCGTCTACGGCTCGATCAGCGGCTTCGGCCAGGACGGGCCCTACGCGATGCGCGCAGGCGTCGACCAGATCGCCCAGGGCATGAGCGGGCTGATGAGCGTGACCGGCGAGCCGGGGCGCGGGCCGATGCGCACCGGCATCGCGGTCAGCGACGTCACCGCCGGCACGCTGCTGGCGCTGGCGATCATGATGGCGCTCTACCAGCGCCAGAGCACCGGCGAAGGCCGCTACGTCCACACCTCGCTGCTCGAGTCGGCGATCTTCCTCCTGGATTTCCAGGCCGCGCGCTGGCTGATGGCCGGCGAGGTCGCCGGCCAGATGGGCAACGACCACCCGACCATCTGCCCGATGGGCGTGTTCCCCGCGGCGGACGGCCCGATCAACATCGCCGCCTCGTCGCCGGCGCAGTTCGAGCGGTTCTGCGAGGCGGCGGGCCGGCCGGACTGGCTCAAGGACGAGCGCTTCTCCAGCACCCGCCGCCGCGTGGAGAACCGCGTGGCGCTGAACGCGTCGATCGCGGCGGAGACGAAGAAGCGGCCCGCCGCCTGGTGGATCGAGACGCTGGAGGGCGCCGGTATTCCCTGCGGCCCGATCCTCACCATCGACCAGACATTCGCCGATCCGCAGGTCAGGCACCTGGGCATGGCGACGCCGGTGGCGCACCCGCGGCTCGGCGCGACCCATCTGGTCGACTCGCCGATCAACATGGACGGGCTCGAAACCGGCGTCCGCAGCCTTGCGCCGCTGACGCCGGGCGACACCGAAGCGGTGCTGGCCGAGATCGGCTATGCGCCGGCCGAGATCGCCGCGATGCGCGCGGCAGGGGCGATCTGAAAATTTGGCTTGGCTTGAGCGGGGGCGCCTCGCTATGAGGCGGCAACCATGAAGCCATCGAAGTTGCCCAACTTCGCCGACCGCCAAGCGGCCTCGGCGGAAGCGAAGAAGGCCCTTGTGGCCAAATTCAAGGCGAAGCCCACCGTCGTCGATCCGCAGTTCGAGGAGCGGCGCCTTCAGCGTGAGCTCGAGCTCGAGGAGCTGCGCCAGAAGCGCGCGGCCGAACGCCAGGCCCGGCGCGAGGAGTCCGCGCGGAGGGACTCCGAGCGCAAGGCGCTCGAGGCCGAGATCGCCGAGGCGATGGAGCTGGAGCTGCGGGCCAAGCAAAAGGCCGCCCGCGACGCCCGCTACGCCGCCCGCAAGCAGCGCCGCAAGTAGCCACGCTTCCCCCGCTCACCTCGCCTCGGTCGCGGTGGGACTTGCGAGCGTTCAAGCCAGGTAGTCGCCCAGCAGACCTTCCAGCAAGCCAGGCCCCGTGGGTCGCCACCCGACGCTCTGCTGACGAAGAGCTGCGGGCGGGTGGGCATGAGGTGACGGGCCTGGCGCGGAGCGACGAGGGGGCGGCGATGCTCGCCGAATGGGGCGTCGAGGTGCGAAGAGGCGACGTCGCCGACCCCGACGGTCTGGCGGAAGGCGCCCGCGCCAGCGACGGCGTCATCCACTGCGCCTTCGGCCACGACTTCTCGCGATACGTGGAGATGGGAGACGCCGACCTGCGCGCCGTCTCGGCGATGGCGGAGGCCCTGGCGGGCTCCGGCAAGCCGCTGATCGTCACCTCGGGCATGACGGCCGGCGTTGTCGGGCGCGCGAGCACCGAA
>DATKMZ010000028.1:0-11724 GCA_035541575.1 Caulobacteraceae bacterium | reverse complement strand
TTGCGCCGCGGCCCTCTCCGAAACCGACGTCTGGCGACGGCTTAGTGGATCGCGTTACCGGCCTTCGACAGGCTGGTGTTCAGGTTCGTGCCCAGGGTGGTCACGGCGCTGATGATCACGACGGCGATGAGCGCGACGATGAGGCCATACTCGATGGCCGTGGCGCCCGATTCGTCCTTCACGAAACGCGAAACGAACTTGGACATTGCTTGATCTCCTTCTAGCAAGCCGATCAGGGATCAAGCCGGTCAGGCCTGCTCGCCCCTTGAGACGAGCACACTTTCGCGCATTGGCCTTAATCCACAGTAAACGTGGAAGTATTGTCGAAAATTTTTCTGTGGTTTACGGATATTCATCATGACTGTGCGTTAACCGTGCAGGTCCGCGTCGCCTGCGGCAGGCTATCGTGGACCATTGAACGGCATAGTCAGTTCGCGACACCGTTTTACGCAAACTTAGGCGGGGCTTCGTAGCTTTGGCCGTCGCGATCCATATGGAAGGCCGCCCATGCCCGCCGGGCTGATCTACCTCGCCGCCGCCTTCGTCGCCTTCGGGGTGCTCGCGCGGATCAGCCCGTGCAATCCGGAGCAACGCCGGTTCGCCGGCCGGGACCTCGTCGACAACACGCTCTTCTGGTTCCTGGGGCTCGTGCTCTACGGCGACATCGCCGGCGCCTACGTGCGCTGGGGCGTGGACCTGACCTTCCAGCGGGACGCGCCGGAGATTCTATCGGCGATCGAGGCTGGCTACGGCTTTGCTGCGCGGCTGCCGCTCTGGGCCCAGGCGGTCGTCATCATCGTGGCCATGGACTTCATCCAGTACTGGCTCCATCGCCTCTTCCATGGCCGCGCGCTCTGGCCGTTCCATGCGGTCCACCACAGCGTTGAGGACCTCGACTGGACCGCGACCTACCGGATCCATCCGGTGAATTTCCTGATCTATAGCGCAGGCGCGCTCGCCGTCGTGCGGCTGGCGGGCTTCACGCCGGCGGCGTTCCTCGTGATCGGACCCTTCAATCTCGTGGCCGGCGCCCTGGCGCACGCCAATCTCGACTGGACGTTCGGCCCGTTCCGCTACGTGATCGCGAGCCCGGTCTATCACCGCTGGCACCATGTCCGGGACCCCGCGGTGCACAACCGCAACTTCGCCCCGACCTTCCCGGTGTGGGATCTGATGTTCGGCACCTTCTACATGCCGCGCGGCGTCTTGCCGCACGACTACGGCGTCGATGGCGTGCCGAGACACTTCCTGGCGCAGCTGGTCTATCCGTTCCGCGTGCTGGCGGAGCGGATCGGCATCGGCCGCAAGCCGGGCGTCGGCGCCGCGACGACCGTCTGACCGCCGATGACGCCCGACGACGCGGCCGCCGCATGGCTGGCTCGGATTCCCGAGAGCGAGCGCCTCGCGGCCGCGGCCGCGACGGACTGGCGCCTCGCCGGCTGGGCCGCCGGCTGGGCGATCGGCCTCGCGGCCTGCGCGCTTGTGGCGCGCAGCGGCCTCCTGCGCCGGATCCGCGATCGTCTCGAGGCGAACCGTCCAAGACCCTGGCTGACGAGCGCCGCTTGCGCGGGCGTCCTGGCTGCGGCGGTCGGCGGCGCGATGGCGCTGACCGCGGCTGCGTTCGCCGCCTGGGTCGGCGCCGATGCGTCGTTGGGCGCGCGTCTGGGCGCAGCGGCGTCGCAGACAGTTGCGGTCGCCGTGCTGGTCCCTCCAGTTCATTGGCTGATGCGGCGACGGCCCGGCGCCTGGCCCTTCGTCTTGGGCCCGCTCGTGGCCGTCCTGATCCTGGCCGTGGGCTGGCTGCCGTACGTCGCCGGCGGCGGGGCCGGGTTGCCCATCGCGCCGCCAAGCCCTGCGCAAGCCGGCGTTCTGCGACTCGTCGCGGAGACACACCTGCCGGCCGCGGACGTGCGGCTCTCGCCCGATCCGGCGTTCGACGCCGACGTCACAGGCGGCTTCGGGCGCGCGACGGTGGTTCTCGGACCGGTGCTGGCCGCGGGGCGGCCGGCGGAGGCGCGCGCCTACGTCGGCCACCTGATGGGACACTATGTCCATGAGGACATCCTCGCCGTCTGCCTGCTCCTAGGGGCGTCGCTCTTTCTGGGAATGCTCGCGGCGCGCCGATGGGCGGCGCCGCTGGCGAGGGCGCTGGGCGCCCGCGATGCAGCCGACGCGGCCGATCCGTTGTCGTTGCCTGGCGTCGCCCTGCTCGGCCTGACGACGGTGATTGTCGCAGGCCTCGTTGCGGCCGCCTATCTTCGCTGGGCCAACGTGAGGGCCGACGCCTACTCCCTCGATCACGCGCGCGAGCCGGACGGCCTGGCGGCGGTGATCGAGCGCGAATGGGACCGCCAGGCGGTCGACCCGTCGCCGCTGGCCGAAGCCGTGTTCTACACCCACCCGCCGCTGGCCGAGCGGCTGCGTCAGGCGATGGCGTGGAAGGCCGCGCACGGCGGCTGACTTCGCGCCGAACGTTCAGCCTTTGTTGACCAATCAGGCGGAGCCTTGCGGCATGCGCAGACTCCTCCTCGCCTCGACCTTCGCCCTCGCCCCGGTCGCCGTCATGGCGGCGACGCTGAGCGTGCCCGTGGATCACTCGATCATGGTCACGTTGCCGGCGCCCGCCCACAACGTCTTCCTGGGCAGCCCGGACGTCGCCGACGTCGCCATGTCGGACACCCGCCATGTGGTCGTCACCGGCAAGAAGGGCGGCGTGACCAACCTGATTGTCACCGACACGCGCGGACACACGATCTTCGATCGCGAGGTTGTCGTGGGGATCAACGGCGGCGACCACGTCGCCCTGATCGCCGGCGGCACGCTGCAGAGCTACGCCTGCGCGCCGATGTGCGAGCAGGTCGGCGTTGGCCAGGCGCCCGTGGCGCAACTCCCGTCGGCGCCGCAGGCCATGGCGGCGCCCGCGCCTGCCCCGAGCTACTCGAGCGCGGTCAGCGCGGCCGCGCACCCTTAAGCTTAGCTTAGGTTGCATCGGCTAGGGTCGGATCCGGGTCTTCGCCACGGATTCGTCGCCGATGCCGGCCGGCAAGCCGACTCTTCAGTTGCGCGAAGTGCGACGCCTCGCGGGTGACGCCGCCGGCGCGACCGCGGTCGAGTTCGCGATCGTCGCGGTCCCCTTCCTGGCCCTCATGTTCTCGATCCTCGAACTCGGGCTCATTTTCATGGCCTCGACCACGATCGAGGCGTCGACGGTCGCGGCGGCGCGGCTGATCCGCACCGGCCAGCTGCAGGCGGGCTCGAACAACACGGCGGACGGGTTCAAGACCATCGTCTGCAACGGCATGTCGTGGATCTCGACGTCGGACTGCGTGGCCAACATCAGCCTCGACGTGCGGACGTTTCCGAGCTTCTCGAAGATCGACGTCACGCCGCCGATCTCGGGCGGGCAGATCGATCAGTCGCAACTGACGTTCGACTCCGGCGCGTCGTGCGACATCGTCCTGGTCAGGGCGTTCTATCCCTGGACGTTGCTGACGCCGGTGCTCGAGCCCGGCCTGCCCAACCTCGGGCCGACGCAGCGGTTGCTGACCGCCACGGTGGCGTTCCGGAACGAGAACTGGACCGGCGGAGGCGCGTCGTGCTGAGCGGGGGCCGACGGCTCGGTCGGGACGACCGCGGCGTCGCGGCGGTCGAGTTCGCCCTGCTGCTGCCGATTCTGATGCTGCTCTACTTCGGCGTGGTGGAACTGACCCAGGGCGCGATGACCGCTGAGCGGGCGGCGCATACCGCGTCGACGATCGGCGATCTCGTCGCCCAGAACACCAGCGTCACCTCGGCGGAGGTCGCCGACATCTTCTCGGTGGGCGACACGGTGATGTACCCGTATCCGACGACAACCCTGCAGATGCGGGTCTCCAGCCTCGCGGCTGACACTCACGGCAATGTCACGGTCGTCTGGAGCCAGGCGCTAGGGATGGCCAAGCGCCAGGCCGGAGTCTCGGTCAGCGGCCTGCCCGCCAATGTCATAAACGCGAATGAGAGCGTCGTGATGTCGGAGACCAAGTACACCTACGCCTCGGTGTTTGGTCAGGTGCTTCCCAGTCCCATCACCTTCAGCAACGTCTACTATCTGCACCCCAGGCTCTCGCCGCAGGTGACTTGCGCCGACTGCTGAGGGCTAGACGTACGCGGCGACCGCGGCGGCGAGCCTCTCGATCAGCGCGTGCGACGCGTTCGCCGTCGGGCCGATGTGCGCCGGACGCACGCCGATCAGGCTGTTGGTCAGGAAGATCGCGTCCGCCGCCGCCAGCGCGACGGGGCTGGCGTGAACCTCGCGCAGCTCAAGTCCGAGCCGGCGCGCCGCGGCGCGGACCTGGGCGGCCACGGTCCCGGGCAGGCAGCCCGTCTCCGGCGCCGGCGTGTGGACGACGGTGTCTTCGATCCAGAAGAGGTTGGCGGCGGTCGCGGACGCGACATGCCCGGCGGGATTCAGCATCACGGCCTCGTCTGCGCCGGCGAGAGCGGCTTCGCGGCGCGCGGCGACGCCGTCGACGTAGGACAGCGTCTTGAACCGGCTTGTCAGCGAGCCCGGGTTGCGCTGGAGCGATGAGACGATCAGCCGGGCGGACGTCTGCGGCGGGGGCGCCGCCGCCGCCGTCGCGAACAGCCGCGGGCGGGTCGGCTCTGGCCGGCCCAAGCCCCTGCCGCCGGAGCCGGCGGTCAACGTCACGCGGACCGCGGCGCGCGACGCTGCGAGCCCGGCGGCTCGCACGGCCTCGGCGGCCTGCGCCGAGAACTCGGCCAGAGTCGGCGCGTCCAGGCCGAGCGCGGAGGCCCCGGAGGTCATTCGCTCGTGATGTTCGTCCGCCAGCACCAGCGCGCCGGCCCGCCAGAGCAGGGTCTCGAACAGGCCGTCGCCGAGCAGCAGGCCGCGATCGTCGAGCGGGACGGATGACACGCTCACGGGCCTATGTTCCGATGCGATTGCCGTTGCGCAGGAAGAGCAGACCGATGAAGCCGATCGCGAGCAGGACGGTGATCATCGCAAAACCGCCCTGCTGGCTGCCGGTCACATGGGTGCCGATGTTGACCAGCATCGGCGCGAGCCAGACCGTCGCGGTGCCCGACACGGCGTAGGCGCCGAAGAAAGCGCCGGTCTGGTCCGGCGGCGCCAGGCGCGTCAGCAGCGTGCGGCTCGAGGCGTAGTGGGCGGTGATGAAGACGGCGTTCGAGAAGCCGATCAGCGTGAAGATCCATTCCGGCAGGGTGCGGAAGAACGGGCCGTTCCACATCGGCGCGTGCGCCGCCGGATCGTAATGCCAGAAGAAGAGAATCCGGTCCGGCGCCGTGCCGAGCAGCGCGATGATGCCGAGGAGCGACATCAGGATCTCCATCTGCACGGCCCGGCGCGGACCCAGCACGCCGTCGAAGACGCGCGCCAGGAAACCGCCGATCACCGCCAGCACGGTCAGGATGATGCCGATCACCAGCATCTCCAGCGCGCCCCACTTCATCACTCCGGTGGCGTAGATGCCGAAGAAGGTCAGCACGGCGGTCATGCCGTCGACGTAGAAGCTGCGCGCGACGAGGAAGATCGCCGCGTCGCGGAACTGGCCGACCGTGCGGATCATCCGCCAGAGCGAGCGGGCGCCGGCGGCGAAGGCGCGGGGGATCGAGACGCCCGAGCGCGCCGCGTCCGGGGTGAAGAGCATGATCGGGATCGTGCCGACCAGCAGCAGCACCGCCGTCAACGGGCCGGTCAGGCGCTCGGGCTCGTGCGCGGCCTGGCTGAGTCCGAACAGCGGCTGTTTCGGCACCCAGCTCCAGTCGGTCTTGCCCGGCAGCATGAAGCCCCACGCGAGGAATGCGAACAGTCCCAGCGCGAAGGCGTTGCCGAGCGCCAGCGCCAGGCTCGAAGCCTTGTGCGCCGCGCCCATGCCGGCCGCGCGCACGAGCAGCGAGTTGTGGATCACCTCGGTGTAGCTGAACAGCAGGCCGATCACGGTGGTCATCAGCATGACGACCACGATCGGCAGGCCCGAACCGTCCGCCTTGGCGAACCAGAGGCCGAACATCAACGGGATCATCAGCGCGACGGCGAGGCCGAGCCAGCCCTTGCGCCGGCCGAGCTGGTCGATCGAGGCGCCCAGGAACGGCGCCGTCGCCATCGTGGCCCAGCCGGAATACTGGCTCCACTGCGAGATCACCTCCTGGCCCTTGGTCGGGTTGGAGTGCGGCCAGCCGACCATCACCGAGCCCACGTAGGGCATGAAGATGTAGATGATGATCAGGATGACGTAGGGGTCGCGCGCGCCCTCGAAGATCGACCAGCTGACCGCGCCGCGCGTCAGCCGCGCGCCCGCGACGTCGGCCTCGGGACGCACGGCGACGAGGTCGGCTTCCGGTATGACCTGGCTCAAGGCTGGCTCTTCTCCCCGCGCCCACTGCCCGGGGCATGCCGCCAACCTACCCGCGTCATTCCGAATGGAAAGGCCCATCCCTCCGCTCTCCCGGCGAAAGCTGCGAGAGCGGAGGCGGACGAGCCTGTGATCGAAGGCTAGGCCTTCTCGACCTTCCGCGCGGCCTCGTCGATCGCCGCGACGAGCGCGTCGAGCTGCGTCTCGCTCACCGGGCCGGTGCGCATGCGCGTGCCGATCGCGGCGCCAAGGTTCTGCATGGCGCGGGCGATGCGCGGGCTCGGGCCCTCGAAGCGCTCGTTCACGGCGGCCATGCGCGCGAAGATCGCGTCGACGACAGCCTTCTTCTCCTCGAGCGCGGCCTCGCCTTCGGCGGTGACGCGGTAGAGCTTCTTGCCGCCCTCTGCGCTCTCGACGGTGACGTAGCCGAGCTCCTCGAGCAGGGTGAGGGTCGGGTAGATCACCCCGGGGCTGGGGCTGTAGGCCCCGCCGACCTTCTCCTCGATCGCCTTGATGATCTCGTAGCCGTGACGCGGCTGCTCGCTGATCAGCTTGAGGATCACGAAGCGCAGGTCGCCCTGGTCGAACACGCGCTCGGCGCGACGCCGACGCGGTCCGAAGCCGTGGCCGCGCATCCGGCCGTGGAAGCCGAACTCCCGGGCCGCGTGGGCTTCGCGCTGGCGGTGATGGAAACGATGCATGAGTAGTGTACTCCATTAGATACGATATATCTGAACCACGATATATCTAACTCATATCGGATATGCAAGCCCACCTTGACGATTTCCTGCGCGGCCGCTGTCTGCCAGGGCCTTGCCGAACATCGTCCCCCTTCACGATCCCGCCGACCCGAGGCTCGAGCCCTACCTTCGGGTCCGCGAACGCGACCTCGTGGGCCGTGGCGGCGGCTTCATCGCCGAGGGCGAGGTGGTGCTCAGGGTGTTGCTGAGGCCCGCATCGCGTTGTCGCGCGCGCTCGCTGCTGATCGCCGCGAACCGGCTGGACCGCCTGGATCCGCTACTGGCCGGCCTCGCCGCGGACGTCCCGGTGTATGCGGCCAGCCAGGCGGTGATGGACGGCGCGGTCGGCTTCCATATCCACCGAGGCATCCTCGCGCATGGCGAGCGGCCGCCGGATCCCGGCGCGGCGGCGCTCCTTGACGGCCTGCCGAAGCTGGCCCGGGTCGTCGCCCTGTTCGGCGTCGCCAACCACGACAACATGGGTGGTGTCTTCCGCAACGCGGCGGCGTTCGGCGCGAGCGCGATCATCCTCGATCCCACCTCGTGCGATCCGCTCTACCGCAAGGCCATCCGCGTCTCGGTCGGCGCGGCGCTGACGGTTCCGTTCGCGCGGCTCGCGCCCGGCGAGGACGCTGTCGCGCGCCTGCAGGCCGCTGGCTTCGAGGTTCTGGCGCTGACGCCGGGCGGGCGCGAACGGTTGGAGGATGTCGCGCCCGGGCCGCGCACCGCGCTCTTGCTGGGCGCCGAGGGGCCCGGCTTGCCCGCAGACCTGATCGCTCGGGCGCGGAGCATCTCGATCGCGATGGCGCCGGGCTGGGACTCGCTCAACCTCGCCGCCGCGAGCGCGGTCGCGCTGCACCATCTCGGGAGGTTGTGACCACCCTCACGCCATTATGATTCGCAGTTGAAGCGCCGCGCGCCCACGTTCAGCGACGGATTTGAGGTCCAAGGTCCCTATTCGCCCGTCGCTGGCGCAAGCTGGCGGCGGGCGTTTCTTGTCGAAGCCGGTCTAACCGAGAAGCCGTGCCTCCAGCCTATCGCGGAGCCCGGCGTCCACCCCCAACACCCGCTCAAGGTAGAACTCCGTCGATCCGTGCTCGGCATCGATCGCGCGGAAGGCCTCGACCAGGTACTCCGGCTCGACCCCGATCGCGGCGCGGACGGCCGCGTCGGTCGGCGTTCGGCCGGTCTCCTGGGCGATCATCTGCGCGACCATCGGACCGCGCGCGGCCATCCGCTCGGCGTTGTTGGTGAGCAGATAGTCCTCGGCGATGTCGTCGTCGTGGACGCCGACCAGCCGGTGCGTCAGCGCCGCCAGCACGCCCGTGCGGTCCTTGCCGGCCGCGCAGTGGATCAGCACCGGGCCGTCCGCCTCGGCCAGCGCCCGGAAGTAGCGCGAGAAGAGGTCGACATGGCGCTGCTTGAACGGGGCCTCGCGGTAGTAGTTCAGGAGGTAGCCGCGGAACGCCGCCTCGCTGAGGTCGCAGGTCTTGACGAAGGTCCACCAGGGATCCTCGTCGGCGCTCTCGCCGATGTCGTTCTGGATCACCTGGCCGTTGAAGCCGGGGCTGCGCCGCGGCGGATCGCGCTCGCGCTCGCCAGGCCGGCGCAGGTCAACGATGACGGCCAGGTTCAGTGCGTCGATCACCGCCAGGTCCGCGTCGGTGGCGCGGCCGTGCGAGGCCGAGCGGTAGAGCCGGCCGCGCTGCAGATGCTTGCCGGATGCGGTCGCGTAGTCGCCGAAATCGCGGAAGTTCTCGACGGCTTCGAGCCGGATGTGCCTCGTCATGCCGCAGCAGATAGCGAGGCGATGTGACAATGGCGAGAACTCTGAGCGGTTGACGCTACGGCGAGTTCGTGGGCTGCGGCGCCGGCGGGCAGTCCTCGGCGAGCGGCGGCGAGAAGCGCACGGCGCGGCCCGACAGCACGACGTCGACGCCGGTGCGCGGCGCCAGGGTCAGCTTGCCGGCGCGCAGGGCGGTCACCTGATCGGCGCAGGCGACATCGAGCTCGCCGATCCGCTTCCAACGGCCCGCCGCCAGCTTGAAGACGTCGAGGCCGAGCCCGGCGTCGCCGGTCTGCGACGTCAGCAGCACGTCCGGCGCACCGTCGCCGTCGACATCGGCCAGGAAGGCCTGGCACGTCGTCATCGAACCGACGTTGGTGAAGCAGGCCCCGTAGCTCGCGTCGTTCGACCAGTCCTGCGCCAGGAACGACGCGGGCAGGCTGGCGCCGGCGGGGTAGACCGTGACTCGCTGCGCGAGGGTCTCGGGCGTCGCCGGCGACGTCGGATTCTGCGCCGCCTTCGCCGGCCGGGCGAGCGCGGCGATCTGCAGATTGCGCGGCGAGCCCTTGAGCGCGGCCAGCCGCGTCAGCGCCTCCGTGCCGTAGCGGCCGGCCTTGTAGGTCAGGAAGTCGAAGTCGAACTTGTCGGGCGCGAGCCTGCCCGTCAGCAGCCGGCCCACCTGGTCGTCCACCGAGAGCCGCGCGGGGTCGGCGATCGGCGTGAAGAGCACGAGGATCGCCAGCATCGCCACCCGCGCCATGACGACGTTGGTCAGCTCGAGCGGCTTCATCCAACCGCCGGAGCGCCGCACCGCGCCGAGCGCGTAGCCGGCGGCGAAGCCGGCCGAGACCACGGCGCAGGCGATCGCCTCGATCCGCGCCGGCGTCAGGCCGTACTGCGCGATGCGTTGCCAGAGCGCATCCGCGGCGATCAGCGTCAGCGGGACGAGCGCGAGGCCCGCCGCGCGCCCGGACCAGCGCAGGACGATCGGGATCGTCGCCTCGCCGTCCTGGTACGCGGCGCTGGTCAGGATGATCAGCGCCGCGCTGGCCGAGAGCACGGTCCCAGCCCCGCTGCGGGTGCCGAACAGTGGGGCCAGGCCCGTGAACGGCAGCGCGGCGAGGAAGGCGACGATCAGCGCCGTCATCACCGGCAGCAGCCATGAGAGCAGCACGAGACCCACCACCCGCACGCCGCGGATCAGCGCCACGCGAACGTCGGTCAGTTGCACCGCCGCGGCGAAGCCGACGCCGGTCAGGGGCCCGGCGACCCAGCCGTGGTGCAGGAAGTCGCGCACGGCCTGGATGCCGATCAGCGCGAAGAGTTCGGCGCCCAGTTCCAGTGAGCCCCACAGCACGCCGACGAACGCCGCCGAGAGCGCGACCTGGACGGCGTCCTTCCAGGCCCAGTCGAAGTAGGCCGTGTAAGGCGCGACGAGCTTGCGCGCTTCGTCCGCCGGCCCGACCAGGTGGTGGCCGACGAAGACGAACACGGCGCTGAACAGGAAGATCGGGAACGCCGGCTCCAGCCGCTCCGGGTTGGGCAGGCCGCTCCAGATCCCGGCGTCGATGTCGTGCCAGCCGAAGATCGCCAGGGTCGCGGCGGCGACGAGCGCCCAGATCGCCAGCGCAAGCGCTCGGATGCGGCCGAGGCCGCCCAGCAGGATCAGGGGGACGAACGCGACGACCACCAGCAGCGCAGCGTAGAGCGCCGGCTCTGTCGCCGGCCAGTGTCGGGCCGACCCCTTGGCGGCGTCGCTCAGCAGCCAGAAGGCGAGGCCTTGCGCGAAGCCGACGGCGAGCCTCGCCCAGCCGGCCCAGGCCGGCGCCGGCGCCTGATGTTCCGCGGCCTCGGCCAGGTTCGCGGGCTCCCTCGAACTTCGCAGCCTACCGGAACGGCGGCTCGTCGAAGCTTCGCAGTTTGCGCGAGTGTAGGCGGGGCCCCTCCTGGCGCAAGAGGTCCATCGTCGCCATGCCGATCCGAAGGTGCTGCGAGATCGCGCGCTCGTAGAAGGCGTTGGCCTGACCCGGCAGCTTGATCTCGCCGTGCAGCGGCTTGTCGGACACGCAGAGAAGCGTGCCGTAGGGGGTGCGGAAGCGGTAGCCTTGCGTCGCGATCGTCGCGCTCTCCATGTCCACCGCCACCGCGCGCGACTGGTTGAAGCGCAGCGCTGTCAGCGAGTAGCGGAGCTCCCAGTTGCGGTCGTCGGTGGTCACGACCGTGCCGGTGCGCATGCGCCCCTTCAGCGCCTCGCCGCTCTCGCCGGTGACGACCTCGGCCGCGCGCTGCAGGGCCTGCTGCACCTCGGCCAGCGGCGGGATCGGGATCTCCGGCGGCAGGATGTTGTCGAGCACGTGGTCGTCGCGCAGGTAGGCGTGGGCCAGCACGTAGTCGCCGATGGTCTGGGTTTGCCGCAACCCTCCGCAATGGCCGATCATCAGCCAGGCCTCGGGCCGCAGCACCGCCAAGTGGTCGGTGATCGTCTTGGCGTTCGAGGGGCCGACGCCGATGTTGATCAGGGAGACCCCGCGCCGGTCCTTCGTGGTCAGGTGGTAGGCCGGCATCTGGTGCTTGCGCCAGGCCGCGTCGGCGACGACGCGCTCGGGCTCGGGCGTCGCCTTGGTGATCACGACGCCGCCGGCGCAGGAGAGGCTCTCGTAGGGGCTGCCCTGGCGCTGCAGCTCGGCGCAGGCGATCCGCACGAACTCGTCGACGTAGCGATGGTAGTTGGTGAACAGCAGGTAGGACTGCACGTGCTCGGGCGGCGCGCCGGTGTAGTGGGCGATCCGCGCCAGCGAGAAGTCGGTGCGCAGCGCGTCGAACA
>DATKMZ010000027.1:0-3137 GCA_035541575.1 Caulobacteraceae bacterium | reverse complement strand
GCCGTCGTCGGCGACGCGCAAGGAGACGCCCGGCAGCGGGTAGCCGACGCTGCCGGCGAGGCGCTCGCCATGGAGCGGGTTGCTGGTGATGATCGCCGCCTCGCTCATGCCGTAGCGCTCGAGGATGCGCTGGCCGGTCCGCGCCTCGAACTCGGCGAACGTGGAGGGCAGCAGCGGGGCCGATCCGCAGATGAAGACCCGAATAGTTTCAGAGGCTTTTCGGTCGAAGTTCGGGTTCGCGAGGAGGCGGCTGTAGAAGGTCGGCACGCCCATCATCGCGGTCGAGCGGGGCAGGGCGGCGAGCACCTCGGCGTCGTCGAACTTCGGCAGCCAGACCGCGCTCGCGCCGGCCAGGAACACGCAGTGCAGGGCGATGAAGAGGCCGTGCACGTGGTAGATCGGCAGCGCGTGCAGCAGCACGTCGGCCTCGGTGAAGCCCCAGGCGTCGGTCAGCGCCTGGCCATTCGCCGCCAGCGCCGCGTGGCTCAGCATCGCGCCTTTCGAGCGCCCGGTGGTGCCGCTGGTGTAGAGGATCGCCGCGAGGTCCTCGGGCGCAGCCTCGTGCGTGGCCTCGAGCGGCGCCAGATCCTTCGCCTCGGCGGCCAGGGCGACCGGGTCGGTGACGAACAGCGAAGGCTCGGCGTCGCCGACGAAATAGTTCACCTCGGCTTGCGTATAGGCGGTGTTGAGGGGCAGGAGCGCCGCGCCGACCTTCAGCGTCGCGAGGTAGAGCATCACCATCTCGACGCTCTTGGGGGCCTGCACAGCGATGCGGTCCCCGACGGCGACGCCCTTGGCCTTCAGCAGCGCCGCCAGCCGGCCCGCGCCCTGCTCGAGCTCGCCGTAGGTGACGGCCGATCCGTCCAGCATCCGGAAGACCGGCTTGCTCCGATCGGCCGGGAAGCGCGAGGCGAGCAGCGCGTAGAGGTTGCGGTTCATCGGCCGCGTGGTTGACGGAACGGCGGGCCGGTTGTCAACGTGCCCCGAAAAACAGGTGAGGCGTGGGGATGGATCAGGTCGTGGGCGACCTAGGGGTCGAAAAGCTGATCGGGCGCAAGGACGGCGCAATCGGCTGGATGATCTTCAACAATCCGGAGCGCCGCAACGCGGTCTCGCTCGACATGTGGCGGGCGATCCCCGCCGTGCTGGCCGCGTTCGAGGCCGATCCGGAGATCCGCGTGGTGGTGTTCACGGGCGCTGGCGAAAAGGCGTTCGTCTCCGGCGCCGACATCTCGCAGTTCGAGGCCGAGCGCAGCGACTCCAGCGCCGAGGCCCGCTACTCAGGCGCGTCCGCCGCCGCCAACGTAGCGATGGCCGGGCTCTCGAAGCCCTCGATCGCGATGATCCGCGGCTACTGCATCGGCGGCGGGCTGGCGGTGGCGCTCACCTGCGACATGCGCATCTGCGAGACGGGCTCTCGGTTCGCGATCCCGGCCGCGCGGCTCGGCCTCGGCTACGGCTTCGCCGGGATCAAGACGCTGATCGACCTCGTCGGCCCCGCGATCGCCAAGGAGATCCTCTTTACGGCGCGCCAGTTCTCGGCCGAGGAAGCGCTCAGGGTTGGCCTCGTCAACCGCGTCGCGCCCGCCGCCGAGCTCGAGGGGCTGGTGCGCGAGTACGCCGCGATGATCGGCGCCAATGCGCCGCTGACGATCCGCGCCGCGAAGATGGCCGCCCGCGAGGCGCTGCGCGATCCGGACAAGCGCCGCCTCGCCGAGGTGGAGGCGGCCGTCGCCGCCTGCTTCGACTCCGCGGACTTCAAGGAAGGCCGCACCGCCTTCATGGCGAAGCGCGCGCCGATGTTCCGGGGGTCGTGATCCCCCAGGGAACCTCGCGTCCGGCGGCTAGTTCGGCTCCAGCAGCGAGGCGATACGTTCGGCGTCCGCCGGCGTCACCGGATTGTAGATCAGCAAGCTGAGGTCGGTTCGGCCATCCACCGCGAACGCCGAGACCTCGAGGACGAGCTCGCCGAACACCGGGTGCCGGACGCGCTTGACGGCCTCGCCGTGAGCGCCGGGAAGGTCGTTGTCGCGCCACATCGCCTCGAACTCGGGACTGCGCCGGCAGAGCTCGTCGACCAGAGGCGCCACGTCCACCGCCGCGCCCGCGCGGGCTGCGTCCAGCCGGAACGCGCCTAACACGAGCCGCGCCATGCTCTCCCAGTCGTAGTGCGCGGCGCGGGCGCGCGGGTCGAGGAAGATGAAGCGCAGCATGTTGCGCTGCTCGGGGGGCAGCGATCCGTAGTCCATCAGCACAGCGGTCGCCGCCCGGTTCCAAGCGACGACGTCCCAGGTCGCGGTCCTGACCACGGCGGGGCTGGGGTCCAGCGCATCGAGCACGCGCTGCAGCCGCGGGGTGACGCCCTCGCTCTTGCGATAGCGCGCCTCCGGCGGCCGGCCGAGCCCCAGGAGGAACAGGTGCTCGCGTTCGAGATCGGTCAGCACCAGAGCGCGGGCGATGCGATCGAGCACGTCAGCCGAGGGCGCCCCGCCGCGGCCCTGTTCGAGCCAGGTGTACCAGGTCGGACTGATGTTGGCCCTCTGCGCCACCTCCTCGCGGCGCAAGCCGGGCGTGCGACGACGCTCGGGCGGAAAGCCGAAGGCCGCCGGATCGAGCTTCGTGCGGCGGTCCCTCAGATAGGTTCCGAGCGGGTTCTCGGCGGCCAGGAGCGCGTTCATCCTGTTGGCGATCTTAATATGATGACCTCACTACTTTACCAGGATACTTCGAGAGCCGACTCTTGTCTCCGGTGGATTTCGGAGAGTTTGCGCATGCGAGTGTTCCTGACCGGCGCGACCGGGTTCATCGGCTCGGCGATCATCGAAGAGCTGCGGGCGGGTGGGCATCAGGTGACAGGCCTGGCGCGGAGCGACGAGGCGGCGGCGATGCTCGCCGAATGGGGCGGCGAGGTGCGAAGAGGCGACGTCGCCGACCCCGACGGTCTCGCGGAAGGCGCCCGCGCCAGCGACGGCGTCATCCACTGCGCCTTCGGCCATGACTTCTCGCGATACGTGGAGATGGGAGACGCCGACCTGCGCGCCGTCTCGGCGATGGCGGAGGCCCTGGCGGGCTCCGGCAAGCCGCTGATCGTCACCTCGGGCATGACGGCCGGCGTTGTCGGGCGCGCGAGCACCGAA
>DATKMZ010000026.1:0-19544 GCA_035541575.1 Caulobacteraceae bacterium | reverse complement strand
GCTCGCGGCGCTGTACCAGGCCGCCGACGCGGCCGCCGCCGAGCTTGAGGGCCACGCCGCCGCCGGCTTCTCCGACGTCGTCGCCGGCGCGGTCGACGAGGCCGGCGCCACGGTCGCCAACCTGATCTCTGCGTCCGGCCTCAACCTGACCGCCAAGGCCGCGCTCAGCGCCGCCGACGTCGCAGCCGTCACCGCGGCGCAGGCGATCGCCCGCGGCGCGATCAGCGTCGCGACGGCGCGCCTGCTGGGCCATGCCGCGCCGACCGCATCGGCGACGCCGGCCGCGCCTGCGGCTCCGCACGCCTGAGCCCCGCGATGTGGAAAGTCTCGCTGCTGCTCACCTTGGCCGCGGCGGCCGGCGGTTTCGGCGCGGCCTGGAAGGTCCATGACTGGCGGGACGCCGCCGCCGCGCTCCACGCCACGGCCAAGACGGTGGCGATCGTCCAGCGCCAGGCCGCCGCCGGCCAGGCCGTCGCGGTGGCGGACCAGCGGGCGCAGGACCGCATCCGCACCGTCACCCGCGTCCTCATCGAGAAGGTCCCCGCCTATGTCACGCCTGCCGCCGACGCCCGCTATCCTCTGCCTCTGGGCTTTGTCCGCCTGCACGACGCTGCAGCCTCCGGCGACGACCTGTCCGCCCCGGCCGCAGGTCCCGCCGGGCCTGATGGCGCCGCCAGCACCGTTACAGCGTCTGGCGCCGCCGCCGTCATCGTCGCCAACTACGGATCATGCCGGGCCGACCAGGCCCGGCTAGCTGAGCTGCAGGGCTGGGCCCGCGCGACGGGCTTGGTGCGGTAGGCCATCCCGAACCCTGACCACCCTCTCAGGCGCCTCGGCTTCGGCCGGGGCGCCTTTTCGCATCTGCGACGCCGGGGTCGCGGTAATCGGGCTGCAAGCTCTGGCGCTCAAGCTGCCCCGACTTCAGGAAGGGGAAAGGCTGCATGCACCGGACGCTGGCCGCCGCCGCCGCGCTCAGCTTCTGCGCCGCCTCCGCGGCCTGGGCCGACGATCCCGCGTCGGCGGCGCCGGACAAGAGCGGCTTCACGCTCTTCAATCCGACGCCGGATGCGGACCTGCGCGGCCTCTGCACCGACCGGCCGACCAAGTCGACGTCGCCCTGCACGGTCGACGCCGGCCACTGGCAGCTCGAGAGCGACGTCTACAACGTCACCTCGCAGACCGACGCCGGCGTTACGACCGTCACGCAGCTATTCACCAGCCCCACGCTGAAGCTCGGCGTCACCAACACGATCGACGTCGAGGCCAACATCGTCCCCTACGAGCGGATCACGGTCCACGACTCGACGAGCGGCGTCACGACCTCCGCGGCCGGCGCTGGCGACCTGTTCCTGCGCGCCAAGTTCAACCTGCTGGGCGACGACGGCGGAAATGTCGGCTTCGCGATCGAGCCCTACGTGAAGATCCCCACCGCCGGGCGCGTGCTCGGAAACGGCGCGGTGGAGGAGGGGGTGCTGACGCCGATCCAGCTCAGCCTGCCGGCCAACTGGCAGCTGGTGATCGATCCGGAGTTCGACGCGCTCGCTAACGCCGTCGGCGCCGGCCGCCACTTCAACACCTCGAGCCTGCTCAGCTTCTCCTATCCCGCCACCAAGGAGATCACGGTCTCCCTCGAGGTCTGGGGCGACGCGAACTTCGATCCCACGGGCACGGTCAAGCAGGCGTCGTTCGACCTTGGCGCGGCCTGGATACCCGCCAAGTCGCCGACCTTTCAGCTCGACGGCGGCGTCAACCTGGGCCTCAACCACGCGACTCCGGGCCTTCAGGCTTACGTGGGGGTATCACGGCGCTTCTAGGCGCTGGCGCCGCGCCGCGGTCGCCGCTAAGAGCGCGAGGATGCTCGATCTCGCCACCGCCGCCCCCGCCGTCAGCGCTGCGTTCGTGGCCTCGACCGTCGAGGTGGTCGAGGCCTTCACGATCGTGCTGGCGGTGGCCAGCCTGCGCGGCTGGCGGCCGGCGCTTGGCGGGGCCGGCGCGGCGTTGGGCGTGCTCGCCATTGTCGTTGTCGCGCTCGGGCCGCTGTTGAGCCTTGTTCCGCTCCACGCGCTGCAACTGGCCATCGGCATCCTTCTCTTGCTGTTCGGGCTCGGCTGGCTGCGCAAGGCGGTGCTGCGCGCCTCCGGCCTGATGGCGCTGCACGACGAGGATGCGATCTACGAGCGCGAGCGATCCAAGATCGCCGCCGACGGCGTCGCCGCGCTGGCGTCGTTCAAGGCGGTGCTGCTCGAGGGGCTCGAGGTGGTGTTCATCGTGCTCGCGGTGGGCGCCGGGCGCGGGCTGATGATTCCGGCCTCGATCGGCGCGCTGGCGGCGTTCGTGGTCGTAATGGCCGCTGGCCTGCTGATCCACAAGCCGCTGGCCCGCGTGCCGGAGAACACCCTGAAGTTCGCCGTCGGCGTCATGCTCTCGGCGTTCGGCGTGTTCTGGACCTCGGAGGGCCTCGGCGCGCCCTGGCCGGGCGGCGACCTGGCCCTGTTCGCGCTGGCCGGCGCCTTCCTCGTCGTCGCGCTGACGCTGGTCGCCATTCTGCGACCGCGCGTGGCGGAGGCCGCGTCATGAGCGTGATCGCCGAAGTCCTTGAAGAGCTCTGGAGCATGTTCGTCGGCGATCGCCGGCTGACGCTGCTGCTGCTGGCGGTCGTCGGCCTCGCCGCCGTCGTCGCCTACGTCGTCCTTCAGCCGCTGCTGGCCGCCGGGATCGTCCTCACAGGCGCCGTCGCCGTGCTCGCCGACAGCGTCTTCGAGGCGGCTCGCAAGTCGAGGCCTAAGGCCTGAACTTCGCCGGGATCGCCGCGACCTGCTCAGGGGTCAGCCTGGTGATCGACTTGACGATCAGCGGCTCTTCGAAGACGCCGTGGCTGTCGACGAGCCGCAGATCGAGATCGAGCGGCGAGCAGATCCAGGCCGTGCCCCAGATCCGCGAGACAAGGTGCACGTCCGCCTGCTGCAGTTGGTTCGACCCCGACGACAGTTCGAACTGGTAGACTGCGCTCGGGCCGACCCGCACGTAGATGACGTTCGGGCTCGGCGACTTCCAGCCGTCCCAGTCGCGGGCGAGGAAGCAGCTGCTGCTCGTATGATCGGCGCTGAAGGCGGCGCCGCCAAAGCCGACCGCGCTCGCAACCGCGAGGCATGCGGCGACCGTCAGCGATCGCAAGGACATGGGAGGTGCTCCGGCAAGACGTCCCTTGCGCAACAGATTGGTCTGCACGGCCGGTTTGTCGAGTCTCGCCGTGCTTGAACCTTGGCCGTGCTTGGCGCAACGTCGTTCGCCGAACGGAGGGGCTGGATGACGCAATCACAGCGACAGGGTTTGCGGCGGCTGGCGATCGCCGCGCTTGCGGGCCTCGCGGCCAGCCTCGCCTCGCCCGTGCTGGCCGCCTGCTACGACGTCCTCGGCTGTACCGATCGCAACGCGTTTTCCGCCCACTACGGCTACCTGGCGGCGCCGGACGGGCCGACCTGCGACTTCCTCTACACGATGCGCAACTCGATCTACGCGGAGCACGGCTACTGCTTCAAGACCGCCCGCGCGATCCAGGAGCTGGGCAACAACGGCTGCCATATCAACGACATGTCGGCGGTTCCGCTCAGTCAGATCGAGCGCAACAACATCGCCACGATCCAGCGCGCGGAGCGGGCGAAACGCTGCCCCGCCTGACCCGCGAGGCTTTCGCCTGGCGACGTGACTCTCCCGTCATCGCTGACTAGAAAATCGCGTCGCGAACGTCTGGGCGCCGGCGGGCGGGCTCGGCAATGTGATGCTCCACGACGACCGCAGCAACTCGGTGTAGCCCCATGTCCCGCCAGGTCCCGCCCGATCTCGCCGCGTTCACGCCCGAGCAGACCGCCGAGCGCGAGCGCTTTCTCCAGACCCGCAAGGCGCGGTCCGACGGCTCGCTCGGCGGGCCGTTCGATCCCTGGATGACCAACGCCGAGCTGTTCCACCGTCTGACCGGCCTCGGCGGCATGCTCTGGACCCGCACCTGCCTCGACCGCGGCCTTGTGGAGCTCGCCATCTGCGTCACCGGCCGGTTCTGGGAAGCCAACGTCGAGTGGGCCGCCCACGCGCCGCGCGCGATCGAATACGGTGTCGCGTCCAGCGTGATCGACGACGTGCTGGCCGGGAGCCGGCCGAAAGGGCGGCCGGAGGACGAGCTGGTCTACGACCTCTGCCAGACCATGCACGAGCGCCACGCGCTGCCCCGACCGCTCTACGACGCTGGCGTGGCGCGCTTCGGCGAGCGGGGCCTGGCCGAACTGATGGCGGTGATCGGCTACTACACGCTGGTCTCGATGACGCTGAACGCCTTCGAGGTCGAAGTCGGGCCCGGCCAGACCGCGCCGTTCAAGCGCGGGGCGTGACGCTTTACTGACTCTGCAGCAGCCGACCGCCCATCTGCTGGGTGGGGTAGCGCGCCATCGCCAGCCGCTCGTCGCGGTGCGGGTCGGAAGCCACCTCCGGTCCGACGTCGAACAGCATCACCGGCCGGCGTTCGAGGTCATAGGGCGCCCAGTCCGGGATCGCCGGACAGTTCGGATCGCCCGTGCGGGCGAACGCGAGCCAGGCCTCGCTCATCGCGTTCGCCAACGCCTCGGTGTCGCTGCTCGCCTCGCCGACCATTCGCCGCGCCTTGCTGACGTTGTCGAACATGAACGGCAGGTCGAGCGAGTGCGGCGTGATGCGCCGCCCTCCCTCGATCGGCGTTCGCCACATCAACCGGTACGACCAGACCGGCGCCACGCCTTGCGCCGCCTTGCGCTCGGTCTGGATCACGCTGTCGAGCCAGTAGCCGCGCGCGGTGGTGATCTTGAAGAAGAGCGCCGACGGCGAGGCGGTTGGCTCGGCGCGGCGGAACACCTCGATCAGCTCGGGCGCGTCGGTTGGCGGCAGATAGCGGCCGAGCCGCTGCGGCAGCTCCGCCTCGGTGAGGGAGAACAGGCTCTCGTCGGCGTTGCCGAGCTGGTTCGAAAGCTCGGTGCGGCAGGTGCCGACCATCATGGGGACCTGGGCCGAGATCACGGGCGCCGCCGGGTCCCACGGGTGGGCCTCGAAGACGTGGCCGTCGATCGCCGGCGCGAAGCGTGAGCCGGTTTCTCGCTGCACCGCGCGGTTCGCCTTCAGCAACTGCTCCATCGGCAGCGCCTGCAGAGTGCGCGCATCGGTAAGGCCGACGATCTTCAGCAGCCGGTCGACGAGGTCATGCGCCGCGCCGGAGGTGAGCAGGCGCAGATGCGAGCCGCTCTGCACGATCCCGCGCCGGAACAGCCCGGCGGCGTCCTTCGAGGCCATCGCGATGCTGACCTTCCGTCCGCCGCCCGACTGTCCGTAGATGGTGATGTTGTCGGGATCGCCACCGAAGCGATCGATGTTTTCGCGCACCCAGCGCAGCGCCGCGACGATGTCGAGGAAGCCCGCGTTGACCGAGCCCGCGAACTCCTCGCCCAGCCGGTCGGCCACGTCGCAGTGGCCGAAGAGGCCGAGGCGGTGGTTGATGCTGACGCAGACGACGTCGCCGCGGCGGCAGAGGTTCACGCCGTCGTAGAGCATCGACGAGCCGCTGCCGGCCTCGAACCCACCGCCATGCAGCCACACCATCACCGGCCGCCGCGCCGTGTCGGGCGCCGGGGTCCAGACGTTGAGCACGAGGCAGTCCTCGCCGATCGCCGGCCGGTTGCCCGGATAGCCGCCCTCCGAGAGCCCGCCCTCGGCCTGCGGCGCGGTCTCGCCGTAGCGCACCGTCTCCCGCACGCCGGCCCAGGGCGTCGGCGGCTGCGGCGGGCGGAAGCGGTTGGCGCCGCTCGTCGACGCGCCGTAGGGGATGCCGCGGTAGATGCTCACGCCGCGGAAGATCTCGCCCCGCACCTTGCCGGTCGCGGTCTCGACCACCGCGCTTTCGGTGACGATCAGGGTCGCGTCGTCGGCCATCTCAGCCTCTCCCTCAGATCTGCCGCGCGCGGCCGGCCCAGTAAGGCTCGCGCACGCGGTTTCGCAGCACCTTGCCCGCCGCGCTGCGCGGCAGCTCGTCCACGAAGTCGAGCCCGCGCGGGACCTTGAATTTCGCCAGATTGGCCATGGCGAAGGCGAGGATCTCCTCGCGCAGCGCATCGCTCGGCGCGTGGCCGGCCTTGAGCTGGATCACCGCCCGCACTTCCTCGCCGTACTCGTCGTGCGGCACGCCGATCGTGCAGCTGTCCTCGACCGCGGCGTGCTTGATCAGCTCGTTGTCGATCTCCTGCGGGTAGATGTTCACGCCGCCGGCGATGATCGTCTCGGCGCTGCGGCCGGTGAGGAAGAGGTAGCCGTCCTCGTCGAAGTAGCCGATGTCGCCCAGCGTGAAATAGTCGCCCATCCGCGAGGCGTCGGTCTTCTTCTGGTCCTTGTAGTACTGGAACCCTGCGGCCGGGACCTTCATGTAGATCGTGCCGGCGACGCCGGTCGGGCATTCCTCGCCGGCGTCGTTGACGATCATCGCCGCGCCTTCGTGCGGCAACTTGCCGACCGTGCCAGGCTTCGTCAGCCACTCCTCGGAGCTCACCCGGAAGCCTGCGCCGCCTTCCGAGCCGGCATAGTATTCGCTGAGCACCGGCCCTAGCCACTCGATCATCGCCCGCTTCACCTCCGGCGGGCAGGGCGCGGCGCCGTGGTTGATCCGCTTTATCGACGAGAGGTCGTAGCGCGACCGCACCTCCGGCGGCAGCGCCAGCAGGCGCTGGAACATGATCGGCACCAGGTGCGAGTGGGTGATCCGGTGCGTCTCGATCAGCCGCAGCACCTCCTCGCTGTCCCACTTGTCGAGGAACACGATCGGCAGGCCGTTCAGCAGCGGGGCGCGCACGTTCCCGGCCAGCGGCGCAGCGTGATAGGCGGGCCCGGTGCAGAGGTAGACGTCGCGCTCTCGGTCCGCCTCGGCCTGGAACGCACCGTAGACCGTGCCGGGCTTGTAGACCCCCTTCGGCCGGCCGGTCGTACCCGACGTGTAGAGCATGGTGTAACCGCGCTCCGGATCGTCGATGTCCGCCGCATCCAGCGGCGCGATGGCCGCATCGTAGTCGCGGAAGCCAGCGATCGGCCCGCCGATCGCGACCTTCAGCATCAGGTTCGGGCACGGCGCGGCGGCGGTCTCGGCGGCTTTGGCGATCCGCACGTCGGCGAAGAACGCCTTCGCCTCGCAGTCCTGCACGACATAGCCGATCTCGTCCCCGGTCAGGTGCCAGTTGACGGGCGTCAGGCGCATCCCGACGCGCAGCGCGCCGAACAGCACGTCGCAGAATTCGGCGCGGTTCGAGCAGGCGAGCGCGACGGCGTCGCCCGCTTTCAGGCCCGCGGCCCGTAGCAGTCGCGCCACGCGGTTGGCGTTGGCGTTGAGCTCGCCGAACGTGCGGTTCTGGCCGGTGTAGTCGTGGATCGCCACGCGATCCGGCGTCAGCTCGGCCCAGATCGCCGGCTGCATGCCGCTGTGGGCCGCCTCGCTGTGCCGCGCCTCGAGCGCGGCGAGGTCCGGCGTCGCGGTCACATCGGCTGCCGCCATCGGCATTCCTTCTCGGCTCTCGTCATCTGGTCAGCGGGGGCGGCGGCGAGGGGTCGCGCAGTTCGACGATATCGTCGAACCGACGTCGGACCCCCGCCATCGTCTCGTCGTGGGTCAGGAGGTAGAACTGCCGCTCCAGGATCGCCTGGGCGACCTTCTCGCCCACCTCGCGCGGCGCCATCCCCTCCGCCTTGAACCGTGCGTCCATCGCGGCGCGCGCCGCCTGCTGCGCCACATCGGGAAGGTCGATGTCGGTGGTCAGCTCGCCTGGCCGGTTGCGGGCCGACGTGATGATGTTGGTCGCGATCATGCCCGGACACAGCACCGTGACGCCGATGTTGGCGCCGACGTTGGTCAGGTCGCGGAACAGCCCCTCGGTCAGCCGCGTCACCGCGTGCTTGCTGACGCCGTAGATCGATCCGGCGCCAGTGGTGAGACCCAGGATCGACGAGGTGTTGACGATGTGCCCCTCCTCGCCGTGGGCGATCATCCGCGGCACGAACGCGCGCAGACCGTTCACCACGCCGTAGAAGTTCACGCCCATCACCCAGTCCCACTCGGTCGGGGTCTGGGCCCAGATGGGCCGCCCCCCGCCGCCGCCCGAGACGCCGGCGTTGTTGCACAGCACGTGCACGGCGCCGAACCGCGCCTCGGCGGCGTCGGCCAGGCGCTCCACGCTCTCGAACGACGAGACATTGACGACCTGCGGCACGACCTCGAAGTTGGCGCGGACGAGGCGGTCCGCTTCGAACTCAAGCGCGTCTTCCTCGATGTCCGCCATCACCACCTTCATGCCGCGGCTCGCGAACGCCTCGGTCATGCCAAGGCCGATCCCGCTGGCGGCGCCGGTGACGACCGCGACCTTTCCCTCGAGCGACTTCATCTCACCCCCTCGGCGGCTCCCTGGCCCAGAACTCGCGGAACGCGCCCCTGGGATCGTTCTCCACGTGCGTCGTGTGATCGAACACCATGGTCGCGCGCTCGGGCGGGCGATAGGGGGGCCAGTGCGGGATGCGGGGATTGTTCGGATCGCCGGTGGCGGCGAACGCGACCCAGAACGACGCCATTTCGTCGGCGAGCCTCAGGCTCTCCGGGCCGGTCTCGTTGAGGCCGCCGCGGGCGTCGTGCAGGCTCGGCCCCACGTCGGAGCCGTGCGGGACGCCGTAGCGGCCGGAGTAGGCTGGGCTCGGCTCGCGATAGAGGTAGCTCCAGACCGGCGCCGCGCCCTGCGCCGCCTTTAGCTCGGTCTCGATGATCGAGGGCTTGCGGAATAGCTCGTCGGTGTCGAACCGGGCCTGGATCACGAACGGCGTCGCCTTCGGATCGTCGCGCCGGTACATCGCCAGCACCTCGTCGGCGCGCGCCTCGCCGACGCGCCTGGCGATGAAGCCGCGCAGGCCCGCCTCGTCGAGGTCGAAGTTGGTCATCCGATAGGCGCGCTCGTCGAGCACGTTGGAGACGACCATCGGCACGTTCGCCGAGATGGCCGGCGCGGCGCCGTCAAACGGGCTCGCCGGGATCGCGTCGCCGTCGATCGAAGGGCCGAACGAGCGCGGCGCCTCGCCCCTGGCCCTGGCGCCCGCCTCCAGCTCAGCCTGCGCGGTCAGCAGCGTCTCGAACGGCAGCGACTGCAGCTTGCCGACGTCGCCCTTGCCCAAGCCCAGCGCCATCAGGAACGCATCGGTGCTGGCCTGCGCGGTCTCGGCGCTCGGCAGCCGCAGCGTCGCGCCGCTCATCACGCCGGCGCGGTGGAAGAGGCCCTGCGCCGAGGGCATCGCCATCAGCACGCTGGTCTTGGCCCCGCCGCCCGACTGCCCGAACACCAGCACCCGCGAGGGATCGCCGCCGAACGCGGCTGCGTTGGCCTTCACCCAGGCCAACGCCTGGACGATGTCCATCATGCCGACCGCGCCGGAGCGGCCGTAGCGTGGGTCGATGGCTGAGAGGTTGAGGTAGCCGAACGCGCCCAGGCGGTGGTTCAGCGTGACCACGACGCAGTCGCCGAACCGGGCCAGCGCCTCGCCGTCGTAGCCGGGCGAGTTGCCTGAGCCGCCGTAGAAGCCGCCGCCGTGCAGGTGCGCCAGCACCGGGCGCTTGGCCTGATCGTTCACGCCCGGCGTCCAGAGGTTCAGCACCAGGCAGTCCTCGCCCATGCCGCCCGGCTGGATGTCGAACATGATGAGGCCGCCGTAGGCGTTCTGACGGCTGTTCGGCATCTGCGGTGCGATCTGGCCGTAGGCGAAGGCGTCGCGCACGCCCGCCCACTTCGGTGGTGGCGTCGGCGGCATGAACCGGTTAGCGCCGCCGGTGTCGCCGCCGTAGCGGACGCCCTTGAACATGCTGATCCCGCCGGCCCTGACGCCGCGGACCTTCCCCTCCGTGGTCTCGACAACCGGGAAGATGTCGGCCTCGGTCAGGGCGCGGGCGATCCCGGCGCGCATGAGGCCGCCGGCCGCCGCCGCGCCGCCGATGATCGCTCGCCGGCTAACGGCGTTGCTGTCGCGAGACGGCAACCGAACCTCCCCTTATGATCTCGTTGTCTTGCTTATAAGCAAGTCTGACCACAGGCGTACAGGGGCGGGGAGACGGCGAGCGATGGTTTCAGTCGAGGCCGCCCGCGCCGAGCTTGCGCCGAGGGGTGTCCTTCGCGCGGCGATCAACACGGGCAACTTTCTGCTCGTGACGGGCCGGGGACCCGCGGGCGAGCCACAGGGCGTCGCGCCGGACATGGCCGCAGAAGTCGCTCGCCGGCTCGGCGCGCCGCTCGAACTCATCCCGTTCGCTCGGCCGAACGCCTTGGCGGACGCTGTCGACGAGGGCGTCTGGGACATCGGGCTGATCGGCGCTGAGCCGGCGCGGGCGGCGCGGATCGCCTTCACCCGCGCCTATGCCGAGATCGAGGCGACCTATCTCGCGCCGGCGGGCTCGCCGCTTGCCATGATCGCCGACGTGGATCGGCCCGGCGTGAGGGTCGCGGTGCTGGCCGGCGCCGCCTACGACCTGTGGCTCGACCGGAACTTGAAGCACGCGAAGCTTGTCCGCTCGTCCGCCGCGGACGGCGCTGCGCGGCTGATGGATGAGGGCGCCGCGGACGTGCTCGCGGGGCTGCGGCCGGCGCTGATCGGCGAGGCGGAGCGCCGGCCCGGCGCGCGCGTGCACGAGGGCCGGTTCACGACGGTGCAGCAGGCGATTGGCACGCAGTGCGAAGATGCAGCCGGCGCGGCGTTCCTGCAGGCGTTCGTGGACGAGGCCATCGTGTCGGGCTTCGTCGCGTCGCTGATCGACCGGCATGGCGTGGCCGGCCGGCTCTCGGTCGCGTCCTCTGCATAGCCGCAGGCCCGGTCAGGCCTCGGCGGCCTCCTGGAAACGTCCCAGGATCATGCCCCAGCCGCCGTCCATCGAGGTCCGGGTGCGCTCGGCCGCCTCGCTGTCGCCGAACCGCTCGAGGTCGCGGTGCTCGAACTCCAAGCGCGTGCGGCCGTCCTCGAGCGCGATGAAGCGGACATCGACCTCGGTGAGCAGGTTCGGGTCGTAGCCGAACGAGTGGTCGATCCGCCAGGCCAGGACCAGCCGGGCTGGCGGCTCCCAGACCAGCACCTCGCCCCACGGTCGCTCGATCCCGTCCTCGTGCAGGCCGTACCAGCGACCGCCGACGCCTGGCTCAAGCACGGCCAGCTTCAGCGGCGAGTCGCCGATGTAGTGCGTGGACGGCCACCAGCGGCCGAAGCCCTCCGTGAAGACGCTGAAAGCCTTCTCGCGCGTCGCCTTCAGGAACAGGGTCTTGCGGATCGCCGAGGGCTTGATCGTGAGCGTCATGGCGGCGCCGCCCCTTCGTCGTCGCGCTCGACCTCGGCCTGGAAGGCGGCAAGCGCATGATCCCAGAAGCGGTCGAGCCAGGCGCGGATCTGACCGAGGCCCTTCGGGTCGATCTGGTAGACCCGGCGCGCGCCTTCAGCGTGATCGCTGACCAGCCCAGCATCCTTCAGCACCTTCAGGTGCTGCGAGACCGCCGGCCGGCTCACCGGCAGCCCGCGCGCCAGTTCGCCGACCGCGCGCGGCCCATCCGCAAGGCGCTCGAACACAGCGCGGCGGGTCGGGTCGGCGAGGGCGACGAAGGCGAGATTGCGGTTGGCCACGGACGAAACGTAAGCCGTGGCTTACATACCCGTCAAGCGCGGCGACGGGCCCGCGTCAACGAAGCGCGTCGCGCCAGGGGGCCAGATCGAGGCCGGGATAGCGCTCGGCGCAGCCGGCGAGCGTGGTCTCGTCCCAGTAGTCGTGGCCGGGCGGCGGAAACCCCAGCGCCTCGAGCTGCCGCACCGAGCAGCGCTCGACGAGCGGGGTCCAGTGGCTGATCCCCTTGCGCGGCCATGGATTGCCGCCCACCCAGTCGGCGCCGGCCGCACGATAGGCGAGGTTGAAGAAGAAGCGGGCGCTCTCGGGCCTGGTCATCTCGGTGGCGCGATGGACGACGTCGGCGCTGTAGACCAGCAGCGAGCCGCGCGGACCGATCGCGCTCTGGGAGGCGGCTTCCCATTCGGCCATGCGCTCCGGCGGGAGCTGCGCGCCCGGGAACGTGAGCCGCGTCAGCGAGACATCCGACGTCAGCGTGCGGCTCACGACGCGCGTCGGCCCGTGCTCGGCCGTGACGTCGCTCAGGTAGAGGAACATCTGGATCTGCCGCCAGCGTCCGTCGGCGCGCGGCGGCAGCATCACGTGGTTGGTGTAGTCGATATGGAAGGGCTGCGCGTACTGCGTGACGCCCGAGTACTTGGCGAACGTCTCGGCCTGATAGAGCCGCACATCGCGTGTCCGCAGCAGGTCCTCGGCCACCGCGATGATCGCCGGGTGCAGCGCCAGCAGGTTCAGGGTCTGGTCCTGGAACGGAAACTCCTTCAGCCCGGCGAACTGCAGCGGTCGGAAACGCGGGTCGTCGCCGGTGTTGGCGCGTCGATCCGCTCCTGCCCGAAACGCATCAGAGCGCGGATCGGCTGCGCCGGCATGGAACGCCTCCGGCGCGGGGTAGAGCTCGAAGAGGCCCGGCAGCGCCGCGTCGATCTCCGGCTCGTCGACCAGGCGCTCGATCAGCACCCAGCCGTGCCGTTCGAAATGCTCGCTATGCGCCTGCGCGTGCCGCCCCATTGGCGCAGGATAGCAAAGGACAGCGACGCACAAGCGAGCAAAGCGACAGCAGGTCGCGGCGCAATCGCGTCGAGACCTGCTGCGGGACCGAGAGGGGGCTCGACGCCCGCTCCCGCCAGGGGTCCGGCTCAGCCGGCCTGGACGGCGATCTTCTGCGGCGCAGGCTTGGCCGGCATCGGTACGGTCACCTTGAGCACGCCTTTGCTCATGGTCGCCTTGATCTGGTCCGGCGTGACGCCGCTCGGCAGACCGATGGAGCGCGAGAACGATCCATAGCTCCGCTCGACGAACTGGTAGGTCTTTTCCTTCTGTTCGGTCTCGAACTTCTTCTCGCCGCTCACGGTGAGGATGCCATCGCTCACCGACACGTCCACGTCCTTCTCCTCGAGCCCTGGCAACTCGATGGTGAGCTCGAGGCCGTCCTTGGTCTCGGCCAGATCCATGCGAGCCCGGAGGTCGGCGACGGGCCGGCCCACGTTGAAGGCGGGCGCGAAGTCTTCGAACAGGCGGTCGATCTGTCGTTGCAGCGGGCCGAACATGTCGGGGAACGGCTTCGGCGCCGTCACGGCGCCCTGTTTCACGGGCACTTCAACAGCTGTGTTCATGGTAGTTCTCCTTGGCCGCCTCGCTCCTCCGGGGGCGGCCCTTGCAGCATCCCACGCGCCCGGGGCGTCGCATTGACCCAGCGCAAGTCGGGCCTTCCCGCCTGCGGCTAGCCTTGAGGCGACTCAAATCGAACCGGGCTGGTCGCCATGCTCGAGCTTCAAACTTCCCCCGAGAGCCCCGCTTCGCTGTTGGCGGAGAACGCCGCGCTCGCGGCGCGCCTGCGGGACTACGCCGACCTCCTGGACGGGCAGGGGAGCGCGCCGTTCCGGGCGCGCGCCTATCAGCGGGCCGCCGACGTGATCGAACGGCTGCCTCGCCCGGTCGCATCGATCCTCGCCGCCGATGGGCGAGCCGGCCTCGACGCGCTTCCGGGTATCGGCCCGAGGATCGCCGCGGCCCTGGCCGAGATGTGCCTGACAGGTCGCTGGTCCCAGCTCGACCGCGTGCGCGGGCAGGCAGACCCGGAGGCGGCGTTCCGCACCATCCCCGGCGTAGGCCCGGAATTGGCGCGCCGGCTCGCCCAGGACCTCCACATCGGCTCTCTCGAGGCGCTGGAACAGGCGGCGCATGACGGCACGCTCGCGGCCGCAGCCGGCTGGGGTCCGCGGCGGGTCCGGCTGGTGCAGACCGCCCTTGCCGAGCGCCTCGGCCGTCCGAGGCTCCGGCGCGCGCGCGCCGCCGCCGAGCGCCCGCCCGTCGCCGTGCTGCTCGATGTCGACCGCGAGTACCGCGAGCGCGCGGCGGCCGGCGCGCTGCCCCGGATCAAGCCCCGGCGGTTCAATCCCTCCGGCGAGACCTGGTTGCCGATCCTGCACACCGAGCGCGGCGACTGGCGGTTCACTGTCCTCTTCTCCAACACGCCGCTCGCACACCGGCTCGGCCGGACCGGCGACTGGGTGGTGATCTACTACGAGACCGATGCGTCGCCCGAGGGCCAGTGCTCCGTGGTCACCGAGACGCAAGGGCCGCTCAAGGGGCGGCGCGTCGTGCGCGGCCGCGAGCGCGAGGTCGAAGCCGAGCTTGAGCGGCCGCCCGTGGGGTTGCCGGGGCCGAACCTCCCGCTCTGAGGCCTGCTCGTGCGCCTCATGTGCGATCGGATGCTGAACGGCTTGGCGCGATGGCTCCGAGCCGCGGGTTACGACACCGCGCTGGCGGGCGCGAGCGAGGCCGCCCCCGACCTGTCATCCCGGTGCCTGACAGAGGACCGCGTGCTGGTGACGCGCAGCCGGCGGCTCGCACAGGCGATGCGCCCTCAGGTCAGGACCGTGCTCCTGATCGACGATGGTCTCGAAGCCCAGGCGCTCGCGGTCTCCGGCGAGCTCGCGCTCGACTGGACGCGGGCGCCGTTCACCCGCTGCGTGGTCGACAACGCCTTGCTGGGTGAGGCCGCCGACGCTGATCTGGAGCGCCTTCCGGAACGCAGCCGCACGTTGCCGGGTCCGTTCCGGGTCTGCCCGGCCTGCGGGCGGGTCTACTGGCCGGGCAGCCATGTGCGGCGCATGAGCGCCAGGCTCCAGCGATGGCGCGATCTCGGCGAACGGACAATTGACTTAGCTCATGGCCGCCGCGCCGCTTCGGCGTCACGCAATCCTGACTGGCGCGGGAGCTGACGGGGTGGATCAGGCGGCCGACTGGCGGACCATCGCGAAGCGCCCCGAGGACGTGCGAGGCGCGAACCTGGCGGACTACGACGCGGCCGTCGCCCGGTTCTCGTGGGACGAAGCGCGCGCGCAGCTCGATGGCCTGCCTGGCGGCGGCCTCAACATCGCCTACGAGGCGGTCGACCGGCACGTCTCGCACGGGCGCGGTGACCGGGTGGCGATCCGCTGGCTCTCGGAGAGTGGCGCGGTCCGATCGTTCACCTATTCCGATCTCCGCGCCGAGACGAACCGGTTTGCGGACGTGCTTCGCGGGCTGGGCCTGAGCAAGGGCGACCGGGTCTACTCGCTGCTGGGCCGCCGGCCGGAGCTCTACGTCGCGGCGCTCGGGACGTTGAAGGCGGGCTGCGTCTTCTGTCCGCTCTTCTCCGCGTTCGGCCCCGAGCCGCTGAGGGCGCGCATGGAGATCGGCGAGGCGACGGTGCTGGTCACCACCGCCGCCTACTATCGTCGCAAGGTGGCGCCCTGGCGCGGAGAACTGGCCAGCCTGCGTCACGTGCTGATCGTGGATCCGGCGGCGACTGACGAGCCGGGCGTGCTCGGTCTGCCGCAGCTGATGGCTGCCGCGTCGCCGACGTTCGATATCGTCCGCACTGCGCCGGACGACATGGCGCTGCTGCATTTCACCAGCGGCACCACGGGGCGGCCGAAAGGCGCGGTCCACGTGCACGAGGCGGTCGTCGCTCATCACATCACCGGGCGCTACGCGCTCGACTTCCATGACGGCGACGTCTTCTGGTGCACGGCCGATCCGGGCTGGGTGACTGGCGCCTCCTACGGGATCATCTCGCCCCTGACGAACGGTCTGACCATGGTGGTCGACGAGGCCGAGTTCGACGCCGCTCGCTGGTACCGCCTGCTGCAGGATCAGCAGGTCACCGTCTGGTACACGGCGCCGACTGCAATCCGTATGCTGATGAAGTCTGGCGCTGAGATGGCGCGCGCCTGCGATCTGTCGCGCGTCCGCTTCATGGCCAGCGTTGGCGAGCCGCTCAATCCTGAAGCTGTGGTCTGGTCGCAGCAGACCTTCGGCAAGCCATTTCACGACAACTGGTGGCAGACCGAGACCGGCGGCATCATGATCGCCAACTACGCCGCGATGGACGTGCGGCCGGGCTCCATGGGCAAGCCGTTGCCGGGTGTCGTCGCCGGGATCGTGGAGCGAACGGGGGAGGGCGCGCAGGAGATCACGGCCCCGATGGCGAAGGGCGAGCTGGCGCTGCGCCCGGGATGGCCTTCGATGATGCGCGGCTACCTCCACGAGGAGGAGCGCTATCGCAGGTGCTTCGCCGGCGGCTGGTACCTCTCGGGCGACCTCGCGATGCGCGACGCCGACGGCTACTACTGGTTCATTGGCCGCGCCGATGACGTGATCAAGAGCGCCGGGCACCTGATCGGACCGTTCGAGGTGGAGAGCGCCCTGATGGAGCATCAGGCGGTGGCGGAGGCCGCAGTCATCGGCCTGCCCGACCCGATCGCCGGCGAGACTGTGAAGGCCTTCGTCACGCTGAAGGCCGGCTTCGCGCCGGGCGAGCCGATGCGGCGCGAGCTGCTCGGTCATGCCCGCAAGCGACTGGGGCCGGCCGTAGCGCCGAAGGACATCGCCTTCCGCGAGAGCCTGCCCAAGACCCGCAGCGGCAAGATCGTGCGCCGCCTGCTCAAGGCCCGCGAGCTCGGCCTGCCCGAGGGCGACCTCTCGACGCTGGAGAGCGAGGAGCGATGACAGACGCCGCCCTGAAACCGCGCCTGTCGCGTAAGCACGTGCTGGAGCTCATCCGCCAGATGGTCCGCATCCGCGAGTTCGAGGCCAAGTGCGCCGAGCTCTACACGCAGGAAAAGATCCGCGGCTTCATGCACCTCTACGACGGCGAGGAGGCGATCGCGGTGGGCGTGATCCCGGTGCTCGGGCCCGCCGACCGCATCGTCGCCACCTACCGCGAGCATGCCCACGCCCTGGTGCGTGGCTCGCCGATGGCGGGCGTAATGGCCGAGATGTACGGCAAGCGCGAGGGCCTCAGCGGCGGGCGCGGCGGTTCGATGCATATCTTCGACCGCGAGAGGGGCCTCTTCGGCGGGAACGCGATCGTCGGCGGCGGGCTGCCGCTGGCGGTGGGGCTGGCGCTCGCGGACCACATGCAGGGCGAGAAGCGCGTGACCGCCTGCTTCTTCGGCGAAGGCGCGGCGGCCGAGGGCGCCTTCCACGAGAGCCTCAACCTGGCGGCGCTCTGGGGCCTGCCGGTGCTGTTCGTCTGCGAGAACAATCGCTACGCCATGGGCACGGCGCTGGAGCTGGCGGAGTCCGAGCCCGACATCCACAAGAAGGCGCAGTCCTATCGGATACCCTCCGAGGCGGTGGACGGCATGGACGTGGTCGCGGTCGAGGCGGCCACACGTCGCGCCGTCGCCCAGGTGCGTGAGACAGGCAAGCCGTACTTCCTGGAATGTCGCACCTACCGTTTCCGCGCCCATTCGATGTTCGACGCCCAGCACTATCGCGCGAAGGCGGAGGTCGAGGCCTGGCGAGAGAAGGACCCGATCACACGCTTCCAGGCTTGGGCGACCGCCAGCGGGCTCGCGCATCCCGAAGACCTGGAGCGGATCGGCGCCGACGTGGCCGCCGAGGTGGAGGCGGCTGTCGCCGTCGCCGAAGCGGGAACCTGGGAACCGGTGGAAGAGCTGACCCGGTACGTGGTTGCGGACAAGCGGCCGCCGCCCCCCGCCAAGCCGGCCGGGCTGCAAGCAGCCACCGCGAAGACGAGCTACCGCGAAGCGGTGCGCGCGGCGATCAGGGACGCGCTCGCCCGAGACCCCAGGGTCTTCCTGATGGGCGAAGACGTCGGGCGGTATGGCGGCTGTTACGCTGTCAGCGAGGGCTTGCTCGCCGAGTTCGGTCCCGAGCGCATCCGCGATGCGCCGCTGTCGGAGCTGGCCTTCACCGGCGCAGGCATCGGGGCGGGCATGGCGGGCATGAAGCCGATCGTCGAAGTGATGACGGTCAACTTCAGCCTGCTGGCGCTCGACCAGATCCTGAACAACGCCGCCACCATCCGCCACATGTCCGGCAACCAGCTGGGCTGCCCGGTGGTGATCCGTATGGCGACCGGCGCCGGCCGCCAGCTGGCGGCCCAGCACTCCCACAGCCTCGAGGGCTGGTACGCCCACATCCCGGGACTGCGTGTGCTGGCGCCCGCCACGGTGGAGGACGCCCGCGGGATGCTCTGGACGGCGCTGCAGGACCCCGATCCGGTGCTGATCTTCGAGAACGTGATGCTCTACAACCGCGCCGGCCTCCTCGCCGAGGACGCCGGGCCGGTGGACACCGACCGGGCCGCCGTGCGGCGCGAGGGGCGCGATCTCAGCCTGATCACCTACGGCGGCTCGCTCTGGAAGACGCTGGAAGCGGCCGAGGCGCTGGCCAAGGAGGGGGTGGAGGCCGAAGTGGTCGACCTGCGCGTGCTAAGGCCGCTGGACGATAAGGCGATCATGGCGTCGGTGCGCAAGACGCGGCGGGCGCTGGTCGTCGACGAAGGCTGGAGGAGCGGCAGCCTGGCCGCGGAAATCGGCATGCGCATCGTCGAGCAGGCCTTCTTCGACCTCGACGCACCGATCGCGCGGCTGTGCAGCGCCGAGGTCCCGATCCCCTACGCCCGCCACCTCGAGGCGGCGGCGATCCCGCAGGTGGGCAGCATCGTCACGGCCGCCAAGTCGCTGCTCGGCCGCGCCTGACCGATGGCCGAGTTCCGCATGCCTTCGCTCGGGGCGGACATGGAGGCCGGCACGCTGGTGGAGTGGCTGAAGAAGCCCGGCGAGAGCGTCCGACGCGGCGACATCATCGCGGTGGTCGAGACCGAGAAGGGCGCGATCGAGATCGAGGTCTTCGAGGCCGGCGTGCTCGACCGCTGCTTGGTGGACGAGGGCGTCGAAGTGCCGGTGGGCACGCCGCTGGCGATCATCACGCAGGCCGGCGAAGCGACCTCCGCGCCCTCACCGGCGCCTGCGCCTTCACCCCGCGCCCCGACGCTGCCGCCCGCGCCTGCCGCGCCGCGGCCGGCCGTCCATCCAGCCGCAGCTCCGGTCGCGGGTCGTGTTCCGGCGTCCCCCGCCGCGCGTCAGTTGGCGCAGGTCCGTGGCTTGGACCTTGCCCGGCTTAGCGGCAGCGGCCCGGGCGGCGTGATCGTGCGCGCCGACGTTGAGGCGGCGCTCGCCGAGGTTGCTGCGGCGCCGGCCGCCGCCAGGAGCCCCGGCGGGTTCAATCTGGAGCAGATGCGGCACGCGATCGCCGCAGCCATGTCGCGCTCGAAGCGCGAGATCCCGCACTACTACCTCGCCAACACCATCGATGCGGCTGCGGCCGCAGACTGGGTGACGGTGCAGAACGCAGAGCGCCCGCCTGAGCGGCGGCTTTTGATCGGCGCGCTGTTCGTGAAGGCGATCGCGCTGGCGGCCCACGCCTATCCCGAGTTCAACGGCCGCTTCGAGGCCGGCGTCTTCACGCCGAGTCCGCAGGTCCACGCCGGCGTCGCCATCTCGATCCGCGGCGGCGGTCTGATCGCGCCGGCGATCCACGACGCGGCCGACCTGTCGCTCGA